>JAJYWA010000178.1:2794-3149 GCA_021791755.1 Actinomycetes bacterium | reverse complement strand
GATCGATGCCTGCGGGCACGCGCCCCACCTCGAGGCACCAGAAGAGACTCTCGGGACCGTCGCCGGTTTCATCTCAGATGTCGTCACTCGCCGCGGCGGCTCCTCCACGCCGCGCGCCTGACCCAGGCAACCTCCTCGGACTCGGCAACCAGGGGCTACGACCGATCGCACGAGGGCGCTCCCGGTCGGAGCGCCCTCAGCGCGAAGCGCTCAGGTTTTGACACTCTTGACGATAGGAGGCTCAGACCTCCAGAAGTGGCGGATGCGCATAGCCATCGACCAGGGAGTTGTTTCGAGAGAAGATGGTCGGAAATGCGTGCAATTCTGGCCTGACTGGGGTAGACTGGCTTTGTGC
>JAJYWA010000178.1:0-2784 GCA_021791755.1 Actinomycetes bacterium | reverse complement strand
GAGGAGCTCAACAACGCCTCCTCTCCATGCCTGCTCGGCGATCGGCGGCCCCTCGTCTACCAGGTAGCGGGGGCAGCGTGAACTTGTCCTATTTGCACCTGACTGCTTCCGGAGGTCTGAGGCTCGCCCGCCACCTGCTGGCCAGCGGTCCTGGCAGTCTCTGTGAGCTTGCAGGCCACGGCGAGGCCCCACCCGATCGGAGCCCCAGCGTTGTCAGGCTCTTGGCAAGCTGTCGGCTCCGGCAGGTCGGGGCCGACCGGTTGGATCCGATGCTCAGCGGGTTCAGTATTCGCCCTTGATGACGAAGTACGAGCCGCGGATCGTCCCGGCCAGCTTCGACCTCTGTCGCGCGAATTTGAACGCGCCGAGCTCGGGAGGGACTTCCGCACCGTCGGACAGCTTGAACCCAACCGCTCGCCTGCTCGGGTTGTCGCGCGCGTACATGACGTTTATCGAGAGCCCGCTCTGGTAGAACACGTATGGCCACCAGATGTTCTCGACCTCGACGGCAGCTACCTCCAGCGGAGGCGAGGCGATGATGATCTCGCGCTCCTCCTTCAGGATGCGATGCACCCAGTCGACGGTCTCCTTGGCCCCGTCGGCCGGTTCGACGGTGAACACGAAGTCATACTTGTTCTTGAAGTAGCGAGCCTCGTTCGCCCGCAGGCCAGCCAACGCAGGCGCCACCGGAGACGACTCCAGGCCGGTGGTGGAGACGTTGACGAAGTCGACCGCGTAGCTCATGGCTTTGCCATCGTAGGCAATGGCGCCGGGATCAACACAGTTGGCCGAAAGAGGGTGGGGGGCCATTCGCCAGGACGAGTGACTTTGTCTCAGCCGAGCGCAGGCGCCACAACACGAGCCTCGGTAAGCGGCCCTGTCCCCATCGGAGCCGTTCCCCGAACTATCAGCGAACATCCCGCTGACCATAAGACCTCGTCTCCGGGTCTCTCGGGCGGCTGGTAACCCAGCCGTGCCGCTGCCACGGACAGATGCCGAAGGCATCAGGCCACCGCCTTTCTCGGGCTGGGCGAGGCTCCGTCGAGACCTACGACAGAGCCGGTGGCGACAGAGCTTCCCGATCAAAGGAGTCATCCCCAGCAGAGCTGCGCTGGGCGGTCTTCCTCTCGCCTCCATCGGCCTTGCGACCTCCGGCTCGGGCACACCCCCGCGAACTGCGGGTGCTGTGGTCGAGCTCCCAACCCGCCGGGCGGACGGGGAGTTTTGACCAGTCGACCGGTTGCCCGGTCGTCAACTGTGCCATCAGGCACACACAGCCAAACTCTCCCAGAGCCGCCAAGTTCTTCGCTGCATTGAGGTCCGGTCGATGACTAGTCCACAGGCGTCGCAGTGGAACACGCGTGCGGATCGTGGTAGGTCGCCATTGTTCGTCCGGCACCGTGAGCAGAGCTTCGATGACAGATACCACCTCGATGCCACCCAAAGCGTCGAGCCATACCAAGAGCACTTGTAGGTGAGCTGACGACGGAACTCTGGACGGCGGCATCGCCGTCGGCACCGTTGAATCCGCTCTTGGCCCGGCTACGGCGTCGCATCCCTGTCAGGTTCAAGTCCTCGACGATGTTGACTGCGTAGCTGGTCGCTGCCCGATGGCTCGCCTTGTGGATTGCGTCCTTGCGGGCCTTCGACGCCTTGGAGTGGGCTCGGGCAAGCTGGCGCTTGTTCTTGTCCGCTCGAACCGAACGGGTATTCCAATAGCAGGTGCCTTTGAGGTGGGTGCTGGCGGGGCTGAAGCACCGAGGCGAGCCCGCCCGGTGCTGGCGGTCCATTCGGCGCTGGTAGCGGCGGATCTCAGGTTTGCTCTTTGCAGAGGCCTGGCGTTCTTTACGACATTGCCGTCAGAACCGGTGACGAGCGATGAGATGCCGACATCGTGGCCGAGACACCCGCCGGTGCGCCGTCCGGCTTGTCTCGTCGGACCAGCACCGAGAACGAGACAAAAGTCGTGGCGCCATCACTTACCAGGGTGGCCCGCAAGATGCGGGCGGTGCCTCTCGAAAGACGAAGACCCAGCTTATGAGTGGGTTCTTTGACCCGGAGGCCACCAATCACGGGGAGTGGATGTGGTGACGATCGAGGATGACGATGGCCCCGGTGCTGAACGCCACCGACTGGCGTCCAGACCTGCGCTTGTATCTCGGCCAACCGACCCGAGATCCGCGCCGTGTGCCAGGTCGCGAGTCGAAGTAGCTCTTGAACGCCGTAGACAGAGCCTCGAAGGCTGAGGAGCAGCACTCCTTGGAGTTCTCTGACCACCAGCGTACAGTCTCGTGCTTCTTTGTATTCCAGATGCGCCGGAGGACGGGCATGGACCAGGGGACCAAGACCATCGCTCTCGACCAATCGACCGCTTCGTCCATGGTCGCCCCCTGGCGAAGAGCGAGCACGCGGTAGGTATCTCTCGCGTGGAGCTGGTGCTCTATGAGCTTGAGCGCCCAGTTCCACGCGAACCGCTTGGCGCCTTCGTGAGATGAGATGGACCGATAGCGAGACGGACGGTCGATCTCGAACCGGTAGGCCTGGCATATACACCCCGGAGGAACTTCGAGCTTGCCCATCACCTACACACTCGCACCTCGGTGCGAAGCGCCATCGGCCCCACGTCGTTTTTGGCGCAGCGCAGGGCCTTCTCTGCCCGGTTACGAGCCCCACGGCGGCCATAGAGCCGGGCACAGAAGCTCGTCAGCACCTCTGTCATCTCCCGAACAAGGTCGTCTTCCACCTCGTCGTCGTCCACTACTGCAACTTGCCTACCCTGAGAGC
>JAJYWA010000051.1 GCA_021791755.1 Actinomycetes bacterium | reverse complement strand
GACGATGGTGGAGGTCGTCTCCGGCGCCGCATGGATCATCTTCGCACCGGCATCCTGATGCTGGCCGGCTCCCGCATATGCCACGGAAAGGACCTCTCCCGACGCCTTCGGCCCAACCATGTAGACCGAGGGATATTTCATTGTGAGCCGCGAGCCTATGTTCCCATCCACCCACTCCACATGCGCTTCGGCCTCGCAACGAGCCCTCTTGGTGACCAGGTTGTAGACGTTGGAAGACCAATTCTGTATGGTCGTGTAAGTGATACGCGAGCCAGGTTTCGCCACCAGCTCGACAACCGCAGAGTGAAGGGAGTCGGAGGCGTACACAGGCGCTGAGCACCCTTCGATGTAGTGCACCTGCGACCCCTCGTCAGCGATGATCAAGGTGCGTTCGAACTGGCCCATGTTCTCAGCGTTGATGCGAAAATAGGCTTGCAGCGGCATCTCCACCTTCACGCCAGGAGGAACGTAGATGAACGAACCTCCGGACCAAACTGCGGAGTTCAGGGCCGCGAACTTGTTGTCGTTCGGAGGGATGACGGTAGCGAAGTAGCGCTTCACGATGTCCGGGTACTCCCGCACCGCAGTGTCCATGTCGCAGAAGAGCACACCTTGAGATGCAAGCTCCTCGCGATTGCGGTGGTACACGACCTCTGACTCGTACTGAGCCGTAACGCCGGCCAGGTACTTACGCTCCGCCTCCGGTATCCCTAGACGCTCGTAGGTGGTCTTCACCGAGCTGGGCAGCTCGTCCCAGTCGTTGACCTGCTTGTCGGTTGGCTTGATATAGTAGTAAATATCATCAAAGTCAATGTCTGGCATGTTCACAGCGAACCAGGCAGCCATAGGCTTTGCCTCGAAGCGTGCAAGTGACTTGAGACGAAAGGCGGTCATCCAGCTGGGCTCGGACTTCATCCAGGACATCTCACGCACGATCTCCTCGTTCAAGCCCTTCTTCGGTTTGAAGACGTACTCCTCGGCGTCGCTCCAGCCAAGCTCGTAGCGTCCAAGATCGACCTGGGCAGTAGTCACAGCTCTAACCTCTCCTCCAGAAACGTCTGATCCCTGAGCAGTATCCAGCCGGCCACGCAATCCGAGCCAGCAAGCGCTCTCGAGGTTGCAAGCGATGGCCGTCCCGTAGCGTTGCCCGCGAGCTCGAACCTATTAGACCGATTCGAGCCGGCGTCATGTCGACATCTTCCGGCGTCATGCACTTCGGCTGATATCCCAATTGATAATTTCCACTACCTAGATAGTAACAACTACCGACGCCTTCCGTGACATGCTTTCAGGATGACACTTCAGCGACGCCACAGAGCCTCAGCTCCCGTGACGGGCGGCTCTCGCAGAGAATTAGCCGCCGACGCCGAGCGCTCAGACGGCTGGCGGCACATCGCTCCGCCAGCGGCGAGGCGCCGGGACAGGGTGCTCACAGCACACGGAAAAGACCGTATTGACCCCTGGTACTGGCTCCGAGACCGCGATGATCCCGAGGTGAGAGCCTACCTCGACGCCGAAAACGCCTACGCGGACGCCAGACTGTCTGCTACCGCTCCACTTCGCGAGCGGATCTACTCAGAGATCCTCGAGCGAATCGAGGAGACGGACATGACGGTTCCAGTGAAGAAGGGCCCGTGGATGTACTTTGCGAGGACTCGGCAAGGGCTCAACTACCAGATCCACTGCCGCACCAGGTCATCGACGATCACCGCTGAAGCGCTCGAAGCAGCCAAGCACGGGGCCTTTGCGGGAGAAGAGGTAGTCCTCGACGAGAACGATCTCGCTATCGCCCACGACTACTTCACCCTGGGCGACATCGAGTGCAGCCCGAACCACCGCTTCGTCGCATACCTCATCGACACGACCGGCGCTGAGGTGTTCACGCTTCGAATCCGCGACCTGGCTACGGGATCCGATCTCGATGACGACATCGAGCGCACGTCCTACGGGCTTGCCTGGTCGAGCGACGAGACAACGATCTTCTATACACGCCCGGATGCCGCGATGCGACCATGGCAGCTGTGGCGCCACAAGCTCGGCAGCTCTCCCGAGACCGACGTGTGCGTGTACACAGAAACCGACGATCGCTTCCACTTGGGTGTCACAACGAGCAAGGACGACACCTTCATCATTATGGGCGTAGAAAGCAAGAGCACCTCGGAGATGTGGGCACTGCGAGCTGACGACCCTTACGGCGCCTTCCAGCCAATTCAAACAAGGCGGCAAGGCGTAGAGTACAGCGTCGACCATCTACACCACCGCTTCATCGTGCTTACCAACGACGATGCCGAGGACTTCCGCTTGATCGCAATCGATGATGCGCTCGCAGACGGCAACGACTCCACAGAGATCGTCGCCCATCGACCAGGGATCCGCATCACCGGCTTCGATGTGTTCGACAATCACCTCGCCGTCTACGAGCGCTCGAACGCCACCTCATCAATCCGCCTAATCGACCTGGTGACTTCGACAGCCAAAGTGCTGGACCTTCCCGAGACACCCTCGACCGTGTGGGATGCCCCCAACCCCGAGCTCTCCTCGCGGGTGCTGAGATACCACTACACCTCTCTCGTGACGCCGTCCTCTGTTCTGGAGCACGACATGGAGACCGGTATCACCAGGGTTCTCAAGCAGCAGGTGCTCCCAGGCGGCTATGACCCATCCCTCTACCGCACAGACCGCCTCTGGGCAACCGCCGAGGACGGCACGCGGGTGCCAATCTCCATCGTCTACCGCCAAGACGTCACCGAAGGCCTTCCAGCGCCTGCGCTGCTTTACGGCTACGGATCGTACGAGCACTGCATCGACCCGAGATTTTCCCCGGCACGGCTTTCACTTCTAGACCGAGGATTCGTCTACGCGATTGCCCATGTGCGAGGTGGAGGGGAAATGGGAAGGTCGTGGTACCTGGACGGCAAGCTGGAGCACAAGAGCAATACCTTCACAGATTTCATAGCCTGTGCCCGATATCTAATCGAGCACGGCTGGACAGCGCCCGATCGGCTGGTCGCACGAGGCGGATCTGCTGGAGGCCTCCTGATGGGAGCGGTGGCAAACATGGCGCCGGAGCTGTTCCATGCAATCGTAGCCGAGGTGCCTTTCGTAGATTGCCTCACCACGATGCTTGACCCCACGCTTCCACTCACTGCCATCGAATGGGAGGAATGGGGCAACCCGCTAAAGGACCCCAGCGCCTATGATTGGATCGCCGGGTACTCCCCTTATGACAACGTCACATCATGGACCCTTCCACACCTCCTGGTCCTGGCTGGCCTGAACGACCCGCGTGTAGCCTATTGGGAGCCGGTCAAGTGGGTCGCGAAGATCAGAGCAGTGCAGCCAGGCAGTGACGTTGCGCTGCGAATCGCGATGGGCTCGGGGCACGCAGGGCCTTCGGGACGCTATGCTGCGATCGACGAGGAAGCCCTAGTCATTGCGTTCATTCTCGATTCGGTTGGGATCAATGCCTGAGCTGATCATGGCGCCGACGCGTTCTGCAGCCCGGGGATCAGCCCGCCGACCTGATCGACTCCGTTCGCACCCCCAATCGGTCGACGCGACATTCCAGTCGACTCTGCGCCGACGTTTAGCTCAAGATGACTGGCTGGCAGTAGGGGAAGCGCCTGGTGGCTGGAAGCTCAGGTTGAACACGTCCGGATGGCCTGGCGGAAGGGCGACGGGGGTACCGTTCAACGTGATCGCGACACCGACCGAAGCTCCGAGATCCACCCAAAGCGGCCCCGTTGCGGTATAGGTCTCGCTCTGGCCCGGCTGGAGCGTCTTTGCCCACACGTCGCCCCCGTACTGGGTTCCCTTGAGCGCAGTCCAACATGGCGCGCTTGCCGCTATAGAGATCGTGTACGATCCCGACGGCGCGTTGTAGTACGCGGTCGCGCTCGGAGCATCCGAGCTGGTGGGCTCGATGACAGCCGGAGTAGTGCTTGGCGCGACAGGGGACTTGGCACTGTGGTGCCTGCCCTGCGCCGGCCGAGCGCCGACGCTGGTGACCTTTCCACCACCGCCACTGGTCGAGTGGACCACAAGAACGACAGCAGCCACGACGAGCAGCACCGCCAGGACCATGATAAGAACCGGAGGCCCGGAGTGCGAGACACCAGACCTCCGCCGGGAGTCATCCTCGCGGAGGTGTTGAGGCCAGAAGAAGTCCACCAAACGGTCCGCAATGGACACCACTCCGCCCCCAGGGCCTGTGGGGGCACGAACCGACTTTCGCTGGCTCTCGGAGGGAGCTCTCGCTGCCGAAGACACCTTCCCGCGGGCGCCAACGTTCGTCGTAGCGCTCCCCACATCCCTTGTTCCGAAGCGACCAAGCTCCTCGGTTCTCTCGGTAACAGGACCAGGTTCTGTGTGAAACATGTCTTCATCGACACGAGCAGGCGGGACCGGCGACCCAACAGCCGATGGCTCGCCTTTTCCTGCATCTCGCAGCGGTGTCCCTGCAAAATGGTCCTCAGCTAGAACGTCGATGGCGCCATCGACCGCGGTGTCGTGGGCCAAGTCGTCGGCCACGAAAACAAGCGGTGGCTCCCCGGCAACATTCGCGACGGCGCCTCGGTCTGATGCTCCAAAGCCGCGTTCCGGCGTAGGACCATGTTCTGCCGAAGGCCAGTCCTCTGGCTCTGGCGATGCTCCGCCCACAGAAACAGGAGGGCGCTCACCAGGCACGGCTCCCGCATGTCCGAGCACGTGGACGTATCTCCCGCCCTCATGAGACCGTCCCCTGCCTCCAGGCGTCGTCAACCCAGCAGCTGCTTCGCGGTCCGTATCGCCAGAAGGGCCAGAAGGTGATGGGTGAGGTTCCGTCCACCGCCTGACATGTCCTTCGCCTACCGAAGGACCATCAGGAGCCATGCCCTGATCGCGCTGGCGGATCGTCGGCCGAGCCGGCGGGTTGGTCTTGCTCTGGAGATCCCGCAGGGTCTCGAGGGCCTTCTCGTAGTGGTCGACGGAGTGAACCTCTCCCGCACTCACACGAAACGCGATGCGGGCGACAATCGCTCCAGCAACTGCGACAACGACGATCACCACTACGACGATCACTACGCTTCCACCACCGGGCGCGGCTCATCCCCCCGAGACGGGTTCCAGATGCCTCTCACCTGTTCCACCTCACGATTCACCATCAAATATTCCCACAGCTTGACCGACGGCGTAGGTCAGCCAAGCGCCCCGCCGATACAATTAAGCCTACGTTAAGCCTACGCCTCCAGAGCGGAGCGAGCACGAACGCTCAGTGAGTCATTGCCCAGTGTCTGAGCATGCCCCGCTGGCCCGCACACCCGGCTCAGGTTCGTGTGCCAAATCTTGGCAGGACGTCCAAGCCAAGCTCACTGCGCAACGGGTTGGCTCGATCCCTATCTGACACCACAGGCGCTCCAACGCCCCACTCAGCTCCGATCTGTGGGTCATTCCAAGCTACGCCCAGCTCGTCCACCGGGTTGTAGTAACCGTCCACCAGATAGGTGAGCGTCAGATCTGTCAATGCTGCAAACCCATGGGCAACGCCGGGTGGAATGAAAAGACCAACGTCGTTACGCTCCCCCATCTCAATGGTGAGAGTCGCTCCGTCCGTAGGCGAACCACGACGCAGGTCATGAAGCACCACGCGGGCATCACCACGGCTTACGTACCAGTAGTCCGCTTGATGGAGGTGGTAATGCAGGCCCACGATGGACCCCGCCTCCTTGTCAGAACGACTTCCTTGAACCATCTCGCGCCCCAAGGGAAACCACGAGCGGCGGTAGGTCTCACGAAACTTGCCTCGCTCGTCACCATGGACGTCCGGAGATACGACGATCACATCCGCGATGACATCTGAAGCTGTGATCACCGCCACGGGCGCCGTATCCCTGGAAAACGGCTCTCGCAGCGTTCCGCCAGCTCGGTTAGGGCACGCGGCGGCAGCCTGTCCAGTCGCGGAGAACATTGGCCGGATGGAGGTCCGCAAGGCGCAATGCGGGGCGCCTTCCGGGTAGCTTTCGCTGGCAGGGAGTCAATCACGATGCTAATCATCGCCGCAGCATACCAAGACGGCTGCGCAGTGCTCGTCCTCGCCAAGATGCCGACGGTGCGGCGCGGAGGTCAACACCTGGTGCCGGTGTCTGATGCCCTCGCCAAGGAAAGCTCGAGGTTGTCCACAAGGGAAGATTCTTTGGTGTGCCGGCGCACGTACGATTATGCCCCGCAACACTTCGAGTCCACGGTCACGGCCGCGGCAGAACCGAACATGCAGAGCCCGGAACATGCAGAGCCAGCAACGGTTGCCGAAAGAAACCAATGTGGGTCATCATGCGACCACCCCCTGAACTGTCCGCGTCATTGCAGCTATCCGACGATCTCGGCCAGAGTGTCGAAGCGCTACTCGTTCATCTTCGCCTCGGTTGCCGCTTCCGGCGCCGGAGACCCAGATTCCACGCCGTGGCGCGTGCCCGCCGGACCGAACGGGGCATCCATCGGCGTCGGATCGGGTGATACAACCTATAAGCCCACACTGCATCGCGAGTCTACACCTCGTGCCCGACCACGTGCTCGCCGGGGCGGAGTCGGATTCCTCTTCAGCGAGAATGAGCACCTGGGCTTTTGCTGCGACGTCTCGCATCTGCTGGAGCACTGAACGCGCCGTACGGTCGTTCGCGATCCACTGCTGGTGCAAGATCGCCTCTTGCTCGGACAGGCGCTCGTAGATGGTCTTGGCGCCCACCATGGCCGTGAAGCGCCAGTAGGGTCCATGCGGGCGCGCTGGATCGCCGTGACATGCGCAGCAGGCCCGCTCCCGCTGGGACCAGGAGAAGCTGATCACTTAGCGCCGAAGGGCCAGGTCCGCACCGTGCACGCCCGGTCAACACCCTCGTCGCAACCTGCGCCTATACAGCTATGGCGGCCCTGGCTTGGAGCTTGAAGGCCTGGTGCACACTGCTGCTGTCAGTGCCGGGTCGCTGGCATACGCTTCACCACGAGCGGCGCCAGCGTTTGCTCGTGATGGAGCTCCGCATGTTTCTCCGGGCCTTCGTCGACATCATCCCCTTTAAGGGCGCGTCCGGGGCTCGCCCCGTCGAGTTGGCGCATCCTCGCCTGGAGCCACCAGCTAGCCGTCTTCTACTGCGTCGGCGCCGCCCTGTAGCGCACTATTGTGCCCAAACCGAACCAGAGCAGGTACCCCGGCTCTACTTCGGCGACTCAGCGAGATAATCGTCGGGCTCGATGATCATCTCCCAACCCGTTGTTGGTCGACCCCACGACCACATGATCGGCTCTACTGACGCCGTCCGGGCTCGTCCAGGCGGCCCTCCAGGCTCGTCCAGGCTCGTCCTCCCAGGCTCGTCCTCCCAGGCTCGTCCTCTCAGGCTCGTCCAGGCGCCCTACCGCCCTCGGCCTTGGCCGCCCTCGGTCGGGAACGCTTGCATCGGGCCCGGTCGCGGACAGCACCCGAGCAGACGTGGCCCACTGCTGATCGTCTTGGCTTGATCCGAGCCTTATAGTGTGACGTCATGGCGAACCTTCCACACACGGGCTCTTAGTGGCGCTCTTTTTCACCAGCGCCTTGGATCACCAGCGCCTTTGACCATTAGCTCCTTCGCGCAAGTGCTCTACAGCAAATCAGCTGCCTACGACAGATGATCCGGACGCAACGGCGGCAAAGGCCGTCTGGACGGACGCTCATTGGACGCAGGACGCTATGCTCCGCGCTAGGAGTGCTCTGGCTTCTTGACGCTGGACTCCAACTACAACCAGCGATGCTCTCACGCAGGTTCTCTGCAGAGGTGCTCGGAGTGTACACCATGGGGCCTCCCAATCTCCTGAGCGAGCTCATTCATGCTGTTGCAATTCGCGTGGCAGCCCATCCCGTGGTCTGGGACACGACATTCGCAGTCGTGCAAATCTTGATCGGAGTGGGGCTGCTGAGTCGCCGCTTCGAGAATGCCGCGCTCGCTTCATCGGCCGCTTGGGGACTGATGGTTTGGGTAATAGGCGAGGGACTCGGCGGTATGCTCATTCCACAGGCGTCCATCCTGACCGGCGCACCAGGGTCTGCCCTCCTCTACTGTGCGGTCAGCCTGATGCTTCTTCCACGAAGCGCCGCTGTGCGGGAACCTTTCACAGCGACGATCACGGCGAGGTACGCCACCGCCGACACGGGTCTTCCCGGCCGGCTGGGCTCGCGAATCCTCTGGGCCGCCGCCTGGATAGGACCGTCGCTACTCGAGTTAGAGAGAGCAAACTTTGCTCCTCACGCGATCTCGGCACAGATCAGCGCCAACGCATCTGGAGAACCATGGCCAATAGCGCAGATGGATCATCTCCTGGCCACCATGACCGCGGGCAACGGCACGACCATATCCTTCGTCGTCCTCTCGCTAGGTTTGCTCACTGGTATCTGGGTTCTGCGGGAGTCAACAGTCAAGGCTGGTCTGGTCCTCGGCATGGCGCTGGCTGCGATCTACTGGGTAGCAGGGCAGAACTTCGGCGCCGTTCTCACCGGTTCGTCCACCGACCCGAACACGGGTCCAGCCTTCATCCTGATGGCGTTGTGCCTATGGCCACGCGTAGGCACAACGGGCGAAGCAAACAACGCGTCCGCCATCGCCACGACCGAACCACGTGACGGAGCGCTCAGCGACGTCCATCTCGCTGCCACCAACCGCCGATGCCCCGAACCAGCCCACGTCGCTCCAGACGATCAAGGGCAGCGGCGACGGACCCAACCTTAGCCCCGCAGCTCTCCACGACGGCGTCGAGCGCCAACGGCTCCCACCCCAGGCAGGAGAGAACTGAGGCGTCTAGACCGCTGACATCTCCGCCTGGACCGCCATGTCCACCCTCCGGCGAGCGCTCATGATGTCCACCACCCTCGGCGGCGGGTGTCGCACGAGAAGCTGAGATCTGCTGGTGCAGGCTGTCTGGCTGGCCCCGTGCTTGCGAACACGAGATAGCCCGCCCTGCTCCCGCGAGATCCAACGCCACCAGTATGTCCGAGACGTCGCGCACCGGCGCGCACCCTTCCGACAACAGCGCGTTGGCGCCTGCGGACGCCGGGCTCCGCACGGAACCCGGCACCGCCATCACCGATACTCCGCGCTGCATCGCACACTCGACCGTCCTAAGCGCGCCGCCGACCTCGTGGGACTCCACTACCACGACCACGTGAGACATTGCAGCAATGATCCTGTTGCGCTGCGGAAACCTCCAAGGGTTTGGAGGAGCTCCAGGTGGTGCTTCAGAGATGACCGCGCCCAGCTGCACCACCGAGCTCCAGACCTGCGCGCTCGAGGCCGGATAGACGACGTCCACGCCTCCCCCTGCGACTCCCAGGGGTGGAGCGCCGCATCCAGCTCCCGACGGACCTCGGCTGGGCTCATCAACGCAGCGACCCACAGCACCATCATGCGCCGCGCAGTCCACCCCGCGGGCAAGACCAGAGATCACTACCACTCCGCGAGCAGCAAGCTCCCCGCCAAGCTCGAAGGCCACTGATCGCCCATAGTGCGTCGCCGACCTCGTACCAACAACAGCAACACGCGGGCGGGCACATATCCAGCCGATGTCCTCGCTCGTCGAAAAGAGCACCGCTGGGGCCTCTGGATCCGATCCGAGACAGGACGGGTAGCCTTCGGCTCCAAGGAGCTTCACTGAAGCTCCAGCGCTCACCACAGCTTGCCAGCACCGATCCACATCGGTCCTGCGGACGGCCCCTACAAGGCGTGCATGCTGACGTGACACCCTCCCCGACCCGAGCCGATCCCAAGCAGCTCTCGGCGAAGCAGATGACAGGAGCATCCTCAACAGGCGCGGCGTCATACCCGGCAAGCCAGCGAGCGCAGCACCGAACGCCTCCTCCGGCAAGGTTCCCGCGCCTGGCATCCCCACCGGGACCGAGCCACCGCGCGCCATAGCCGGCTTTCGGCACGCTTCGCCCGAGCCGGCCGGGGCTGGCCCCCTGATCGGCCCATGGGCCCGGCTCTGTCCGCGTTGCTCCCTCGCTCCGGGAGCACTCACGCCGCGGCTCCTGGCTGCAAGATCGAGCGGGCGGCGCGAAGCGCCAGCGCCTCCGCGACGTGCTCGACCCCCAGCGGGCCCGCCCAATCGTCCAGATCTGCGATGGTGCGGGACACCCTCCTCACCCGATCAAGACCACGAGCGCTCAGCTGGCCAGAGCTGAGGCGTTGCCACAACAGCTGGCGCGCCTCCGGCACGAGTGGCGCCACGTCTTCCAGAGATGCCCTCGGGACCTCCGCGCTCGAAGGGAACCCACGCTCAATTGATCGCTGCCTTGCGCTGGCCACCCTGGACGCGACGAGGGCCGTCGGATCACTGCACGATCTCCCGAGCAACTGGCTCGGGTCCGAGCGCTGGACCGGCACCGCAAGGTCGAACCGGTCCAGCAACGGAGACGACAACCGCCTCGTGTACCTGGACCGGGCAGCTTCACTGCACCGACATCCACCGAGCGCACTGCCATCTCCGCAGGGACAGGGGTTCATCGCGCCGGCCAGAATGAACCTCGCCGGGTACTCGACCACCCCGCGTGCTCGTGACACCCTGATTGCCCCTTCCTCGAGCGGCTGGCGCAATGCGTCAAGCACTACGGCCGGCATCTCACCCATCTCGTCCAGGAACAGCACCCCTCCGTGGGCAAGGCTGATCTCACCGGGGCGCATCTGGTAAGTGCCGCCCCCGAGCAGCGAGACCATCGACGCACTGTGATGAGGCGACCTGAACGGCGGGCGAATGATCAGGCCGCCGTCGGGCAGCGTCAGCCCAGCAGCCGAGTGCACCCTCGTGGTCTCCAACGCTTCAGAGACGCTCAAGTCGGGCAGCAGGCCCGGCAAGCACTTGGCGAGCATCGTCTTTCCCGATCCCGGCGGACCGACCAAGAGGACATGGTGCCTCCCCGCCGCCGCGACCTCCATAGCCCGCCGTGCGACAGGTTGGCCCATCACGTCGGCCATGTCGGGGACCGCCTCGCGACTGCAGACCGGAGCAGCGCTGGTGGTCTGGTGGACCCCGGATGCACCCGGCTTCCGCCAGCTGGCCCTTCCACGCACAATCGCCACCAGCTCGGACAGAGAAGAAGCACTACGAACTTGGTGACGCCCCAGGAGGCTCGCCTCCTTCACGCATTCTGGAGGGACCACGACAGCTGGCGTCGTGAGCGCCTCGGACAACGCCAGAATGCCCGGCATGCCCCTCAGCGAACCGTCCAGACCGAGCTCTCCCACGAAAGAGCAATCCGCGACCGCCGCCGGCTCTATTTCACCGGCAGCCACAAGCAGTCCCATGGCTATCGGCAGGTCGAGGCCAGAGCCCGCCTTGCGTACGCCCGATGGCGCGAGGTTCACGGTGATACGCTTCAGCGGCCAGCTGAGGCCGCTCGAGAGCAGTGCCGCGCGCACTCTGTCGCGTGACTCCCGACACGCAGCGTCAGGGAGCCCCACTACGGTGAAACCTGGCAAGCCAGTCGACGCGTGCACCTCGACCAGGACCGGCCTGCCCTCGACTCCAATAAGCGTCGCTGATGGAATGCTAGCCGTCATAGGTGAAAATGGCCTCCTTCGGGTTCTCTGCTGTTTGGGTCGCAGGTTGCCACTGAGTGACCCCATGCTCGGATCGCTTCATCTCGGATGCACGCGCAACTCAGCGACTTTGCAGCACGGCCCAACAGCAATGCAACGGGTACTGAGGAGGGGCTTTGGCGCCGCTGCGCACGACATGACGTGCTAGCACCACCGGCGCTCGCGGCGGCGCTCGCGGGTGAGATCGGGCCTCTCGATGACCTCGAGACCACTGTACGCCAAGGCTCTGACGCCGAGTCGTCCAGCCAGCGCACGCCACAGAATGCCACAGAATGCAGCACAAGAATAAGCCGCTCCGACAAGCGGAGATGCTTGAAGAGGTGAACGTCGAGCCACAGTTCGCTATCTTTCTCACTGTGAGCACTGTGACAACCGGCGCCGGCGCCAGCATGACCGTCCTTGTGAACCGGCACTCAGGAGTGGTGGAGGTAACTCTCAACCGTCCGGAGAAGAAGAACGCCGCCAATCAGTCGATGTGGAAAGAGCTCCTGGCGATCTTCGACGCGGTGAGCCAGAGCAGCGAGGACCGGGTGCTCGTGCTCGGGGGCGCAGGCGGCGCATTCTGCTCCGGCGCGGACTTGAGCGACTCCGAAAGCATGCCCGGACCCCAACGCGACCATCAGCTGGTACGCATGCGGGTTCTGTCGAGGGTTGCACTGGCCTTGCACCGCCTGCCGCAGCCGACGATTGCAAAGGTCGACGGCGTAGCCGCAGGAGCTGGAGCGGGCTTGGCGCTGGGCTGCGACCTCGTAGTCGCCTCGGAGCGGGCGCGCTTCTCTCAGATCTTCTCCCGAAGAGGCCTATCCCTGGACTGCGGCTCGTCGTGGTTGCTTCCACGCATGATCGGCCTCCACAAAGCAAAGGAGCTGGCTTTTTTCGCCGACATGATCTCGGCAGACGAGGCAGAGCGCTTCGGCTTCGTCAACGTCGTAGTGGGCTCTGAGTCCATCGACGAGCTCGTCGACGAATGGGCATCGCGGCTCGCAGCCGGACCGCCTCTTGCGATGTCGATGACCAAGCACCTCCTGAACGACGCCATGGGGCTGAGCCTGGAGCAGGCACTGGAACAAGAAGCGCGGGCCCAATGCGTGAACTTCTCCACCGAGGACACCGCTGAGGCGATGAGCGCCTTCAGGGACAAGCGCGAGCCGCGGTTCACCGGGCACTGAGCCGCTGGCAGGTACAAGTACGGGAGTCTCTCGCGTAGCCGTACGCCGGCGCCACTCGTCACGAGATCAGATGATGTGCTCAGTGACCAGCATGACGTGCGTACAGCCCAGCAGCCCGCAAGCAGTCCAGCTGTGATGGGGATCATCGAAAGGAACGTGAAATGACACATCGAATCGTCATACTCGGGGGCGGCACCGGCGGCACGCTTGCGGCCAACCGTCTACGGCGAGCGTACACTTCGAGCGAGGCCGAGATCACGGTCGTCGACTCCAACGATCGTCACGTCTACCAGCCAGGGCTGCTCTTCGTTCCCTTCGGCCTCGCCAGCTTGGACGAGATCGTGAGGCCGCGCTCCAAGCAGCTCCGCAACGGCATCAACTTCGAGACAAGCGCCGTAGATCACGTGGACATTGCAGCTGATCAAGTTCATCTGGCCAACGGCCGCGAGCTGGACTATGACGTTCTCGTGGTCGCAACCGGGGCAGTCCTGCAACCGGAAGAGACGGAAGGCATGACTGGCCCGGGCTGGATGGAAAGGGTGTTCACGTTCTACTCTCCTGAAGGCGCCGGAGCCCTCGAAGGCGCCTTCGCCACCTTCAGCGAGGGGCGCGTCGTCGTGAACCCGATCGACATGCCGATCAAGTGCCCCGTCGCACCACTCGAGCTCTGCTTCCTTGCCGACTGGTACTTCACAGAACGCGGCGTGCGGGAGAAGGTCCAGCTCACCTACGTCACGCCCCTCGACGCCGCCTTCACGATGCCGACCAGCGCCCGGCTGCTCGGCCACATGCTCACCGAGCGAGGGATCGAACTGGTCACCGAGTTCAACACCGGAGAAGTCGATGGGAAAGGCGGTCGCCTGATCAGCTACGACGGCCGAGAGACGCCGTTCGACCTCGCCGTCGTGGTCCCCTTGCATTCAGGAGCGGAATACGTCGGGCGTTCGCCGGGCCTCGGAGACGACCTGAACTTCGTCCCGAGCGACGAGCACACCCTCCAGTCCAGGGCCAAGCCCAACGTGTTCGCAATAGGGGACGCGACGAACCTGCCCACCTCGAAGGCGGGTTCCGTAACGCACTTCGAGGGCGAGACGCTCGTTAGGAACATACAGGCGTTCCTCGATCACAGGGAGCTTCTCGCGTCCTTCGACGGGCATTCCAACTGCTTCATCGAAGCTGGGTTCTCGAAGGCGCTGCTGATCGATTTCAACTACGACACTGAGCCGCTGCCGGGACGCTTTCCCGCCAAGATCGGGGTCCCGCTGATGAAGGAGTCGCGGCTCAACCATCTGGGGAAGCTAATGTTTCAGTGGTTCTACTGGCACGTGCTCCTTCCGGGACGCGATATCCCTGGCATCGGCTCTTCGATGCCACAGGCCGGCAAGGAGATCGGCCCCAAGGCCGCTCAGACTGCGGGGCGCGACCCAGGACTGGAGACAGGACAAGGCAGCGAGGAGGTGTGATCCAATGGCAACCAGCCACTACGCGGGACGGCAGGTAGACATAGGTGAAGATGGGTTCTTCACCCATCCGGAACAGTGGACGGAGGACATGGCGCCGGAGATCGCGGCGGCAGCCGGCATACCCGAGCTGACCAGCCGTCACTGGGAAGTGGTGCGCTTCATGCGCAGGGAGTACATGACCAACGGCGACAGCCCGAGCGTCCGGGTTCTCGGGAAGGCATCTGGGGTGCCGGTGAAGGAGCTTTACCAGCTGTTCCCGAAGGGCCCCGCAAAGCTCGCCGCTATGATCGCAGGAGTACCAAGGCCTCGCGGCTGCATATAGCTAGAAGGCCTGAGATCACCTCATCGGCATAGCCCGGAAACTTCCGCTAGCACCAAGCGGGCAACCTTGGCCTCATCTGAACGGGTCAGCTTGCGCGGACTCCCATGGGAAAACGTGGTCGTGTCAGAGGTCATCGAAAGCCGTCCTTCGAGTGGGTGATGAGAGGGTCGCTTGACATGTTCCGCGTCGAGGTCGTTATTCGGGTACCCAAGCCTGGTCAAGTGTGCTGAGAGGACGGGGGATCGATGAACGTCGCCCACTCGGGCTTGAACGTCGAGTCCCAAGCCGGCATGCCCTCCATAATCGTTCGCTCGTCGTCCTCGACGAAGTTCGGTGGCGCTTCGGGAAGGCCAGGCACGTCGCCGACGAAGAACTCCGCGGATGTAGCCATTGCACTGAGACGCCATCCGCGGAGGCATACAAGCTCCAGCTTGAAGAGATCCTTTAGGATATCGGGCTTCGAACCCATCACGTAGTGTGCGACCCAACGAGGTCCTCGCGGCTCTGCACAAGTCCAGTCGACGTGTCGCACATCGCGCATCGCCAACACGGCAACGTTGGCCATCCGAAACTGCAGCGAGCCGCGGAGATCGAACAAGACAGCGAGTGAAGCTTCACTAGCCACAAATCGCGCATCGACGAGATCGGCCTCCTGCAATCCGTCCAGCTCGGTCAACGCGTCGGTCTCAGGCATCGCGGCGTGGTCTCGCCGCTGCGGGCTCCTCAGAAGCTCATCGATTGTCATCAGGGGCTCCACGGCCAGTGGGCCCACGGATCCGCATTCGGCACCGTCTGACCCGTCCACGGATTCACCCTCTGTGAACCATTGCTGTAGCTGACGTCATACCAGCAGGTCGAGTTGCCCTCGTAGATGAGCTTTGGTGAAGAAGCAAGCTGATGAGACCATACGTAGGTGGCGTCTGCGAACACGTACGGGAACGGACCATCGAGAGGACGGTTCCTGAAGGCCTCTAGCTCGGCATCCAGCTCCGAGCAGATGCGGCTCACCTCGCTTTTCGAGATGCCCGTCTCCGCTCCAAGGGCCTTTACCAGCTCGTCTACCCTCCTGGTGGTTACTCCATGAACGTAGGCCTCCATGACCACGGCGAACAAGGCTCGGTCTATGCGACGTCGTCGCTCAAGGATCGAAGGGAAGAACGCCCCTGAGCGCAACTTCGGGATCTTGACCTCGATGTCACCGGCTTGGGTAGTAAGTAGCTTGGGTCGATGGCCGTTGCGCAGGGCCCTTCTGGTCTCTGTGCGTTCGTTGGGTAAAGCACCGATGGTGGCAGTCAGTTCAGCCTCGATGAGCTCTTGGAGGATCCAGGCGAGGCTGCTGCGCACCGTGTCGGTCACCTCACCGGCCTTGAGGGCCTCAAGCAGTTCGGATAGGGCATTATGGGTAATGGTCATCGGCGTGTTCTCCTTTCTAGGTCTTGTCATGGACACCTCGAGTATCACGCCGATGGCTCACCTGGGGGTGAGCGCTCCAGACTTTTACACCACGTGGGGGGACTTGATCAGACTGGACCCATCATGCACCTCTACGAGTCGGTTGGGTTTCTCTCGTAAGGGCACGCGATCCGCGAGGCAAATGGAACCGAAAGGTCCCCATTCCTCGCGCTCAGCGTCGCGTGACCTTCCGTCGCGGACGACCTACCCCGAGCCGGAACCTCCGGTTCCGGTCTCGGTGCTAGGAGATAGGTGGTGATGTTCTCCGGGTTGGTGACCACGGCGTCCTCGGCCAAGTCGTGGCGACGGGTTGGTTTCTCACCACTCGTCTTCGGGTCTCCAGCCCGACACGATCATCTCCTTGAGCCTTGTGTCGTTCACGCCTCCGTCGATCGGGACGGAAGGATCCTTGCATTGACCTAGCCCCCGCCCCGAAATAGCAAGAGAACCGTTCGCATCCTGTACGAGTCGTACAAGGCGCCATCCGTGCTTTTTGTCACCGTTTCTCAGCAAGGGGAACGGCTGGAGCTGCTTTGGGATTGGGACCATACCGATACGGGTCACGAGTTTTCGATGGAGAGCGACACTGAGTGGGAACCAGATCGGCCAGCGCCACCTGTCGATCCGCTCGACATCCTCAACGGTCGGCTCCTCGTCGAAGGTTGGCTCTGCGATCCAGATGAGAGCGCTGCGCACCCTAGGCACGTAATGGGTCATTAGGCCGACTGCGAACCCAAGATCGCAAACGATCCAGAATGCTTGGCCAGGCTGAGGTCGTCTTGCCATGGCCTCAGCCGCACACGTTAGGAGCTACGTAATGAATGGTTGTCAAGATAGTACATCCACGCTGTATCGACTGCTCGTAGATCAGATTGCTCCGAGCAATGCTGTTGATCTTGTTGAGGAGCTGGCCGCCTGCTGGGCCGCCGTTCTCCTCGATGAGCACCTGCTCGACTGCGCGCGCGTCCGCAGGGCTCAAGTTTTCAAGACCCTTGATCGCATCAATATTGATGCCCTTGCTTGCGTACTGCTCGGCATATCGCCGGTCGATGTTGTTGAGGTTGTCCCCGGCTCCGTGGAATTTGAAAGGTGGTCCTCCGCCTCAGGTGCTGCCATGAGGCACGCTTGAGGTATTACACCAACCAACCAAAAACGGAGGACACACCAATGAAGACAGCATCACACACAACGAAGAGCTCTGCTGAGCGTTTGCGTCTCATCCCTGGTCTTGGCCTTGTTGACCTGGACAAGTCTGGCCTGCCGGAAGCTCTTGCCGGCAAAGTTGAAGTAGAGCTCGATCTCTTTGCGACTCACATGAGCGAGGGCCTGCTCGCCGCTGCGGTGGCGGTCGGCCTGGATGTCTTCTCCGAGCTGCTGGAGACCAACGTCACCGAGGTGGCAGGCAATAAGGGCAAGCACAATCCTGGCCGGCGAGCGGTGCGCCATGACGCAGAGCGATCGAAGGTCCCGCTCGGTGGGGCGGGCCCGCGCCGCGCGCGGCGCCGCTAGTGTCCCACCAAGTGGTGTAATTCCACAGTCGGCGTGAGGCTCGACAACGGGAATGCTAGCAGCCCTCGACAGCCAACTGAGCCTCCAGGAAAGGCGGGGGATCCTCCTGCCTTGCGGCCAGGGCCGCCATAGAGTCCTCTGACAGGTAGCGCTTATTGGCCACCAGCCACTCGTCGTTGATCTCAACGACGATGGCGGTCACGAGCCGAAGGAGGGCCTCGTCGTTAGGAAAGATCCCAACCACCTTCGTGCGCCGCTTGATCTCTGCGTTCAGACGCTCCAGAGGGTTCGTGCTCCAGATCTTTCGCCAGTGAGCCACCGGAAAACTGCTGAAGGCCAAAAGGTCTTCTCTGGCTGTCAGCGGACACGCGAAAATCCCCTGACAGGAGCCTGTTGCACGAACCTCCGAACGATCTGCGAAGTCCCTGGTAGCGCGCGCGTGAGATCCACCACCTGACGAGGCGCGATGGCGACGATAGGGGCCATGGCCTACAACTTCGTCGCCCCAGAGCGCGACCAGCTCTACCTGCTGCCGCCGTCGCTGTCTGACTGGTTGCCTGAGGATCACCTCACCTGCTTCGTCCTCGACTGCGTCGAGGAGATGGACCTTTCTGCCTTCTACGCCGACTATCGCGAAGACGGCCGGGGAGGAGCGGCCCATCACCCAAAGACCATGGTCGCCCTCCTCGTCTACGCCTACTGCCTGGGCGTGCGGAGCTCT
>JAJYWA010000050.1 GCA_021791755.1 Actinomycetes bacterium | reverse complement strand
CGACTCCAGCAGAGCATGGGGAACAGAGAGCTGCCACTTCGGTCGTGCGGCCCACGACCACTGGGCAACCAGCGGTCCTGTCTGAGCAGCGAATGAAGAACACCGGGGCTCGCAAGGCCAGAGGGCAACCGCACCAGCGGCACAAGACCCGAACGGGTGAGCGAGTACCCCCGGTGGGACGTGTGGCCCAAGACCGTTCGGGGCCATCCGCAAGGCGGGACTCAGTTCCGCTGAGTGTCTAGGAACGGTATGCCGTTGCCCTCGGCGACGCTGTTCATGGCCGTGCCGCCTGCCTGCCAACCTGCGCAGACATTGGTGAGCATGGAGAGAGCGTCGGGAGGGATGCTGCGCCCTGGAGGCTCACCCCTGAGTGCCATGTCGCGCAGGTGCAGGTACGGCGCTATGAGGACTGCTCCCGGGAGATCATCGAGGAGCAACCCTGCCGGCGTGCCATAGAGCTCGGCGCACGTCTCGCGCACGCGGGCCCTGAAGCCCGAGGCCACCGTGTTCCCGAGGAGCCCTCTCAGGCCTGCGGGCCCTTCTCGATCAGCTGGCCCTCCCCGACTTGCGGGCCTTTCCCGACCTGCGGGCTCAGAGTGGAGCTCCAAACGTCGCAATGACTTACCGGCGCCCACCTCTGCGATAACCGATGCGCTCTGGCGCACCTCCGGGTGGTTGTCCGATGCCAGCAAGTCCCTGGCGGCGCCAGTTATCACGAGCGAACCGTTCACCCAACGCATCTCCAGGTGCGTCGTCCGGCGCACGGAACCGGGTTCGAGTGGTGGCGTCCCCTTGCTCGGCAAGCGGGGGGGCTCACCGGCATGAGCAGTGGGTGACATGCCTTCGACGCTACCGGATGCCACCGGATGACTGCACCGCCCCTCTGCACCGCCCCTCTGCACCGCCCCTCTGCACCGCCCCTCCTGCACCGCCCTCCTGCACCGCCCTTCCGCACCGCCCTCCAGGTTGTGAGAGCGTTATGCGTCGTCCACGTCGAGCAGCTCGGGGGTGTGCAGGCAGACGATGATGCCGTCCGGGTCGGGCACGTCCACGTACCAGCCCAGGTGACCATGGAGGATCGGGCTGTGGGCGACGTTGGCGAGGTCCAGCCAGGCCGTCCAGGTCTCCAGCTCCGAACGGTCCCGCACCATCAGGCCGAGGATCGAAAAGCCACCGAGCGCGGCGGAGCGCACGGGATCACAGTGAAGGCCAATGACTACTCCGGAGCGGTGGCGCAGGAGCACGCCTACCGGACCGGCCTCTTCTTCGATATCGAGAAAGGACTCGAACCCGAGCGCCATGACGTACCAGTCGCGGCTCGTGCCCCAGTCTTTCACCGGAATGCGTACATGGTGCAGTCCGGCAACGCCAGGCGGCGCCCCGTTGGTGACTTTGCTGATCACGTCGCGACCTTACCGCGCTACCCTGCGATGCACGCCGGCCGCGTGCTCCCGCCGAGCGTGTTCAGGGCGCGTGCATGCCCTGAACCGCGATGGAAGCTGCGGTCGCCGGGCGCTGGGAAGCGAGTCCCCACCAGATCGTGCCGAGGAATGATCCTCCGACTACAACCAGGCCAGCCGTCGAGAGCAGGTACCCGCTTCCGTAGAGGGCATGGTCGATGAAGAGGTAGACCATTCCGCCGGCGAAGAGCACGCTGCTGCCGACGACAGCGAGCAACGACGGGCGCCACTGGTGCTTCGGCAGCACGTAACGCGCGGTTACGAGCATGACCACAGTCATGCAGGGGAACAGGAAGAGGCCCACGTCCTGGTGGAACCAGGTGAACAACGCGTCAGAGGCGGCGCCGGGCGCGGGCTTGCCCGCGCCGTAGTGCGTCTCGTGGAGCTCGATCCAGTAGCCCGTCGCAACGACGAGCAGGATTGTAAGAAACCAACCCCATACGGCCGCCAAGGCGGGGAGATTGAACTTGCCAGCACGAGCCAGGAACGCGCCAGCAAGAGCGAGCAGGCAACCGATCATCGCGACGCCGGTCAGCAGGTCGTCCATTGCCAGGCCATTGACCCCGTTGTGGCTCGGGAATAGTGTGGGGATCGCCCATGTGGTGAACCCCGCCCAGACGTACACTCCCGTAAAGGCGAGCGTCCCGAGCAGCGCCAGCCAAAGGCCGGCTGATCGCAGGCGTGCGCAGCGATCAGCCTGGGATCGTTCTGCGTAATGCCTCACGCTGACCGCGGCTGCGAGCACCATGAAGGCCACGGTCATCTCGTGCGAGTGGGACGTGACGAGATTGCCCTCCAAAGCGGTGACGCTCTCGCCTGCGAAGCGAGCGTACGTCCCGATGAAAGCAGGCCGATCGCCGAACTCGAGTATCCAGCCCGCGAGGTGTCCCATGATCGCCGCAATGAGCATGGAGATGCTCGCGATCCACGCGACCGCGAAGCTGATGCGTCGAGAGCCGGGCCTGCGCGCCCTCCAGTCGATGAAGAAGGCCAGCCCTATAACGACAAGCATCTCGTCGAGAGTGAAGAAGCTCAATATCTGGACCCAAGTGGCCACACGGTCCCCGGTGCTCCCCGGGATGTTGCGATCGAAGATCCCTCCGATGGTGGCGAGAAGAGTTGCGGCTGCCACCCCTAGGGGAACGAGGACCCAGGCGTGGCGCCAGCTGAGCTCGAAGACGGCTAGGGCCAGCAGAATTGTAACCCCCACCATGCCGATGAGCATGCCGTGCAGGTACATGACGTGCCAGTAATTGATCGCCGCAGTGGCGCTCTTCTCGTCCTCGAACGGATTGGCAACTCCGATGCTCCCGACGGTGAAGAGGCCGAGCCACGCAAGTGTTCCGAAGATGATCCGTCGAGGTGTCAGCCAGGGCAGCCGCCTGATGACCGGTTGTTCGTCCCGGCTCCCCGCTGCCGTTGCCCGCCGCTCCCCCCCGCCATCTTCCGTCTCCACCCTCACCCCACCAGCTTGGCGCGACGATCGCAGGCTCGTCAAGGACTAACCGAGCATGCCTCCAAGTCCACGCCTCCAAGTCATTGTTGGCAGTCACGCCACCGCATTGAGCGACGATGCATGACGAGAGGTATTCCTATAGAGTTGACGTCGATATAAAGTTCTATCTTGTTGTGCTCCTGCTCCAAGTGACGGTACATGGCGCCTCGGAGCAGAAGGCCATGCGGAGCCGGAGCCGCGAGAGCCGGCGCCGCAAGGAGTTTTAAGGAGGTAAGTGAAGATGTCGGCGCAACCAGACCATGTGCACGACCATGACCATGTGCACGACCATGTCGTAGACAACGGCAAACGAACGATGACCCTCGACGAACTGGCGGCGGTCCAGCCGGGAATGGCTCGCATCATGCCTGAGGTGTCGGTGCGTATGTGGAAATGCTTCTATGCAGGCAAGGCTGAGAACCGTCCTCTGGCTCGTTTTCAGCTCAAGGAGGCTGTGAACCTACTGGAGATCGGAGCCTTCGTACGTCCAAAGTACGAGGAGGCGGTCGAGAAGTTCATTGCCGATGACGTCGAACCCGTAAGGAAGGCCATCGAGGCGGAAGATTGGGAGAGCTTTGAGCCTGCTTTTCACGCCATGGTGACCTCGGCGAACAGCTATCACGACATGTATGACAAGCCATTTCTTCAGTGGCGAGTGCCGGATGCGCCGCCCGTCGACCTGGACCTGACACCGAGGGAGCGCTGAAGTCGCTCGCTGCAGCGCCACGAGCGCCTCGGAGCGGTGCTCAAGGCCCTCGAGGCCGTGCCAGAGCAGCGTGCAAGGCCGCCGCAGGAGCGCATGTCGCGTCGGTAGTGAGGCGGCGACTTGAGGGTCCTGGGCCAGAGCGGGCTAGACTGGACTAGTAGTTGCAAGGTCGCCTGGCCTCTTGTCCGGCGCATCGACTGCCTGTGGTCGCACGCGATGAGCCGCTCGGCTGCGCAGGACGTTGCGGAAGGCGTGCCGGCGCAGGACAGTTGAGTTCCGAGATGACCCGAGGAGAGTTCAATGGCAGATGCCGTGATCGTAGACGCCGTACGCACCGGAGGTGGCAGGCGCAACGGGAAGCTGAGTGGGTGGCATCCAGTCGATCTGGCGGCTAAGACGCTTCAGGCCCTGGTTGAGCGCAATGACCTGGATCCGGCGAGTGTTGATGACGTGATCATGGGGTGTGTGATGCAGGTGGGAGAGCAGGCGGTCAACGTCGGGCGTAACGCGGTCCTAGCCGCTGGGTTCCCCGAGAGCGTGCCATCGACGAGCATTGATCGCCAATGTGGGTCATCGCAGCAAGCTATCCACTTCGCGGCCCAAGGCGTGATGGCCGGAGCCTACGACATAGTCATCGCTGCAGGGGTTGAGTCGATGACGCGTGTTCCCATGGGCGCATCCCTCGTCAAGGAGCTTGGTTTCCCGTTCAGCGCCTGGCTGTCTGGCAGGTATGAGGATAGGGGCGGCCTGGTAGGCCAGGGTATCTCGGCCGAGATGATCGCAGATCAGTGGAACCTCACTCGCGAGGACCTGGACGGGTTCTCCGTGCGCAGCCAGGAAAGAGCGGCGCAGGCCACAGCGGAGGGTCGCTTCGCAAAGGAGATCATTCCGGTCAATGTTCGCGATAGCTCCGGAAGCGATACGGATGAGGTTCTCGCCACCGACGAGGGGATCCGTCCCGGCACAACGGTAGAGGTGCTCGCCAAGCTGAAGCCGGCGTTCAAGGAGGATGGCAAGGTTACGGCAGGTAACTCGTCGCAGATCACCGATGGCGCCTCGGCCGTGTTGATCATGAGCGAGGAGCGGGCTAGCCAGCTCGGGTTGAAGCCGCGCGCTCGCCTGCACGCATTTGCCATAGTTGGGGTAGATCCGATCACCATGCTGACCGGTCCGATCCCTGCGACGAGGAAGGTGCTCGAGAAGGCGAAGCTAGGTCTCGATGATATTGACCTCATAGAGATCAATGAGGCGTTCGCCTCCGTCGTGCTCGCCTGGGAGAAGGAGCTTCATCCCGACATGTCGAAGGTGAACGTCAACGGAGGCGCCATCGCGCTTGGTCATCCGTTGGGCGCCTCGGGCGGCAAGCTCATGGCCACCCTCCTGAACGAGCTCGAGCGCACCGGGTCCCGCTGGGGACTGCAGACGATGTGCGAAGGCGGCGGAATGGCTAACGCTACGATCATCGAGCGCTTGGGCTGACAGCACGAGCATCGAGTGGCGTGGCCAGCCAGCGCGACGCTGCTTCCCTGAGAGGTATAGGTCCCCTTGGAGGTATCGGGTGTCCTTCAGTGGTACCGGGTCGCCATCCCGAACCCGACGAAGATCATTCCCAGGCCACCCAATAGGTACCAGTTGCTGGCGCCACCTGGCAGGACGCTCAGGTAGTTGAGCATGATGGCGAGCACGCCCAGTATCAGGAACGCCAGAAGCATGATGCCCATCCACGCGGGGCTCTTGCGCTGCTTGCGCGGGATCGGCGGCGTGTAGCGGCTTCCCTGCCGGGTGGTCTCCTTTGCCACGGCACGTCCCGCCAAGCTCCTGCCCTTTCTGCTGCCGCGGCCGGGACCTGGCTTCTTGGTGCGCTCAGACGACTGGTTAGGGCTGTCGCTGGTATTCGCTGGATTGGCGCCTCGGCGGAGTGAGCGGATCATCCTTTGCACCGCGGGCGTGAGCTGCTTGGTATCGTCGGTCCCATGGCCCCCAGAGTACTCGTAGTGGACAACTTTGACTCGTTCACCTACAACCTTGTGCAGTACTTGGGCGAGCTTGGAGCTGAACCGACTGTGGTGCGCAATGATGCGGTTGATGCAGGCTGGGTCGTCGACTTCGCGCCCGACTGCGTACTCGTCTCTCCCGGACCTGGGAGGCCAGAGGACGCGGGCATTAGCATGGACATCATCCGGACCATGGCCACGGTGGTCCCGGTTCTCGGAGTCTGTCTAGGTCATCAGTGTGTAGCGCAGGTCTACGGGGCGTCGATTGTCAGGGCAGAGCGGGTCATGCATGGCAAGACGTCTGACGTGCACCACATCGGGGTTGGCGTGCTTCAGGGCATACCTGACCCCTTCACGGCTACTCGCTACCACTCCCTGGTCGTCGCCCCGACTTCAGTGCCGCGTTCACTCGAGATCACGGCGACTACCGAAGATGGGGTCATCATGGGGATCCGGCATCGTGAGCTGCAGGTCGAAGGTGTCCAGTTCCATCCCGAGTCGATCCTGACCAGTTACGGCCACGACATCCTGGCGAACTTCCTGTCTGGCGCGCAGCAGCTAAAGGAAGGCTCCTCAGCAGCTCCCCGGCGCTGATGTGGTCGTCGTCGTGCCAGGCGCCGTGGTGGTGGTTGTCGTGCTGGTGCTCGTGGGATCCACGTAGATGGTGACCTGGCTGCCGGTAGCGTTCGTGCTTCCGGGCGACGGCGTCTGTTTCCAGACGTCGCCCGGCGTGCCTGACGATCCAAGCGGCGGGGCCTGGCACACTACGACGGGTGTGAACCCGGCCTGCGTGAGCGTCGATTCGGCAAGGCTCTGCGCTTCGCCGACCACATCTGGGACCGAGGACTGGGGAGGTCCGGTTGACACGATCAAGTCGACAGCGGTCCCGGCAGGCTCAGGCGTGCCGGCCGGCGGGTTGGTGCCTATCACTAGGCCCTGTTTGATGTTTGCCGAAGCACGATTCACCGTGGAGCCGACTTGGAAGCCTGCCTGGCCAAGCTTGGCTCCCGCTGTCGCGGGGGTGTCTCCTCTCACGTAGGGGACCGCCACCTGCTGGGGGGCAGGTGGGCCGCTCGATATGACCAGGTTGACATTGGTGCCAGGCGAGACGCTCACACCCGGTCCAGGCGCCTGCCTCATGACCGTGCCGGCACTGACGCTCGAGCTCGAGACGTAGCTGCGGCTGCCCACCTGGAGGTGCATCGCGTTGAGCGTCTGTACAGCGGTCGAGTACGGCAGGTTCCTCACGTCGGGGACCTTGATGCTGGATGCAACAGGTCCGGTACCGGTGCTTACGTACAGTGTTACGGTCTGGCCAGCGCCCAGTGACGTTCCCGAGCTGGGACTCGTTCGCACGACGGTGCCCGCGACGTCGGAGCTGGTCACCTTCTTCTCCTTGACCTTCAACCCCTCGGCTACCAGCGTCTGATAGGCGCTCGCGTACGGTTGTCCCGTTACCGAGGGCATTGTGAGGCTTGGAGATGAGCTGATGAACCCGAGCGACCGCAGGAGGATGAAGGTCACCACCGCTACGGCGATGACCAGAGCGCTGAGAATTGCGATGTAGATACCCGTACGCCGTCGCTCGCGGGCTTCGTCGGCTTCTGTGTGCCCTCCTCCTTGCTGCGTGCCGGTTGCCGCGCCCGGGGTGATCACCTGAGTGCGACCGTCTATCGCGCCGATCGCGGTGGTCGCAGGAGGCGAAATCCCGATGGCTTGTGTCATGGCTCCCGCAGACAGGGGCGCGCCCTCTATGAAGCGGAGTAGGTCAGCCTGGAGATCGTCTGCGGAGGCGTACCTTTCGGACGGGGACTTTGCCATCGCTTTCGTGATGACTGCCTCCATGCCTGCCGGGACAGCGGGGTTCTGCTGGCGCACTGGCACAGGAAGCTCTCGTACGTGCTTGGATGCTACCGCCACCGGAGTCTCTCCAGTAAAGGGAGGACGCCCGGTCACCATCTCGTAGAGCACGACACCCAGGGAGTACACGTCGCTCCGCCCGTCGACCGGGTGACCTTGAGCTTGCTCGGGCGAGAAGTAGGTTGCAGTGCCCATCACCGCTCCGGTTTGAGTAAGGCTCTCCGTGGCGTTTACCGCTCGCGCGATGCCGAAGTCTGTTACCTTTACCAGACCTTCGTCGGTGATGAGAACGTTGCCTGGCTTCACGTCCCTGTGGACCACTCCGTTGCGGTGGGCGTACGCAAGCGCGCTCGCTACATCGCCGGCGATCGCTGCGGCCCTCGGCGATGCCAGGGCGCCTGTGCTGCGCAGGATGGCCGACAGCGGGCGACCGTCGACATGCTCCATGACGATGAAGTAGACGCCCGAGTCCTCTCCCCAGTCGAAGACCGGTACGATGTGAGGATGGCTTAGGTTTGCCGCCGCCTGTGCTTCTCTGCGAAAACGCTCGACGAACGCCCTGTCGACCGAGAGCTCCGGGAAGAGGACCTTCAGCGCGACCGGACGATCGAGCTGACGATCCCTTGCGCGGTACACGTCTGCCATGCCTCCGCGTGCTATCTGGTGGGAAAGCTCGTAACGCCCGCCCAAGATCGTGCCGGGAGAAAGCTGCATCTCAGGTGTTCACCTTGTAACTGCGTGCTGCCTGATCAGATCTAACAGCGCCTGTTTCGAAAACGGTCATCAGACCTGTGCGCCGCGGAGATCCCCGCCCGGAGGCAGGGGGGGAAGCGGCGCTTCCTCCTTTCGTCGGTATCCATATCGGTGTTGGTGGGGTCCGTCTTCTCGTTGCAGCGTCGTGATCCGTCTCAACTCCTTGTTGCCCACGTGGCCGATGTGATGAGCCTAGGCGGGTCGGGCGCAAGATTGAGTGATCCTGTGACGTATGGTCAGCCACGTCGTAGCGCCGCCGCCAGCATTGTGCGTGCTATCGGGCCCGCAACAGCGGAACCGGTCGGGTTCAACGGTAGGCCGGGCTGGTAGGGAACCACCACCGCAACCGCCACGATCGGATGGCTTGCCGGTGCGAACGCCACCAGCCAGTTCGTGCAGCACTGCCCCGGAACCCCCTGAGCGGTGCCGGTCTTTGCGGCAACTTGGACTCCTGGTAGGGCGACGTTCATCGCCGTGCCGCCTTGCACGACGCCTATCATGAGCTTGACCACGGCTGCTGCAGTTGCCTGGCTGGTTGCTGTGAGCCACGGACGCGGCTTCCAGGTCTTTACGAGGCGCCCCTGGCTGTTGCGTACCTGCTCCATCACGTGCGGAATCATGACGATGCCCTTGTTGGCCACGCCTGCGGTGGCGAGCGCCATCTGCAAAGCGGTGGCGCTCACGTTCTGCTGGCCAATCGCGGAGAAAGCGACCGCGGAGGGATCACGGGTGAACGAGGCTGGCGGCGGGAACGTCGACTTGACGACGTAAGGCAGGTCAAGCGGCGGCCTCTTGTTGAAGCCATAGGCGGTTGCCTGCGAGTAGAGGTTCTGAGGTCCGAGATCCAAGCCGATCTGGCCGAAGCCAGTGTCGCATGACACCTGGAAAAGCACGAATATCTTTCCACCGCATGACTCGCCACCGTAGTTGTGAAGCAGGTGCGTGGTTCCAGGCAGCGCCAGCGCGGTGAGGACCGGTATTGCCTTCTTGGCGAGAGCGGGCGCATGATCGTAGACCGCGGAGGCTGTTACTACCTTGAAGGTGGAGCCAGGAGCGTAACTGCGGCGAAAAGCACGATCGAGCATCGGCTGTGACGGGTTGTTCTGATAGCTCTGCCAGGCGTTGTGCTCGGCCGTGCCGCTTAATGAGACCAGAGGGTTGGGATCGAAGCTCGGCGACGAGTACATGGCGAGAATGGCGCCCGTAGCGGGGACGATAGCGACAACGGCGCCTTTCAGCGAACCTAGTGCCTGAGCGGCAATGTTCTGGAGGCGTACAGACATCGTAAGAGTGACGTTGTCCACCTCGGTTCTCGACGAGAAGAGGTCCTTGAGCGTGCGTATCGCGGACGTGTGCGCAGTCAGGTACTGGTCATAGCTAGCTTCCACGCCATCTGCTCCGTAGATGATGGAGTCGTATCCGACGATCTGTGAGAACAGCGACCCTTGTGGGTAAACCCGTTGGTACTTGAAGATGCTCTGTGAGGCGTTCTTGGCGGGGACCGACTCGGCAAGCACTGTACCGTTTGCGCTCAGTATCGCTCCCCGCGGGTTCTGGTACTCGTTGATCACCACCCTCGGGTTGCCGGGTGCGTTCGCGAGCTTGTGCGCTTGGACTATCTGAAGATTGTTCAGCTGGAGGAAAAGCAGCACGAAGCAGGCGATCAAGACCACCCCGAGCTTGCGAATCTGCTTGTCGATCAAGTGGTCACCGCCGTTTAGGTCCCCGCCTGCCGCGGACCGGCTGTGGAGCTGGGGCTAGTGGAGCTGGGGCTAGTGGAGCTGGGGCTAGTGGAGCTGGGGCTAGTGGAGCTGGGGCTAGTGGAGCTGGGGCTAGAGTTAGCTGGCCGAGGACGCGGAGCGCGCTTTCGATGCGAGCCTGCCATGCTAGCGTACTCCTGCTCGAGGTTAGTGACGTAACGTTCAGCGGCATTTATAGAAGGCTCTTTCACGCCCTTTGCCAAGTCGGGGATTCTTGTTGACAGCACTCCATTGGTGGTGAGGCCTGTCTTGCGCACCAGCCTTGGTTTGATGCCGAACAAGCCACCTGGGCGGCCCTGGTAGATGCCGATCCGGTTGCCACGGAGACCAACGTAGTACGAGCTCTCCGCATACCAGTACACCACGCCGACGGCTCCCGCAAGGATAAGCGCGAGCGCGATGAAGAACGCAAGGACCCGCAACGTGAAGCGCTTGTCGATCCGATCCGCTTCTCGACGTGATCTATGCTCGAGGCGTCTTCTGGAGCGCGAACGCTTGAAGTCTGCAGCCGCGGAGCGAGGTGGGCTCGCTGCTCTGGTGTCTTCGACCGCAGGTTTCACCGCCATGCCCGGAACTGGAACTGGTGAACCGGGTTCACTGCTGTGGTCAATGCTCTCGGCCTGATCGACTGCGCCGGTCGTATGCGATGTTGCACGGCGTAGCGCGTCGGCGACCGCAGCGGAGCGGCGCTTGGCACCATCCGGGGGCGGTTGTAGACCTTCAATCGGGACCACCAGCGGCGTCGCTGCCGCGGCATCGCCTGTGGTCGGCGCTTCGTCAGCCTGGTCCTCGGGAAGGATATCTACTATGACTACGGTTATATTGTCACTGCCGCCATGGGCATTGGCGAGAGCGACGAGCTCGTTGGCTGCTGCACCAGGATCTGGCAGCCGCCGAAGAGCAGCGGCTATTTCGGAGTCCTCCACCTCATTGGTAAGGCCGTCACTGCACAGCAACAGGCGATCGCCCACGTTGGCAAAGATCCTCCATCCATCTATGTCCACCGTGGGAGCAACGCCGAGCGCCCTCGTGAGGATGTGCCGGTGGGGATGGACGAGCGCCTCTCCAGCGCTCAGCTCCCCACGGCGGGCCATCTCTTCGGCAACGCTGTGGTCCAACGTGAGCTGGACGATATCGCCCGCATGGTAGAGGTAGGCGCGGGAGTCACCGACGTTAGCGACGGTAAAGTACTCTTTCTCCTCGCTTGCGACCAGGGCGGCGATCGTGATTGTGGTCCCCATGCCCCTGAGAGACGCGTCCGACTGCGCCATCTCCCACACAGCCAGGTTGGCGTTCCTGACCCCGTCGAGCAAGCCGCCTTCGGACGGGTCTTGTTCAAAGGAGTCCCCCAGGGTGCGAAGGGCGGCTGCTGCAGCGATCTCCCCGGCAGCATGACCCCCCATTCCATCCGCCACGGCGAACAGCCGGGGACCGTCAAGCGCCCGGTCTTCGTTCGCCGACCTCACGCGACCCACGTCGGTCGCAGAACCATAGCGAACCGCCGTCATGCGATGCTCGTCCACGAGACGATCATGCGCCGTCCGATCGAGGCGGCCAGGGACATCGGTTCGCACGTCATCGCCTTGTGCGCACCTCGAAAACCGTTTCACCCATCTGGACCAGATCACCTTTGCCGATGCTTACCTGGTCGTAAATCCGTTCAGCGTTCACATACGTACCATTGGTCGAACCGAGATCCTCGATCCACAGCCTGCCATCTCTTGCGAACACGCGCGCATGGACGCTGGATGCGAAGTTGTCGTCGTCGACGCGCACCGAGCAGTTCGGAGAACGCCCGAGAGTCAGCTCGCCATCGGGGTCTCCCGTTTCGAAGATCTGGCCCTTGCGCTCCGGCGGGGCCACGATCTCCAGGCACAAGCTGCCGCGTTTTTTCTGCCTGCGTTCCGACTTGCGGTCCACGGGCGGAGCTGAGCTGGCGTCTGCTCCGCGCGCCTGTGCGACGAGGTTGACCTCCTGGTCATCCGGGGGTGCGCGGCGGATCTCAACCCATACAGCCCTTATCACCCTGGCAAAAAAGAGCCAGATCAGTGCAACCAGGAAGTATTTTAGGATATCGAGAAGCGAGCTTGACACGCGTCTCAGGCGCTTACTGGCATGGAGGCATCGCCCGCGCGCGCTACAGGTCTCACGCTACGGTGCTCACGCTCTCTCGAAACGCAGTGTCGTGGTCCCGACCACGATCTCGTCGCCGTCGCTCAGCTCCCAGGCGTCGGTGCGTGTCCCGTTGACCTTGGTCCCGTTCGTCGATCCAAGATCTCTTACTACTATTGCGCTCTCCTCTCGTCGCACCTCAGCATGGCGCCTGCTGACGTTCGCATCCGGTAGGACAATGCTGCATGATGGCAGGCGACCAATGATCACTGGCTCTTCGCCTATGAGGATACTTTCTCCGGAGGCAAGAACGAGGGATGCCTGTGGCCAGCCCCCTGGTGGCTCTCGTACTTCACTGTCGACCTGAACGGTCCCGCGCGCACGGCCTTCTTCACCGCGGATGGACACGGTCACCGGGCCAACGAAGGAGTAGCCTTCGGTCTTTGCGTGCTCGCGTGCTGCGTCTTCCAACTCACGTACCAGCGTACTGAGGAATGGCTCGAAGCGGTCCATGTCCTCGGGGGCGATGAAGACGTCGAAGGCGTTCGGCACTATGAGCCCGTGCACGCCTGCATACCTGCGGAGGTCCATCTCCCTTGTGAGGCGGCGGCCGATCTCCACGGGCTGCACACCGCTGCGAAAGGTCCTTGCCACCGTGCCCTCCACCAGCCGTTCCAGGCGTTGCTCGAACTGTCCGATACCCATTGCCCGTCCAGCCTACCCAGCCGCAGCTACAATGGGCGCACGTGGACCGCCTATTGTGTTGTGCACCCAGCGGTCTCCGGGCGAGTGGCGGAATTGGCAGACGCGCAGGATTCAGGTTCCTGTGAGGGCAACCTCGTGGGGGTTCAAGTCCCCCCTCGCCCACCTGGTATTATTCTTGTAGATTTCAGGCGACGGACACGATGGGGCGCAGCATGACCATCGGCGCCACTCCCTAACATGAACGGCTCGTCGTGGCCGACCTGATCTCGATACCCAATGCCGCCGATCGGATCGGTCTGCACGCCGACACGCTTTACCGGCTCTGCCGGACCGGCCAGTTCCCACCGGCTATCCAGATCGGTTCGCGGTGGAGGGTGTCGGTGCCGCGCCTCGAACGCTACCTGCATGGTGATGTCGTGGATTCGTGACCGCTGTAAGCACCGTGGGGCGTCGCAAGCTATGGCCGAACTGGGCTGGCGTTCGTCGTTCCAGCAGCAGTACAGCTCGGTTTGGATACTGAGGGAATGGCAGTAACGTTCCCATATGGCCACGGTATTGACATAAACGCCACCCGTATGACAGCCAATATCGTGCCGCTAATGCTACACTTCAGGCGTGCGCACTCCTCCCTACGACCGCCTCGTTGAGCTGGCTGCCGAACAGCACGGCTTCGTCCGGACCGAGGACGCCGAGGAGGCCGGCATTCGACCCGACTACCTTCGCCGGCTGGCGATGACCGGCCGTGTGGAGCGACGGGCCCAGGGACTCTACCGCCTCACCGCCCTGCCCGTGGGACCACTCGACGAGTACCACGAAGCCGTCCTCACGGCCCGCGGTGAAGGTGTCGTGGCGGGAGACGCCGCACTTGCCTTGTGGGACCTTGCCGACGTGAACCCGCGCGAGATCGAGGTCATTCTCCCTGCCGGTCAGCGAGTACGGCGGACTTATGACCGCCGGTTCCGACTCTTCCAGCTGCGCCTCGACCCGGACCAGATCGACCAGGTTGACGGGATCCCGGTGCTTACGCCCCGGGCCGCCATCGAGCAGGCGATCACGAACGGACTGGAGGGCGCCATGGTGGAGCAGGCGATCGCGAACGCCCGACGGAGGGAGCTCATCAGCGAGCTCACTGCCTCACGCTTGCGCGTGCAGCTCGCCGATCGCAACGCGGATACCCACCACGGCAGGACGGTCCGGATCCGGTGATGAGCACGCAGCGAAGCGCCTGCCGGGCGACCGCGGTCACCTCGCCCGGCTCCTCGACATCTGGGTAAGAGATACCGACGAGCCGGTCACGTCCGGTCGCCTCCGACGTCTCGTGGGTGTGACGGCGATCATCCAGATGCTCGACGGGTTGAAGGACCGCTCGGGTCGGGAGCGGATCGCCTTCAAGGGCGGGGCTGCCCTCGAGCTCAGATTCGGCTTCCGGGCGCGGGCAACGAACGACCTCGACGGCGCGTACCTGGGCGAAGTCAGCGAAGCCGTCGGCTTGATCGACGAGGGTGTGCGCAGAGGATGGAGCGGATCCACCGGCCGAAGGACTCTCACTCGATCAGGTCGAGGTGTTGCCGGCCGCCGTGTCTCTCGAACCCGTCCAGCTCTCAGAAGCAGAGGCGATCCCCTTCCTTCCCATCTGCTACCAGGTGGCACAGAAGCTGCACGCCTGTACGGAGGACCTGGGCGAGGAACGACCGAACCAACGAGAGCGTGACCTCCTCGATCTCCTGCTCATCGAGGAGCTGGCACTCGACGACCACCAGATGCTTGACCTCCGAGACGCCTGCATCGAGATTTTCGACCTCCGGGGACAGCGCCCGTGGCCGCCGACAGTCGTCGCCTGGCCCGGCTGGGACGACATCTGGGGAAGGCTCGTGGAGACCGAGCGGCTCGACTTCTCGATCGCAGAAGCGGTCGTCCGAGTCCAGGGTCTTGTGGACCGGATCGAGACGACCCGTCGCTGAGAGCCCGGGGGTCTGTACCTTGTTGCCGTGCCCAGGCGGTCGGATCTCCTGTGGATCAGTGTTCTTCTTGTCCTAATGTTCGCGTCATCTTGAGTCGTCTGTGACCTTCCTCCGCCTACATCACCCCTGCTAGAAGCATATATCGTTGTCCAGCTTGGTCTGGTGCGAAGGGCGAGAACAGATTCAGGTTCCCGTGAGGGCAACCTCGTGGGGGTTGAAGTCCCCCCTCGCCCACGGCAAGATTCCCTGGCGCGCTTCGTGGGTGCGCATCAGTGCACTCCGAACCACCAGGCGATGACGTCTATGCGGATGGAGTCGGCGCCAGGTGCAGCAGCTCCGCTAGCTCTTCGAGGCGCCGAGAGACCATGCGATAGTAAGCCCACGTTCCTCTACGTTCTCGGGTGACGAGTCCCGCTGCGAGGAGGATCTTCAGATGATGGCTCACGGTAGGCTGGCTGAGCCCCAGCGATCCGGTAAGTTCGCACACGCACGCCTCCCCGTCTTCACCAGCCTGGATCAAGCTGATGACCTGGAGTCGCGCTGGATCAGCGATGGCACGCAGCAGGCTGGCAAGGTTCTCTGCTGCGCGCCGGTCGAGAGGCACGGACGAGAGCACTAGGCGCTGGTCGGCTGTACCCTGGCCGGCTGCACCCTGTGAGGACCGGCAGAGCTGCGCAGCTCGAGCCGTGCTGAGCTGTTCGCGCTGGTCGGACCATTGATCGAGCATTATCTATATTGCCTGGTGTTCATGGTATTGTACCAACCATCTATAGCATAGTTGTACCACGAACACGACCATCGAAAAGACCAGTCCTGCCAGTGATCACGGGGCCGGGAGGGCCCGGGAGCGTCGCCGTGAAGCGTTGCCGCGAAGCGGTCCACGAAGCGGTCCGACAGCATCCGGCAAGTGAGGCGCACGAGGGGCGAGGGAGGGGGAGGCGGCGGTGCTGAGCCTGACGGGTGGAGCACTGAGCATTACCGCGGCCGCGATATTCGTCGTGACGCTGGTGCTCGTCGTCGCACAGCCAAGAGGGCTGTCCATCGGATGGTCAGCTGCAGGGGGGGCAGCGCTCGCCCTTTCGCTAGGCGTCGTTGACCTGGCAAATGTGAGCGCGGTGTGGTCGATCGTCTGGAATGCCACCCTCACCTTTGTCGCTGTGATCATCATCTCTCTCGTGCTCGATCGCATCGGGTTCTTCAAGTGGTCCGCCCTGCACATGCTGCATGCGGCACGTGGCAACACGCTGCGGGCCTTTATCTATGTTCTTGTGCTGGGCGCCCTGGTGGCGGCCCTGTTCGCCAACGATGGCGCTGCGTTGATCCTGACCCCGATCGTGTACGAGCAGATGCGAGCACTCGGATTCGAGCGCCGTGAGGCCTTGCCGTTCGTAATGGCTGCCGGGTTCATCGCCGATACCACGAGTTTGCCGCTTGTGGTATCGAACTTGGTCAATATAGTCAGCGCCAACTTCTTTCACATTGGGTTCGTCACCTATGCGGCGACGATGGCCCCGGTCGACCTGGTCGCGTTCGTGTCAAGCGTTGGCGTGCTCTATGTCTTCTACCGGCGCTCCCTCCCGGCTCGCTATGACCACAGTGCGCTGATGGAGCCCCGCAGCGCGGTACGCGACGCCCGGCTGTTCCGCGCAGGCTGGGTGGTTCTTGGTGTCTTGCTCGCCGCCTACCTCGTGTCTGAGCCGCTGGGACTGCCCGTGTCCGTGCCCGCCTCGGCTGCCGCGGCCGTGCTCTTGCTGCTGGCGGCCCGCTCCGACGCGCTGTCGAGCTCCAAAGCGCTACGCGAGGCGCCTTGGAAGATCGTGACCTTCTCACTGGGCATGTACCTGGTTGTGTTCGGTCTGCGCAACGCAGGCCTCACGGCGTACCTTTCCAGCGTGCTCCGCTCCGGCAGTCACAGCGGCGTCGTGCCGTTGGCTCTGATGAGCGGCTTTGGCGCTGCGGTCATGTCTGCGGTGATGAACAACATGCCGACCGTTCTCATAGGCGCGCTGTCGATTCACGGCGCCCATGTCGCCGGGATCGCGCATACGACCGCGGTCTACGCGAACGTGGTTGGAGCTGATCTAGGACCTAAGTTCACCCCGATAGGCTCTCTTGCGACGCTGCTGTGGCTGCACGTGCTCGAGACAAAGGGGATCAAGATCAGCTGGGGCCAGTACTTCCGCCAGGGCGTCGTCCTGACGGTCCCCGTCCTAGCGATCACCCTTCTTGCTCTGGCAGGTTGGGTAATGGTCGTGCGGTAGCGCGCGTGTAGCATCTTCGGTCATGAGGCGGTGGTGACGAAAGCGTGATCCGGCGGCCGACTTCAACCAGCGCCTTTGGCGTCTCCAAGCGAGAGAGCCATGATGCGGAGGGGTTCTACAGCCGTTTCGTCGCGCCAGAGCTCTCAACCGATACCGAAGTGGATCCACACAAGGCCGTGGACAAGCTCATCTGCGGCGATGCCCGCTCGATGAGCGAGGTACCGGATTCGTCGGTGGCGCTGGTGGTGACCTCGCCGCCGTACTTTGCCGGCAAGGAGTACGAGCAGGCTCTGGGCGAAGCTGGTGTTCCGGCGACCTACATCGAGTACTTGGAGTTGCTGCGAGACGTCTTTGCAGAGTGCACGCGCAAGCTGGAGCCTGGAGGCCGGATAGCGGTCAACGTCGCCAACCTGGGACGCCGCCCGTATCGTTCCCTGTCCGCGGACGTGATCCGCATCCTCCAGGACGACCTGAGGCTCCTGCTCCGAGGCGAGATCATCTGGTTGAAACAGCGGGGCGCCTCGGGTTCATGCGCATGGGGAAGCTTCCAGCGGCCGGCGAACCCCGTACTGCGAGATCTAAGCGAGCGCATCGTCGTTGCGAGCAAAGGTCGCTTTGATCGCGCGCTCGCGTCTGCCGAACGCTGGCGCAAGGGGTTCCCCTCTGAATCGTCTATGACTCGCGAGGACTTCATGGAGAACACGCTCGATGTCTGGGAGATACCTCCCGAGAGCGCGACGCGCGTAGGCCACCCCGCCCCGTTCCCTGTGGAGCTCCCAGCCCGCCTGATCGAGCTGTACACCTACCGAGGCGATCTGGTACTGGACCCTTTCTCCGGCTCGGGCACTACCGCGGTCGCAGCGGTGAGGACCGATCGTCACTACGCCGGCTATGACCTTGATACTGACTATGTCAAGAAGGCCGAGGCCCGAGTCGAGACAGAAAAGGAGGCCCTCGCCCAGGAGACCATGATCGCGCCTGTTCGCGTAGCGCTGCCTGCCGTCCCAGTGGCCGGCGAAGACGATGACTCCTGGGCCCACGCGATCCGCACAGGCAGGGCAGCGCGGGAGGTCGCCCGCGTCGTGATCGACGCCGCGGGCTTCACGAACATCAAGGAAAGCCAGCGCCAGCCCGGCGGCATCGAGGTGGACTTCACCGCTTGCGACTCATCAGACAGGGACTGGCTGTTCTACGTCGCTGGCGGCTTCAGCAGCTATCGGGCCGGCCTGCAGAGGGCAGACACCCTGTGGAAGGCCATCGGCGCCGTAGCCGTACTCCACGAGGCCGGGC
>JAJYWA010000049.1 GCA_021791755.1 Actinomycetes bacterium | reverse complement strand
CTGAGTACGCATAGGTCCAGGTGTCGCCGAGCGGGTTGGTCACAGAGGTCTTGTTGCCGTCTGCGTTGTAGCCATAGGTCGTCTCGTTGCCGAGGGGATCGGTCACCGCGGCGAGCTCGCCTGCAGCGTTGTAGGTATAGCTCAAAGTGTCGCCGAGCGGGTTGGTCACAGAGGTCTCCTCGCCGTCTGCGTTGTAGGAATAGCTGGTCGTCGCGCCGTTTGGCGCAGAGGCTGTCGGCGGACCGGTGACGGAGGTCTCCTCGCCGTCTGCGTTGTAGCCATAGGTCGTCTCGTATCCAAGAGAGTTCGTCACCGACGCCGGATAGCCGTAGGCATCATAGGTATAGCTCGCGGTCTCGCCCAGCGGGTTGGTCACAGAGACGAGCTCACCCGGGTACGAAGAGCTGTACTCAAAGGTGGTGAGCGGCTCCACAGCCGCAGAGCCCGAGTCGGTGTCCGAAGACCCCGATCCGTCCGGCGTGCCGTCTGCTTGATCCGCAGCGTAGTCAGGGTCCACCCGCTCGTAGAGAAGGTTCCCTCCAGAGTCGTAGCCGTACACGGTGGTGACTCTGGCGGCGTTGGTCTTTGTCAGCGGCTCGCCGAAGGAGTTGTAGCTATAGCTCGTAACATCGCCCAGCGGGTTGGTGACGGTGGTGGGATTCCCGAGAGAGTCGTACGTGTAGCTCGTGGTCGCTCCATCCGGGGCAACCACCTTTTCGGGAAGCCCCGTCGTCGGGTCGTAGACGAGCTCCCACGTCGCAGCAGAGGATGTGCCATACCCAAGTGATAATGCGCCGTATGTACGCACGGTGGCAATCAGCGGTTCCCGTCATAGCCGAACATGGCCCAAAGAACGCTGGAGCCATCCACCCGCTGCCAATGTTCCCCCTTCAAAGCGCAAGCGCATCCCCGAGCGACGCATCCTCCTCCAGAAGGCGCCTGTACGCGACGAGCTCATGCGCCATACCGAGCGAAAGCGCAGCTGTGAGCCGGCCATCACGTCCCCATACGACGACGAAGCGTCCGTCTTCGTAGCTGCCGCGAACTATGCGTTCCTCATCACTCGAGTGACGGACTCCGATCATCTGGATCTTCGTGCCGTACTGATCTGACCAGAAGAAGGGAACTGACGTGAACCGATCGGCCTCCGATCCGGCCAGCAGGCTCCGTGCCGCAGCAGGACCTTGCTCGGCAGCGTTCGACCAGTGCTCGACGCGCAGGTTCGCTCCCCAGCGAGTGCTGCGCCACCGTGCCACATCTCCTGCCGCCACGATGCCAGGCGCCGCGAACAGCCTGTCGTCGCACAGCACGCCGTTATCCAAACGGAGCCCTGATCCTTCGAGCCAGCTGGTGCATGCTCTGACACCAACTCCAACTACAACGATATCTGCATCGATCCGGTCCCCGTCAGAGAGGATCACCTTCGCCCGCTCCGCCCCCTCCGGTTCCTTCGCGCCCTCCGGTTCCGGTGCGATCGCCTTCACGGAAACCCCTGTTCGCAGGTCGACACCATTGGACAGGTGGAGGTTCGCGCATGCCTTTGCTGTCCGTGTGCCGACTACGTTCCCGAGCGGCACATCGGCAAGCTCGACGACAGTCACATTCGCACCGCGCATGACGCTTGCAGCCGCAACCTCCAAGCCGATGAAGCCGGCGCCCACGACGACGACGCGGCTCGCTGGAGCGCCGAGCACCTCGGAGATCACACGCGCGTCCTCGATCGTCCGGAGCGTCCGGACCCGCCCAGTCATCTCGACCCCGGGGAGAGTCCTGGGCTCGGCCCCTGTCGCCACGACAAGGCCATCAAAGGAGAGCTCCTTGCCATTGCTCAGAGCGACCAATCGTGACGGAACGTCGAGACCGACCGCCGCGGTACCGAGGTGAAGCTCTACGTCCCACTCCTCAAGACGTTCCACTCCACGCAGGCGTGCTCGGTCTGGGGACCACTTTCCTAGGAGCACCTGCTTGGAGAGGGGAGGTCGTTCATACGGAAGGTGTCGTTCCGCTCCGACGAGAGCGAGATCGCCGTCGAAACCTTGATCACGCAGGGCCTCCACTGCCCTGAAGCCGGCCAGGGACGCCCCGACCACAACTATCGATGATGGACCTCGTTTCACGTCTCGCGCCACCCCTCGGACTGCAACGTAGAGGAGCTTCGTGCATCAGGCGCCAAAGGACGCCATCCACTGTTCGAGGGTAGCCGGCCGGAGAACGTAGTTTCGAGAGCGGGTCTCCCCCATCGACGCCGACGCGGCGGCGGAGTACCGGTGCCCCGGATACAAGACAGCGTCATCAGGAACCTTGCTGAGTCGTTTTGTCAAGCTGTCATACATGGCCTCCGCGTCTCCACCTGGCAGATCGGTGCGTCCGCAGCCTTCGAGGAAGAGGGTGTCTCCTGCGATCAAACGGCCTCTCGCGAGGAAGCACTGGCTTCCCGGCGTGTGGCCCGGCGTGTGGATCAGCTCGATCTCCAGCGCACCGACGGAGATCCTGTCGCTGTCTGCGTGCGACACGAAACAGCTCTCCTCGACGCCTGTCGAGCGCGCAACCCAGCGGAGCTCCTCGCGGTTGACGTGCACTGGCACATCCACCTTTTCGAGTAGCCGTGCAATGCCTTCAACCGAGTAACCTGCGAAGTTGCCGCCTACATGGTCTGGGTGGTGATGGGTGACGAGGACCCCCGCTATGGTCATCGAGTCCTCCGCAAGAGCTGCAAGGAGATCCTCGACTTGGTATGCGGGATCGACGACGACAGCAGACCGGGTCGCCGGGTCGCCAATCAAGTAGCAGAAGTTCATCATCTGGACAGCCACGGGGTCCCCAATCGCGAAGTCCCTGCCAGAAAGCAACTGACGAAGATAGATCCCGTCATGTCTCACAATATCGTTCATGGCACAACGCTAGACGGTGCGACAGGCGAGACCGGCCAGCTAGCGAGGCGGGCCGCCCGGCGTGCCTCACTGCAGCCCGACTCACGTGACCCACCGGCACATCCACCCGCTAGCCTTACAGCAAAGTTCGCGCAAAGATAGCTCGGTGGCAGGAGATGAGCCTATCGAGAGTCCGAGACGCACCAACATGCTGGAAGCCGCCCCGGGCACGGACGACGACCGCCAGACGCAGACGACCAGGCTCGCTGGCGACGAGACAGCCGTTGCTCCGGCAGGCCGGTTCAGGATCTACTTGGGCTCGGCAGCCGGCGTCGGCAAGACCTGCGCGATGCTGGACGAAGGCTATCGGCGCCATCGGCGCGGGACCGATGTCGTCATCGGCATCGTCAATACCCATGGCCGGGAGCACACAGCTGCTCAGATCAGGGACCTCGAGATCGTCCCTTGCAAGGTCGTCGAGCACCGCGGCGCTGAGTTCGAGGAGATGGATGTCGACGCCGTGCTCCGGCGCGCGCCAGAGGTGGCGCTCGTGGACGAGCTCGCGCATACGAACGTTCCCGGTTCCGGGAAGAACGCGAAGCGCTGGCAGGACGTAATAGATCTGCTTGACGCGGGAATCAGCGTGATCACGACGGTGAACATCCAGCATGTCGAGAGCCTCGCCGACGCTGTAGAGCGCATGACCCACACGAAAGTCCAAGAGCGCGTCCCCGACTGGGTCGTGCGCAAGGCAAATCAGGTCGAGCTCATTGACTCATCGCCGGAGCAGCTCCGCAGGCGAATGCTGCACGGCAACATCTATCCCAAAGGCAAGGTCGCAGTGGCGCTGGCGAACTTTTTCAAGCGCGAGAACCTCATCGCACTGCGCGAGCTAGCCCTTCGATTCATGGCAGACGAGACCGAAGAGGAGATGATGGAGTTCCTCCGCAGGCACGGCGCGGTGGACCTCTGGGAAACCACCGAGCGAATCCTGGTAGGGGTGACCGGCGCAGCCGGAACCGATGTGATACTCCATCGCGCCGCACGTATCGCCGCGCGATCCAAGGCCGAGCTGCACGTGGTGCATATCTCGTCCACTGATGGGACTGTGACCAGTGACTCTAGAGTCATCGGAAAGCTGCGGACGTTAGCGAACGACCTCGGCGCCTCCTGGCATGAGATCGATTCTCCAGACCCGGCCGGCGCGCTTGTCAACTTCGCCGTCGAGCATCAGATCACACAGATCGTGCTCGGCTCCTCCCGCCGGAGCAGGTTCGAAGAGCTCGTGAAGGGATCTGTGGTCAACAAGATAATGCGTGCGGCCGCCGCCAGCGGCGTCGACGTCCACGTGATCGCCCGCAGGGAGAGTGTTGACGGTCCTCAGGCAAATTGACGGCCGGGAATACGGTCCTTAGGCGGGCGCTCGCGGGCGGTGGTCCTTAGGCGGACCCGGCCGCTCCGTCCCCGCCCGGCCAAGGAGCCCCAGGACCCTGCTGTGCCCCAGGACCCTGCTGTGCTGACGGATCCTCCTGTGCCCACGTACCCTGTGGAGTTCCAGGACCCTGCGACGCCATCCGTTCCGCTTCGTACTGCTGGAGCTCCGACATCAGCCGCTCTATGGCTGCCGCGGTGTCGGGGGTCCCCCTGCCAGTTCGCTCCAGGAAAACCGCAGAGCCGAGGTCCCGCAACAGGCCATCCGCGCGCCTCTTCGCCTGAGCCTCTTCGATTTTTGCCTGGCCAGCGGATGCGGCCTCCTGCGCTTTCTGCGCTGCCTGCGTAGCCTGCGCCTTCACCTTGTCCATGAAACCCATTTACTGCCTTCTCCTCCCGGGCGGACCGCCCACTTCGTCGTGCGTTCTAATAGCTATAGCTCTCACCGCTCCCATGGCGTGCGCTGCTCCTGGTCCAAAGCATAGCGCCCCAAATGGTGTTCAACCGAGGTCATCGGACCAGAGCGAGGCGAGCTCTGCATCGTTGGCCGTTCGGTGATCTGCAGCGTTCTCACCGGTGCTGTCGCTGGCGTTCTCACCGGTGCTGTCGTCAGGGCTGTCACCAGTCTCGCCCCCGGTCTGGCCCTCGGTGTCGTCACCAGCGCTGTCGCCACCAGCCGTGTCGTCGGTCGTCGACTCCTCGCGGAGTCTTGGCATGAGCTCATCGACCTGTTGCCTCGTTCGCTTGATCCGACGCTCCAGCTCCGCCATGATCTCACCGGCACGTTGCATGCGATCGACGAGATGGTCGATGTCCACCTCGCCAGACTCGAGCTCAGTGACGATGCTGTCGAGCTCTTTCTTGGCATCCCCGTAAGGGAGCTCCGCAACGGGTGTGATCTTCACGCCGCCGCCAGCAGTTCCACTCGTCATCTTTCTTACCTTTCTCGCCTTTTCGTGCTGGTGATCGTCACAGCCCGACCTGTTCTACCACTGACGTCACTCTTCCGTCGGCCATTTCGGTCCTGATCAAAGCGCCAGCCGAAAGGGCCGAGATCGATCGCAACAACCTGCCCTCGGCATCCCGGGTCAATGTATATCCGCGCTGCAACTGTCGGTGGTAATCGTAGGCGTCGAGGAGGCGACCGGCATTGGCGACCGCAGCCGCCTCGGATTCGAGGCGCCGATCACCTGCGACCACAAGGCGCTGCAACAATGACGCGAGATCCGATCGCGCCCTCGATGTCACGGGGATCGCTAGCCGTGCGGCGCTCGCCGATGCTGCAGAGAGGTCTGTCCACGCTGCCCGGAGGCGCCATCGAGCTCCGCTGGCAAGGGCGCGGCGTGAAACCGACACGTGCTGCTCCGAGCTGCCGACGCAGAGCATCGCTGATGCGGCAAGCGACCTTCTGGACGTTGCAAGGCTTGCAGCCGCAAGGTCGATCTTGCTGTTGCAAAGGCGCACTGTGCTTGTCGCGGCGGCGCAAGCGCCGTCCCAGTAGGCCCGTACCCGCGCGACCAGCTCCTCACCACAGGCGGTAGGGGTGATGAAGGAGCTGTGGGCGAGCAGGTCCGCGACCGAGATGTCGCCGGTATGGCCTATGCCTGTCCAAACCGGAACCGAGGAGCCCGCGATTGCCAGAGCAACCTCTTCGGAGTCGAACGCCACCAGATCGCCGCGAGCGCCGCCGCCGCGCACGAGCACGATCAGGTCGCACGATCGGGTCATCACCTGCCGGATGCCAGACGCTATCGACTCGGGCGCGGCGGCCCCCTGGACGAGGCTGTCGTGCTCGAGGAGCGTAAAGGCAAACTCCGACGCCTCCAGCCGGCCGACGAAGTCGCGATAACCCTCTGTGCCCACACTCGCTACAAGGCCTATCCGCAGCACGACGGACGGCAAGGGAAGCGAGCGGTTGCGCTCCAGCAAGCCCTCGGCCTCCAGGCGGCGCAACAGGCGCGCCTTTTGCGCCGCAAGCTTTCCGAGCAGCGCCTCCGTGTCGAGCCGTTGCATCCGAAGGTTGATCTGGCTCGCGCGATCGTAGACGCCGATATCGCCAAGGACACGAACCACCATGCCTTCTTCGAGGGTGATCCCGGTCCGGGCCAGCTCCGGGGCCACTGTGGTCTCCCACTGCGTCCTCCAGCACACCACGCGTACGGTGGCGTCTCCCCCCCGCTCGGCGCCCTCTGGGTCGGCGAGCTCGAGGTAGTGGTGACCCTGACTGCTGCGAGATATCGATCGCAGCTCGCCGGTTACCCAGACGGATCCTGGAAAGACACGAGCGAGCGCCGAGCGGATCCTCCTGTAGAGCTCCCGAACGGTGAGCGCTGCCGGCCAATGTTCTCCTTCTTCGCTCAAGTCCCCCACTTGGTCCGACTCCCTTCCCGCAAGCGAGCGTCCTCCTCCGAGCGGGTCATCCATGTCGCGCGGGGTCCGGCGAGGCATCGCCTATACGCTACTGGCGCCAGATACGCCGCGCCTGCCCGATGGACGCGCCGTATCGCCCGAGCGGCATGACGGTGACCCAGGGTGATGCGGGGTGAGCCGGAGCGAGGCAGCGCATGATGTGAGAAGATGGTACTTGGTGAGCGGGCTGGGTGGCCGCGGCACGGGCGGGCACGTTTGCGGGCGTAAGCCCGCCGGGTTCGGACCGTGTCGAGGAAGGTCGGGGCTCCACAGGGCAGGGTGCTGGTTAATTGCCAGTCGAGGCGACTCGCAGGACAGTGCCACAGAGAACAGACCGCCGATGGCATGCGCCAAGCGCATGATCAGGCAAGGGTGAAACGGTGCGGTAAGAGCGCACCAGCGACCAGGGTGACCTGGCGGCTAGGTAAACCCCACCCGGAGCAAGGCCAGACAGGAGGCACGGGTAGCCCGCCCAGCCGCGAAGAGGCTCGCACCGTGTCGTGCGAACTTAGGCGGCTACCTCCGGGTAGGCCGCTTAGATGGATGGCCACCCATCCACCGTCCGATCCGGACGGTGGTGGACAGAACCCCGCCTACAGGTCCGCTCACCACCTGTTCGCTAGTGCCCAGACCACGCTGGCATCCAGCCCGGCCCGATGTCCAGTCGCGCCTCAGTGCAGTAACGCCTCAGTGCACGAGGATCCGGCCGCACTGCTCGCAGTTAACGAACGAACCCGGCGGTAGCCTGCGAATATCGTCGATCGCCACAGCGGACAGCCGCAGATGGCAACCCGAGCAGGAGTCTCCCACCAGTCGAGCAGCCCCTTGGCCCCCGAGGCGTGAACGAAGCCGCTCATACTCGGCCAGCAGCGCCGCAGGCACCGCCTCCGCGAGACGTGCGCGCTCACCTGCCTGGTGGGATATCTGCTCGTCTACCAGCGCCTCCGCTGCGCCTAAGGCGCTCGCCGCACCTGCGAGATCTGCGTCCAATTGAGCATGCTGCTCCGCAGCGGCGCGGAGCTCGGCATCGAGCGGCTCGCCCTGCTCCATCACCTCCAGCTCCTGATCCTCGAGGTCGGAGCGTCTGGCACGAAGGTGCTCGACTTCGGCAGACATTGCCTGGAGCTCTCGCGAAGCAGAGACCTCGCCACCGTACAGACGCTTTTCGATCGCATCGATCCTCTTGGTGGCTGCTTCTATCTCATCCTCGATGCCACGCTGCTCCGCTCCCAGCGCCTCGCGGCGGCTTCGCAGCTCACTGACGACCACGTCAAGAGCCCGGAGAGACTGCCTGAACTTGTTGAACGCTGCTCGCTCGGGCAACGTCTCTCGTCTATGGCTCAGCTGGTCCAGCAACGTATCATGATCTTGGAGACCAATGAGCGCTTCTAGCGGCGTGCTCATGTCAGGGAGCCATTTGCCGCACACCAGCAGGGACCAGTACCCGTTGCCCGAATTAGCGGCTCGCCATGCATCAGGTCGATCTTACCCCAGGGCTGAATCCCGGGACCGCGCCGACCGTGCCAGCGGGCGGTGCGCCGAGCACGGCCCCAGCTCCTACGGGAGATCGCGAGAGCGTGATGGAGAGGGAGATCGCCGGCTGCGCTCGCAAGAGCCGAGCAGGCGTCACTAGGCGGCTCCCGGACCGGCTGCGCCTCGAGATGCGGCGCCGGTTCCGACTGGCGCTACTCCTCGATGGCCTATCGCGTCGCGCAGTGGACACCCGAGAGCCGGCAGACGCTTGTAGCTTCGGCACGGTGTTGACCACGGTCGCCTGCTGGAGTGGGAGGTCCATACTGATAGAGCGAGCTATGCCTGCGCTGTCGACGTAGATCGTGAACGTGACCGTCCGTAGCGCCCGAGTCGCCCTGATGCCTGCATAGAACGCACCTGCGAGCCCAGGGAGTCTCGCGGCGGCATCCACGTTCACCAACACCCGGTAGCGCGTTGCATGCGCTCCATCTGGGAGCACGGCCTTCGAGGATCGCAAGCTTGCAGCGGGGACGTCCCAGAGCTGGAGCAGTCCCGAGGGATCGCCAAGCGGCGCCACGGCGAGAAGGTGGACGCTAGCGGCCGCCGAAGGCTCCGCGGCCAGCGCTCCTGACGTTGCGCCATCGGGAGCGCTGCGTCCGGCTGGCTCTACAGGCTGCACGGGTAGGAGGAAGCTCCCGAACGCGCTCGCCGGCAGTTCGATCCATGGCGACGGGCCCACGCTCGCAGTCAATGCCAGCGGCGTCTGGAGGTAGAGGCGGGCCGACGTGAGGATGACCGTTCGCGGAGAGGAGAGCGCCTGAGCCAGGACCCCAGGGCCGTTGACCGCCATCCTGAAGGAGCCGTCGCCCGAAGCGGGAGCGATCGTTCCCGAGAGGCTCAGCGTGAAGTCGGAACCCATCGCGCCCGCCAGGGCGCCAGTCGTGCCCCTCTCCGAGAGCACAAGGACCTCGCTGAGATCACCGAGGCCAAGGGTTCGCGTGTATGCCCGGTACACGGGCGCCAGTGCGGCCGTTGCAGCCGCCGCTGGTAGGCCAGCCACGATACCCGCAGGTCCCTTGACGGCGCGGCCGGCGCCAGCGACGTCATAGCGCGTGGGTGCGCTCGCACACGAGCTCGCAACAAGCGCGCAGGCTGTACAGGATGCGCAGGCCGCGATAGCGAAGCGCGACCGGGCGATCATCTGCTCGCCAGGCTGAGCAGGGTCGAAAGCGTGCGATCTCGTGCTCCCGGCATGTCGATCTCGCGGAGGCGCTCGTGGCCTCTTGCGATGAGAGACGCCCTCAGGCGCTCGTCGCGAAGGAGCCGCGCTATCGCGGTGGCTACATCTGTCGGTGCAGCGGAGCCGAGGCGCATCCCAGCGGGACCGAGCATCTCCGGGATCACTCCCGCAGCGTAGGCGACAACCGGTAGGCTGGCATCGAACGCCTCGAGGAGCGGAGCGCCGAAACCCTCATGTTCCGAGAGGCACACGTACACGTCTGCTGACCGGTAGTAGGCGCTCAGCTCGGCAGCCGTCAGGTCGGCAACGATCTCGATGCATCCCGCCAACCCGAGCACGTCGACGTAGCGTCGGATCGCTTCAGCATACGCTGGCGACACCTCGCGGCCAACCAGATGCAGGCGCGCGTCGGGATCGTATAGCTTCCTGTGCACGTACAGCGCACGGATTAGTCGATCCTGGCCCTTGTTGGGAGCGAGGCGCCCCACGAACAGCCAGTCTGAACCTCCAGCCTTCTTCAGGAGCGTCAAGTGCTCCATTGTCGGGGTGTCGACCTGCTCGTCGTTCCGGCCGAGATCCAACAAGACCGGGAGGACCGCAGTATGCCGATAGCCTGCATCGATTAGCTCCGCCTCGTTGAAGTGGGACGCCGCAAGTCCTCCACTCGCTCTGGTTGCCAGCCTGACCAGCTCGTCACGCGCTCTGGTCTGATCGAGGACCGCGACGTAGTCCCAGGGTGCGAAGGCGTCGGGCGGCGTGATGTTGTGGTAGTTGACGACGAGCGGCTCATCACGAGAGCACAGCATCTCCACCATCGGGGAAGCGACCGCGAGCTGGTACACGAGCACGTCTCCAGGTCCAGCCAGATCCGCGTAGGCGCTGAAGTGGTGCACCTCAGCAGGCTCCTCTCCGTTGATCGTGTCAACGAAGATCTTCGAAGCAAGCCCGGCCGCCCGAGCGAGCCGCTGGACATCAAGTGTGTGCCCACCGACCGCATCATTGGCGATCAGCATTGGAACGAACTGATGCAGCGCTCTGGCATCCAACGCTGCAGCCGAGCCAGCCGAGCCATCCAACGCTGCAGCCGAGCCAGCCGAGCCAGCAGTACTGTGGGAGTCGCTCATGCGACGCGTGAGCGCACTGCAAGGAGCAGGTGACTCGGCCGTACGCGCGTCGCCGGAGCCATCCCTGCGGCCGGAGCCATCTCCGCCACCGGAGCCATCTCCGCCGTGTTCGATCGTGTGGACCCGCCCGAAGCCGGGAGAGCCAGGACCCTCACGTCCACGAACCCCGCGTACGCGATCATCTCCTCCCACGTGCCCGGCGTCTTCGGGCTCCAGTCCAGGAGCTCAGCGAAGGCGCCGTCGCGGTGCTCTTCAGGGAGACGAGAGGGCTCGGTGACCGCTAGCGCTAGGGTCGCGCCGCCGCAGAGAGCTTGCGAGGAGAGCTCGAGCAGGCGAAGCTGGCACGCGCTCGACCCCCGGTCGATGCTCCCCGAGAGGAACAGTCCTCCGAGCGCCGCGTCCCCGAGCGACGCGAGGTGATCGAGAACAGCGCCAATCCGGACCGGTGCGCCGCGGCGCATAGCGGAGTAGGCGGCTTCGACGCGGGGGTCGACGCCGTAGGCGTCAACGCCAGCAGCCATCATCGACGACACGATGCGCCCGTCTGCGCAGTCACCATGCAGGACCTTCCCGCCAGCGTTCGAGAACGTCTCGACGACCGTTCCAGAGCAGGCCTCGAGGTCTTCGGGCGGCAAGCGATGCTCCAGATGGCGTGCCAGCGAATTGAGGGATCGCCCGCCATCGTTGTCCTCCTCGATGCGCTCCCCTAGAAGTCGAAGGGCCTCGTCGACGTAGCCGAGCCGTTGCTCGATGACCTCCAGCGTTCGCACCGACGTCGATGCGAACGCGGCGACCTCCTTGGCAAGGTGCTCAACCCGAGCATCGACCCGAGCTGCCGCCACGACCTTGAAGAGACGGTCCACCGTTCGGGATGCGACGGTGGCTCGCGGTGGCTCAGCAGCCGGCTGGACCGGGCTGCCGATCGCACCGGCGAGGTCCCTGAGGCCCGACAGAATGCCTTGGTATCCGCGGGTCGCACTGTCGAAATGAACCCGTGCAGCCTCGAAGAACCAGCGTTTGGTGCCGATCGGAGCAAGCCCGGTGAAAAGGGCGGCCAGCTCGTCTTCGAGGTTGTCGGTCATCTCTCCATCCGCCTTACGCTGGCGCGCCTCTAGGGCAATCTCTTGCAAGACCGCCTCTATCGAACTGCTCGTAGCATCTCCGCGGCGCTCAGGTGTGTGCTCCGGCATCGGATTCGGCCGTCTACGCCGCCGATGACCTGAGAGCTGTGCGGGTGGTCCTCACTGGTGGCTTTTCGCAGAGGCACGCTATTAGGTAACAGTCCTCGGCCACGTCATAGATGCCGGGGTTGCTCGCAACGAGCTCCACCGAGAACTTCCCATCAGCGAAGCAACCTCCGGCGTAGTTCAGGCCCTTGACCTCCTTCATGCGGAGCCCGGCTCGTTCGATCTTCGCCACCAGCTCGGCGACTGTGTACTCGATCTTGTGGTCAGGATCAATCAAGTCAGCCTGCTGCAGGCGAGTGACCCGGGCGTTCGGTGTATCGAGTGCGAGATGGCCACCGGGCTTGAGAACCCGGAAGATGCCATCCAAGACGAGGTCAGCCTCGCTCTCGCTGATGTGCTCTATGCTTTCTCCGCTGTAGACGAGGTCAAAGCTCGCGTCCTCGAACCCGGACAGGTCTGTCATCGAGTGATAACGGTAGCGAACCATGCCTCTCGAGGTCCTCTTCTCGTCGATCCTGCCCCCGCTGCGATAGATCGGGTGGCGGTCGTCTGGCGGCAGGTCGACGATTACCACCTCGTCGAAGTCGTATGGGTAGCCGAGGCCAACCAGCGCGCCATCGTCATTGCTCTGATGCGTTCCCCCGAGATCCAGCACACGCCGCGCCCGAGGCAGGCTGCGAATGAAGTCGCAGCGGCTCATGTGCAAGGACGGCCCGAGGAGGGAGATCCTTCGCTGGTTCCGGAGCTCCTCGGATAGCATGAGATGCTCGACGAGCTGCTCACGGGTCAGCTGGCCCGACTTGAGACGAGGCAGGAGGTCAGCTGTTCCCACAGGATCTGGAGCGCGCCGGAGAACTATCTCGTAAGCGATTCGAAGAGCGTCTTCGGGATCGAGCGTGGCAAAGGAGATGCCGGCGCCCGAAGGGCGCGCCTTTGGCGAGGAGAGCTCCGCTATACGCCTTGCTATCGGGTGACGAACGCCTGGCACGCCCGCAGATTACCACGATCGCCGTTATGGACGTCGGCCGTACCGAGCGGCCGGGCAACCGGCCAGCCGGCCCCGAACCTGGCGCGCCCTGCTACCCCGGCGTAGAAGCTGCCGCAGCTCTTGCCCCCGGCTTATCCCCGGTTGCGTCCTGCGACGCTCTTCCTGCCGCGCGCTGCGACGCCTGTGTAGAAGCTCTCGAACTTCCTCACTAGCGCTGGCCAGCTGTAGTTCGACTCGACATAGCGCTTGCCGCTCGCAGCAAGCACCTCCCGTGCGTGCGGCTTGGACATGAGGGTGTCCACGCAGGCCTCGAAGCTGTAGTACGAACCGAAGGAGATCCCGCCGCCGGAGCGCTCGCAGTGCTCGACGGTGACTGCGCACGTCTCGTTGACGATCACCGGCACGGACTGTAGCCAGGCCTCCATGATCACGAGCGAGAAGGACTCGTACGCCGACGGCGAGACGAGAGCGCTCGCGCCGGCGAGGATGTCCCACTTGTCCTCCTCCGAGACGCCACCCGTCAAGACGATGTCCGGGTGCTCCGGTATCGAGGCCGCTACGGATCCAACCATCACGAGCGCGAGCGGGCCCGGCCTACGTTTCTTGTACTCGCGAAAGAACGCAGCCAGCATCGTGGACCCCTTGTGATCGTCCACCCGGCCGAGGCTGCACAGGTACGGACGGTCGCCTACCCCGGAAATCTCTGCACCGCTACGTCCGGCCGGACATGGCTCCGCGACACCAAGGCCCAGCACAGCCTGGGGGACCTCGGCAACAGGGTGTATCTTCTGCACGAGCCGGCGCTCGGAGACCGTGTGATAGGCAAAGGCGTCTGCTGACGCGAACGTCTCGGAAAATACCTTGAGGTACATTGCAGGCTCGTCATGGGCAGCTGGATGAAGCACGGACGGACGCCTGGCAAGTGGGATGGTCGCCACCGTCGGGTAGTAGAGGTACGGATAAAAGGACATGACATCGCAGGCGCTCTCGAGTGCGGCATCGACCAGATCCGGGCATATAGGCCCCTGGAGCTCGACCCACTCGCGCGCTTCGTCCAGGGTCGCTGAACGCGGCGAGCCCTTCACGCGCGCATCGAGCGCGTAGTACTCCGGACGCCGCCCCGATCGCGTTCTGAAACGATGCACGCGCACTCCGTTGAGATCGCTCGTTCCCGGGACGAAGTGATCGTCCCAGCTCACATAGTCGAGCGCACATGTGCTGAAGACCTCGGCCTCCCAGGAAAGGTCGTGCACCAGCCTCTCCGCGAGCATGCGCGCGGCCGATTCAGCTCCGCCAATAACCTCTGTGCCATAACGCGGCGTGACGAACGCCACCTTCATGGCCGCAGGTCCACCTTCATCGCCGCTGGCCATCGCGTCATGCGACCCATCCCAGCATGAGCGCTATCCTGGCACACGACCCGCCACCTCCGCTACGAGGCTGAGGAGCTGCTCGCTGACCGCACGGGTATCGAACGCAGCAAGCCTTGACCTCACAGCCGGCTCGAGATCGTCGACGAGCTGCTCGCGCCGGCGGCACGCGGCATCGAAGGCAGCCGCCAGTGCGACCGGCGACTTGTCTTGGATCAGCACGCCAGCGTCCTGAACTGTCTCGGGAACAGCCGATGACGAGTACGCCACCACCGGCAGGCGATGGTGCATCGCCTCCAGGATCGGCATGCAGAAGCCCTCGTGGTCCGACGCGCACACGAACAGGTCCGCCGACAGGTAGTACGCGGCGAGAAGGGCGTCGCTTGCGCCCCGCCGGAAGTGCACGGCCGAGGCGAGGCCCAGGTGAGCGACCATCTCTCGGAGCGCGGCAGCATACGGCGAGCATGACGGCTGACCGACGAGCCACAGCCTCGCTCGAGGGTCGTAAAGTCGTCGGTACACCCAGAGCGCCTGCACCAGGTCATGCTGCGCCTTGTTCGGCGCCAGCCGGCCAATGAACACCAGATCGCTACCACCCCTCGACTTGAGAACCTCGAGCTCGCGCAGGGCTCCTGGGTCAGGCCAAGCGAAACGGCGATCCATGTCGATGAAGAGAGGCAGGACCCGGGTGCGCTCGTAGCCCAGAGCCCTGAGGTCTCGGCAGTTGAGCTCGGAGTCCCCGACCCCGTAGGCGCTGCGGTCCGCAAGCGATGCCAACTCGTCGAGCGCATACCGGTTGCGTTGGGCAACAGCAGGCTCCCAGGCGTCGTAGAGCTCCGGAGGGGTGATGTTATGGTAGTCGACGATCAACGCCTCGTTTCGCGATGCGAGGAAGCCTGCGAGCGCAGTCGCGGTGGTCATCTGGTAGATGAGGAGGTCCCCATCTTCAGCAAGGCGGCTGTACTCTCTGAAGTGGTGAGCCTCGCTGGCGAGGTCATCGTGAACGGCCTCCGCGAAGATCTCCGAACGCCACCCCGCCTCTCGGAGGCAGCGCCGGACACCGAGCGCGTGCAGTCCAGTGGCGTCCCGGGGCAGGAAGGTCGCTAGGAACTGGTGTGCCGCCCGAGCTCTCAAGGTCCCCGGCGCCCCACCACACAGTACGCGCCTGGTAGGGACGACACGTCGATATCCGAGAAGCCTTGCCTGGCCAGCAGGGTTGTCCAAGTCGAGGCATGCAGAGGCCGGGCCGGCGCCAGGTCGACATCGACCGTAGATCTCGTGCGGGCCCAGGCTTCCGGCGCGACTGACACGACGACTATGAGCCCGCCCGGCGCGACCACTGCGCGGAGGACGTCAAGGAGCTGGGGAAGCCTATGGCGTTCCAGCTGCTCGATAAAGCCCGTCAGGAGCGCTCCCGCCAGCGAGGAGGCCCCAACGCTCGCGAGGTGACTGAAGATCTCCTCTTCCCGGAGGTCAAGGGACGAGTCACTAGCAAGGCCGGCATCGACGAGCGACCAGCGCGGGTCTACGCCGTACGCGTCGACTCCGGCATCGCGCAGCTGCTTCACCAGGAGCCCATCCTGGCAGCCCGCATGAAGCACTCTGGTGGCTGGCACCGGCCCGTCCGAGCCGTCCTCGGACGTGACGCCGCCAGCGAGCGACTGGAGCAGGCCCACCACCCGCTCAGACCATCCACTGAGGTCGATCGGCTCCGAAAGGTCTTCAGGCAACACAGTCACTGGCGTGTGTGCCATGGAAAGCTTCTCCTCGATCTCAGTGAGCCGCTCCTCGTGGCGGATGATGAGGCGCGTGGCGTATGAGGCGAAGCGAAGCATCTGGCCGGCTACGTAGCTCATGTACCAGAAGACCAGCTTGCGAACGAGCCGCTTCGCGATGCGACCGACTGGCTTCTTCGAGTCCACGGGGACAAGCGGGCTTATAGCAGCCGAACGCTCGAGTTGCTCGACGAGCATCGCAGGCCGCTCCGTGTTCACCGCGCCAACCGGAGTGAATTCGAAGAACGCCCTGCTGAGCTGGTCCTCCGCCTCCACATCGAGTGGATCCGCCCTGCTGGTCCGCTCAGCGAGAGAGCGGATCTCGGCAATCAGCGCCGCGTGCTCGTCAACCGACGGCATCCTCTCGCGCTCCGGATCGCCCGCTGGCGAGGCGTCAGCCGCTTGCACGCTGGCCCGCCCGGGCACGGCCCGGCAGCGGCGCGTCCGTCTCCACGCGGAACCCCATCGCCACAGATCCACGCGTACGGTCCGGGTTCATGACCTGGAACTGTGCGACCTGCTCCTTCCAGTCATAGATCTTGCCCCCGGTGCGCGCCCGCACCCCGACGGCGACGTCGTACGTGCCGTCGAGGAGCGGCACGGACTCGCACAGGAGCGCGAGGTAGCCCTTGCCGCTCAGGTACCCAAGCGGTTCGCCGAGGGCATCTGTGTCCGCGCCGTACACGAGCGAACCCTCGACATCGTGGATCTCGAGCGTAAAGACGGGATCGGTCACCGGGTGCTTGACCAGGTACCCGATCCGAACCGTCATGGCCTCACCGGGCAGCAGGTATGGCCTGGTGCCCCCGTCGTCAGCATGCTCGAAGACGACGCTCTCGATCGTGACGCTTTGATCGAGCGCAGGACGCTTGGCAGCTGCGGCGGAGCTGTCCTCGTCTGGGACAAGCAGGTTGGCGTGAATCTCGTCGCCCGTCTCTATCAGGTGCTGCCTGAACGCCCGTATCGCCTCGCCAGGGGTCCCCTCAGCGACCATCTTTCCCTGGTCGAGAACTATCGCCGAGTCGCATATCTGCCGGATCGAATCTGCAGAGTGGCTGACCAGAACGATGGTGCGGCCGTCTTCCTGGAACTCCTTGACTCGGGCCAGGCATTTGCGTTGGAAAGGTTCGTCCCCCACCGCGAGCACTTCGTCGATCAGGAGCACGTCCGGGTCCACGTTCACCGCCACCGCGAATCCAAGCCGCGTGTACATACCCGAGGAGTAGTACTTGACCTGGTTGTCTATGAAGGTCTCCAGCTCGGCGAAGGCCACGATGTCATCAAAGCGCCGCTCGATCTCCTTCCTGCCCATGCCGAGGAGCGACGCGTTCAGGAACACATTATCCCGGCCGGACAGCTCCGGGTGGAAACCGGCGCCGAGCTCTAGCATCGCGGCGAGCTGTCCGCGCACCACCACCCTTCCCGATGATGGCTTGAGGATTCCCGCTATGCACTTGAGAAGGGTGGACTTGCCTGAGCCGTTGCGCCCCAGCACTCCGAGAGTCCGGCCTTCTGCGATCTCGCAGTCAATGTTCGACAGGGCCCAGAACTCCTCGTAGGGCACCTTGCCCAGGTGCAGGGCGCGCTCCTTCAACGATGTGTACTTGTCATGGTAGAGGCGGAAGTGCTTGGAGACGCCTTCCACCCTCACTGCAGGCAGGCTAACCACGGACCAGAGCCTAGCCGACGAACCGGACCCGCTCGATGCCAGACTGCCGTTGCAGGTCGTAGCCTCAGCGTCTGGCGACCAAGTAGCTCAGGTCCCTCCACCCTGCGCCAGCCATCATGGCGTCTGCAATTTCGAGCACCTCGCCGCCGGCTCGCTCGACAACCGCCACGACATCGGCTTCGGGCACCGGGTGCATCTCCATGCGAGGGGCCGGCTCGCCCGCCTGCGCGCTCCCCTCCTCGCTCAGAGGTTCCTTGGCGCCAACCGGACCGGCCGCATCTGCCCCCACGACGGCCGCGACGTCCGAGGCATTCGACGCGTCGGCCGGCGACGGCTCCGCCGAGATGTCGACATCGAGGCGGATCTCTGCGGCGCCATGGTCTACGAACCATGCCACCCCGTCCTGGAGCACTCCAACGCTCAGGGTGAAAAGGCCGGGGGTGCGCGGGACGAACACCTCCACCGAGAGCTCGAGGGCGTCACCGGGCGGGACGTCCCCTGGCAGCAGCAAGCGCGAGTCAAACCCGTCTACGAATGCGCCGGCCGGCGCCGCTTGCCAGCGAGTGCCGATTATCAACCTCTGTTCCGGCGTCCACGCGTGCTCAGAGGCGTTGTGCACGAGCACCCGGAGCTTGTGCTCAGAGCCGGACCTCCACGAGGCGCGATCGAGGGTCTCGGAGCCGTCGGCGGCGCCGCGATCGCCCGAGCCGGCATCGAGCAGCGCAAGGCGAGCCCCCCGCATCACCTCCGGTGCGATCACAGCGGGCGCGATCCGTTCGCTCGGCGCCTGGAAGAAGGCGAGGCCGCCTGGGCGCAGGACCCGAAGCAGCTCTGCGATATA
>JAJYWA010000177.1 GCA_021791755.1 Actinomycetes bacterium | reverse complement strand
CTTGATGTACTCAGGGTCGCGCCGTGAGGCAATGTCGAGGAACACGCCTCCATGGGGGCTGCCCCTGCCGGCCTTGATCTCGGAGTTGATCGCCCTGGCGACCTCGTCTCTAGGCAGGAGGTCCGGTGTGCGCCGCGCGCCTTTCTTGTCGGTGTACCACCGATCGGCCTCCTCTTCGGTGTCAGCGGTCTCGGATCGGAACATCTCGGGAACGTAGTCGAACATGAAGCGCTTGCCATCGCTGTTCCGAAGGACCCCGCCGTCGCCTCGAACGCCCTCGGTCACGAGCAGGCCTCTGACCGAAGGTGGCCAGACCATTCCTGTCGGGTGGAACTGGAGGAACTCCATATCGATCAGGTCGGCGCCCGCCAGCAGCGCAAGCACATGACCGTCACCGGTGTACTCCCAGGAGTTCGAGGTCACCTTGTATGCTTTGCCGACCCCTCCTGTCGCGAGCACCGTGGCCTTTGCCCGGAAGATGACGAAGCTCCCCGACTCGCGCCAGTACCCGAGCGCTCCGACCACTCTCGGGCCGTCGGTGAGGAGCCGGAGGATCGTGCACTCCATGAAGACCTTTACGCCAAGGCTCGTTGCCTTGTTCTGCAGGGTTCGGATCAGCTCGAGGCCTGTTCTGTCACCGACGTGAGCCAGGCGGGCGAAGCGATGGCCGCCGAAGTCCCGCTGCAGGATGCGCCCATCTGGTGTGCGGTCGAAGAGGGCCCCCCACTCTTCGAGCTCCATGACCCGGTCAGGAGCCTCCTGGGCATGGAGTTGGGCCATGCGCCAGTTGTTGAGCATCTTGCCGCCGCGCATCGTGTCGCGGAAGTGCACCCGCCAGTTGTCTTCGGGGTACACGTTCCCCATCGATGCGGCAATCCCGCCTTCTGCCATGACGGTGTGGGCTTTTCCGAACAGCGACTTGCACACGAGCCCTGTCGCGACCCCTTCGGAGCTGGCGGCGATTGCTGCCCGGATGCCTGCTCCACCAGCCCCTATTATGAGGACATCGAGGTCATGGACTTCATCGACTGTGATCAAGGACATCAGAAGAACCTCGGATCATGGACGAGCCCTGAGGCGACGAGCCGTACGTAGACATCGGTCAGCGCCACGAAGACAAGGCTTGCCCAGGCAAATCGCATGTGGTGGGCGTTGAGGGGGGTGAGCTTCTTCCAGATCCAGTGTCGTAGGGGATGCTGCGCGAAGTGGTTCAGGCGTCCTCCCGCAAGGTGCCTGCAGGAGTGGCAAGACATGCTGTAGAGCCACAGGAGAACGGCGTTCACCGTGAGCACCAGGCTTCCGAGCCCCATTCCCCACTCCGATCCGCCGTGTCGGAGAGGGAAGTCGTAGGCTCTGACCGCGTCGATCGTCAGGAAGACGTTGAACACGACGCCCGCGTAGAAGAACCAGCGGTGGGCGTTCTGCAGCACGAGCGGGAATCGTGTCTCGCCGCGGTAGCGCGGCCTGGCGTCCTTTACTGCGCAGGCGACAGGGGCTCTGAGGAAAGAGCGGTAGTAGGCCTTGCGGTAGTAGTAGCAGGTGAGGCGGAAGCCAAGCGGGAACCAGAGGATGATCAGGGCTGGCGAGAGCTTCCACCAGGTGCCCACGATCGGTAGCTGCTGGTAGGTACAGTTCGATGAGACGCATGGGGAGTAGAACGGGCTGATGTAAGGCGCCGCGTAGTAATGGCTGTTCTGGAAGGCAACCCAGGTCGAGTAGGCGACGAAGGCGAGCAGCGTGATGGCTGTCGTGGCTGGTGGTACCCACCAGCGGTCTGTTCGGGACGTCTTGACGTCCGGGCCTCCCCTGCGCCTGCCAAGCTGCACGGGCGCGGGCCTTACTTCCTCGACTGTGGTCAATGTACGTTCACCTCCTGGTGAGTCTTGCTTCGCTTCACGCCTAGCTCGCAGCAGATCATGGCCCGTCGGGCCTGGCTCGGGCTGGGCACGCGCTGTGTGCCGCGATCCGTCGCCGGAATGCTCGGGACTGCGACGAGACATATCTTCGCGCCGAGCGACTCCGATGAGCGAAATTGAGACGAAGAGCGGCGATATGAGCAGTTCAGCGCTGTGGAGCTCGGCTATCGCTCCGAGTGCTTCGAGCAGGCGTAGGCTCTGGAGATGCAAGTGGCGAAGCCAGCGGACATGCCTGGAACACTTGGCGAGCTGAAAGCGTCCGGGTGGTCCCCTCAGCGTGTTGCAATGGAGATGCAGCGCAATGCCGCCGCGAAGATAGCAGCGGGATTGCCCATCATCGATGGGGTGATCGGCTTCGAGGAGTCGGTCATTCCGCAGCTCGAGAACGCGATCATCGCTGGGCATGACATCATTTTCCTCGGTGAGCGTGGACAGGCCAAGACGAGGATCATGCGCTCCCTGACGGCGCTTCTCGACGAGTGGATCCCGATCGTCGCCGGTTCGGAGATCAACGACGATCCCTTCCAGCCGGTGTCGAAGTTCGCTCGAGATCTCGTCTCGGAGACCGGCGACGAATGCCCGATCACGTGGGTGAGCCGTGAGGAACGCTTCACGGAGAAGCTCGCTACGCCGGACACGTCGATGGCGGACGTCCTGGGTGAGATAGATCCGATGAAGGTAGCCGAGGGCCGCTACCTCTCGGACGAACAGGCTCTCCACTACGGCCTCCTGCCGAGAGCCAACCGTGGGATCTTTGCGATCAACGAGCTTCCGGATCTAGCGGAGCGGATCCAGGTCGGCCTGTTGAACGTGCTCGAGGAGCGTGACGTGCAGATCCGGGGCCAGAAGGTGCGCCTTCCGCTGGACGTGGTCTTCATCGCCTCCGCAAACCCTGAGGACTATACGAACCGTGGCCGCATCATCACGCCGCTGAAGGATCGGTTCGGGTCGGAGATCCGAACGCATTACCCGAAGGACGCCAGAGCGGAACTGGCGGTCATTGTTCAAGAGACCCAACGGTTGCGCATTGGCCGTGTAGTCGTGCGTACGCCGGAGGTCATGTCGGAGGTGATCGCTGAGATCAGCCAGCAAGCTCGGTCTCACCCGCACGTGAACCAGCGATCCGGCGTGTCCGTCAGGATGTCGCTCGCCAACCACGAGCTTCTCGAGGCGAACGCGATGAGGCGAGCCTTGCGTTGTAACGAGGACGAGGCGGCGCCACGCATCAGCGACATAGCCTTTCTCGCCGCGTCGAGCTTGGGAAAGGTGGAGCTGGACCTGTTCGACGACTCCGAGCGCGAGCGGGTGCTCTCGGAGATCACCTCCGCTGCAGTGCTGAAGGTCTTCAAAGAGCGCTGCGGCGACGAGCAGTTCAAGCCGCTCCTCGATGCCTTCGACGCTGGTGCGGTGGTGACAGTAGGGGAGCAGCTTCCAT
>JAJYWA010000003.1 GCA_021791755.1 Actinomycetes bacterium | reverse complement strand
ATCATGGCCACGCAATTTCGCCGGGTAGACCCCGAGTGGCCCACACCCCAGGAAATCGGCCTCATCCGCCTGGCTTGGGAAGACGCTACTACGTAGGTGAGAAACTCAAGTGAGAACAAGAGCTCGGCAAACTAGAGGGCTGGCCTCCGGCTCACCTGCCCCATCGTACGGAACTGCAAATGGTGACCCCGTGTGGGGCTCAGGCGGTAGCCGGATGCTGACGAAGCTCACGACCGAGCGCATCGATCTTCGTACCTAGCCTGCCGATCTCACGGCGCACCTGGCCGATCTCACTGCGCACCTGGCCGATCTCGATGCAAAACTCAGAGCCGAGCGCGTCAACCTTGCTCCACACCAAACCCATGAAGCCGAATGACACAAGTGCCATCAACCCAAGAGCCGCCCAGGTCACCGCCATGTGGTCAGCATAGCACAGTATGCGCGTGCACTTCACTGCTTTTCTTGATGTCCTGCTACCTCGTCAACTCCGTCCCACATCGAAGCAGGTAATACGACCCCTCAGTCCTCGACATGTTCGCCAAACTGCGGCGCGTGATCATCGCCATGCAATTTCGCCGGGTAGACCCCGAGTGGCCCACACCACAGGAAATCGGCCTCATCCGCCTTGCTTGGGAGGATGTTGCTGCGTAGGTGAGCAACTCAAGCTGTCACGAAGTCAGACGCAAACCAGCGGGCGCAGCTACTCGCGGATATAGGTCTGATGCCATCGGGAGGCATCCGGTCGCGCCCGACTACCATGGCCGGCAAGGCCTCATCTGCCTCACGCCCCGGGCTGGTCCGATAGTCCAATCACCGACCCTCGGGCTCCCAGTACGCAGCCTCGCAGCGCTTGAGGCGCGTCCGCAGATCGTCGCGCTCGACGGTGAGGAGCCGGATCTGCTCACCGTCGCGCTCGTGCTGAGCGACGTAGCGAGCGACCTCGCGATCTCGCCTACGGCATTCCGAACACCGTCGTACCACACCGTTGTTACGACCACCATGATTCGCCCGTGTCCAGCACCGTCAGCGGGGTCATTACCGCGAGGGAGTTGTCGAGAGGAGACCAGTGAGGGGACGGGTTTGCCGAATACGTACGCCCACGCCAGTCACGCCAGTCACGCCAGAGTCTGCCACGCAAGAACACGCAAGCAGACGGCGATATCACAGCGCTACGGCTTCCTGCATTCGTGGCAAGACTCCCCGATCCCGTGGGGCCCCACACTGAACTGCCCGCATGACTCAACGGGCGCGGCAGAGAGCGCTACACGGCAACCTGCGCAACGTCCCATGATCTTAGCGAGCCGAACAGCGACCCACGCTCTGGCGACGCGTGCCTACAGGTACGGGTAGCGACACGCCGATCCAGATGCGATCTGGCCGCTACAGTCCAAGCGCCTGCTTGAGATCCTCCACCCTGGGTGTTGCCTCCCAGGTCATCTCCTTCTCGGCCCGGCCGAAATGCCCGTACGAGGCTGTCCGCTTGTAGATGGGACGCCGGAGATCAAGGTCACGAACGATCGCGGCCGGCCTCAGATCGAACAGCTCGTCCAGAGCTCTCGCTATCTTCTCAGGATCGACCACCTCTGTGTCGAAGGTGTCCACCATAACGGAGACTGGCCGGGCAACACCGATCGCATAGGCCACCTGAAGCTCACAACGACGTGCAGCCCCAGATGCCACTACGTGCTTCGCCAACCACCTGGCAGCGTACGATCCGGACCGGTCCACCTTTGACGGGTCCTTGCCGGAAAAAGCGCCTCCGCCGTGACGAGCGTAGCCACCATAGCTGTCGACGATCACCTTTCGCCCGGTCAGCCCGGTATCGGCATGGGGCCCTCCCAGCTCGAACAGGCCAGTCGGGTTGGCTAGCAACTCCAGCGAAGAGGAATCGAGCTCGGCGGGGAGCAACGGATGCAGGACGTGCTCGCGCACATCCGGCAACAAGAGAGTGTCAAGATCCACACCGGGTTGATGCTGGCTAGAGATGACAACGGTCCTCAGAGCCACGGGCCTGTCGTTCTCGTACTCCACGCTGACCTGCGTCTTGCCGTCAGGCCTGAGATAGGGCAAGATACCTGCGCGCCTGACCTGCGAGAGCCGTTGCGCAAGCCGATGAGCCAACCAAATTGGCATAGGCATGAGATCAGGCGTCTCGTCACAGGCGTAACCAAACATCATCCCCTGGTCTCCCGCGCCCTGCGCATTGAGCTGGTCCTCTCCTGCAGAGCCGGCCCTGACCTCTAATGCCGCCGTGACGCCACGCGATATATCCGGCGACTGCTCGTCCAGGCTCACTATCACCCCGCAGGTGTGACCGTTGAACCCATAGGCATCTCGGTCGTAGCCGATCTCTACGATCGTGTCACGCACGATCTTCGGCACCTCGATATCGCGTGTGGTGGTCGTCACCTCGCCGGCGACCACGACCAAGCCAGTGGTAAGCATCGTCTCGCATGCGACCCGACCGTCCGGGTCTTTCTCCAGGATGGCGTCGAGGACGGCATCCGAAATCTGGTCCGCCATCTTGTCAGGATGCCCCTCGGTAACCGACTCCGAGGTGAACGTATAGTGGCTCTTCAAAACTCCTCCTTGCTGCTCTTCGCAGGGTCCTTGCCGCGTGCCGCCGATTCCTTGCTGCTCTTCGCCAGACAGTCAACCACACTATCGAACACCGCCCGTGCCACCGCGGCCTTCGTGGTCATGGGAACGCTCGTGGAAGCTCCGTCAGCCGCTATGATCTCCACCGCGTTCGTGTCGTGGCCAAAGCCCGCGCCTGGGACAGAGACGTCGTTCGCGACCATCAGGTCCACCCTCTTTGCCGCCATCTTCATCCTCGCCCTTGGGACCACATCATGCGTCTCGGCAGCAAAACCCACGATGACCTGGCCAGGGCGGCGAACCTCGACCAGCTCAGAGAGTATGTCGGGCGTCGCTTCCAAAGCCATGTCCGGTACCCCGTCAGCCTTGGAGATCTTCTGGGCCTGGATGCGCGCAGGTCTGAAGTCTGCGACGGCTGCAGCCATCACCACTACGTCCGCGTCCTGGCATCGCGCCATGAGCTCGCGCTCCATCTCCCGAGAGGTCTCCACAGCCACGACCTCCGAACCGACAGGAGGCTCCATACCTTCTGCAGCTGTGACGAGCACCACGTCCGCGCCTCGCACAGTTGCTTCTCGCGCGAGCGCGTACCCCTGCTTGCCTGACGATCGGTTCGATATGTAGCGGACCGGATCTATCGGTTCCCGAGTGCCTCCCGCGCTGATCAGCACCCGAACACCTGCGAGATCCCTCGTCGCCGGGCCGTCCGAGCCTGTGCCATCCCGCGCCACCGTGCCATCCCGCGCCACCGTGCCGTCCGAGGCCGCGCCATGCAAGCCCGCCAATATACCCCTAACCGCATCCAGAACCGCTGTTGGCTCCACGAGGCGGCCAAGACCCTCGTCCCCCCCTGCAAGAGGGCCCGAGGTAGGACCAAGAACCACGATTCCCCGTGAACGCAGGCGAGCTGCGTTCTCCATCACCGCGACGTTCTCCCACATCTCGGTGTGCATTGCCGGGCACACCATCACTGGAGCTCGCGTCGCGAGGAGGACAGCCGTCAGCAGATCGTCGCATATGCCATTAGCGAGAGCCCCCAGCAGCCGAGCCGTCGCCGGCGCTACCACCACCATGTCCGCTTCACGAGCAAGCCTTGTATGTGGGCTCGGATCGACGCTGGTCCAAAGGCCCGCGGGAACAGGCTCTGAGGCAAGCGCTGAGAAGGTCGCCTCGCCGACGAAACGGCGAGCAGCCTCCGTCATCACCGGGAGCACCCGAGCTCCCTCGGACATCAGCAACCTGCACAGTTCTATGGCCTTGTAGGCGGCTACGCTGCCGGAGACACCCAACACGACACAACGGCCTGCTAACGGCCTGGCCTGAAACCCGCTCGTGGGCGCAGAAACCCCGCTCTGGATCAGGCGCCTTCCTCCTCGACCCCTGGTCCAGGCTGTGCTTCGGAGCCACCATCGCCATGAGCGCCGCCGTCCAAAGTGAGATCGCCAGGCTCTCCAGAACCACCAGAACCTTGCTCAGACGCGGGGACCGCAACGGCTTTCCCCTCGGCGATCTCCTCGAAAGCGATAGAAAGCGACTTGCGGGCCACTGAAGCTACCTGCGGCGGAACGATCGTCCCCAAGCCATCGCCGAGGCGGTTGAAGTAGGAATTGATCTCCCGGCCTCTTTTCGCAGCGAGCGTAACAAGCATGAACTTCGAGCCCGTTCGATCGAGTAGCTGTTCAAGAGGCGGGTACATCATGGAATTGCGGCCGATGGTCATCGTGTTACTCCAAAATTTGATCGCGAACTGGGTCTAGGACACCTGCATACCATGCACCAAGCCGGCTGATGACCGAACGCCACCCAGACACCCTCGCACACGAGCACCCTCGTGCCCAGGTACGCAGGCATACAGGCGCCCTCGTGCCCACTGGCCAGCTCATGCCCGCCGCCCAGGTACAAGAGGCGGGCCAACATCATGGCGGTACCGGTTGATTATACTGCAAACCTCGTTCACGGCTCGTTCCAGATCGTCATTGACCACCACATCGCGAGCAAGCACCCGGCCAACTTCTTCCTCAGTGTCCGCCAGCTCCAAGCGGCTGGCAATATGCGCATCTGAGTCGCCACGGCTCCTCAGACGCTGCTCCTGCACTTCTCGCGAAGGAGGCAGGATCAGGATGACATGCGTATGCGCCGGCCGCTTTTCGAGAACCTGTGCAGCCCCTTGGACGTCTATCTCGAGAATCACGCTAATCCCTGGCGGTACCTCGGGAGCCGGGGTGCCGTAAAGCTCGCCCACTATCTCTGCAAACTCCAAGAAGCCGCCAGCCGCGATCTTTGCCGCGAACTCCTCTCGCGTGACGAAGCAGTATGCGTCCTGAGGCTCCCCAGGACGGGGCGAACGCGTCGTCCACGAACGGCTGAGCCATAGGGAAGGGTCTCTCGCTACCACTTGGGACACGATCGAGCCCTTCCCGGCTCCGCCAGGCCCACAGATTATGAACATCTGGCTTGGAATGCTCAACCTGGCGCTGCCCCCAGTACAGAAGGCTCCAGGGAGGATGGTCGATGATCGGACAATGTCAGCAGTTCACCGAGATCAGCAGTTCACCGAGATCAGTGATTCGCCGAGATCTCGCTCACCGAGATCAGTGCTTCGCCGTGGCCTCCAGCAGCGCCTCGCGCTGCTTCGCGCCCAAGCCCTGCAGCCTACGGCTCTCGCTCACGCCTGCCGCATCCATGAGGCGACGGGCCTTCACCTTCCCTAGGCCAGGAAGCGACTCGAGGACCGAGAGAACCTTCATCTTCCCTACGGTGTCATCCTTCGCCGCCTTGTCCAGTAGTTTGGCGAAGCTGAGCGAACCCGACTTCAGCTTCTCCTTGATCTCTGCCCTTTCACGGCGGACCTTGGCCGCCTTTGCGAGGGCTTCCTTACGTTGGTCTTGAGTTAGTGCTGGTGGAAGAGGCATGGCACGACACGATAGCGCTATCTGAGCGATCGTGCTTGCAATTCCTTCCAGTCGTCGTGCTCTGGTGGGGAGGCGACGTACTTAAATGGCCTCTGAGCTGGATGAACAAAAAATCGCATTCGCGGCTGCAACTGGATCTGATGCAGATGTAACGGCCCTTCCGACCACGACCAGGTCTGCGCCGGCATCGAGCGCTGCACCAAGGGTCGCCGGTCGCGCCTGGTCATCTGAACCGGCCCAGGGAGGCCGGATTCCGGCAACAACGATCGTCAGGCCCGGGGCAACGGCGCGCACAGATGGCACGTCTGTCGCTGCGCAAACAACGCCCCAGCACCCTCCCTCGACCGCGACGGCTGCCAGACGCTGGATCTCTTCAGGAGGAGCCTTTGGCTGGCTAGTCAGCACCGTCACGCCGAGGGGGAAGTAAGCGGTGGCGCCAGCACTGCGAGCGCCCTCGGCAAACCCTTCCACACCTGCGATGACCATCGGTCCACCTCCCTGGAGGTGCAATGTCAGGTAGGAAGCGCCAAGACTGCCCACCACCTTCGCCGCTCGTGCAACTGTGGTCGGGATGTCATAGAGCTTCAGATCGACGAATACACGGTACTCCTCGGCAAGCAGCGCTTCGATCGCTTCTGGGCCAGAGGCACTGAAGAGCTCGAGGCCAACTTTGGCAGTGGCAAAGTATGGTCTCAACAGCCGTGCCAACCTCATCGCAGCCACCAGATCGTCGACGTCCAAGGCAAGCACAGCCTTGTCACGCACGCCTGCCACATCTTCCACGACGCCGTCACACTCCATCGCTCTTGTCATCACGCTCCAATCGCTCTTGTCATCTTCCCAGCAGCTCCTCCAGCGACCGGGCGCCGCGGCGAACGCACAGGTCCTCCAGCTCACACAGAACCCGCACCGGCGCCCTCGGATCGAGGAAAGTCGCCGTACCTACCTGAACGGCGTTCGCCCCCGCGGTCAGGAGCTCTAAAGCGCCGCCAGCGTTGAACACGCCTCCCACGCCCACGATCGCGACGTCGCCCAAGGCAGCCCGGCACTCGCGTATTGCCCGTTGCGCTATCTGGTGAACCGGCATCCCCGACAGCCCGCCACCTGCGCCTCCCAGGCCGGCTGCATACCGTGCACCACGTACCTGCGAGGATGGAAGCGTGTTGACAAGCGTGACCGCCTCGGCTCCGGCTTCGACTGCGGCAGCTGCAACCCGGCACAGATCTGGAGCAGCTGGGCTGAGCTTCACCCAACGGGGCCGTCGAGCTGCATCCGACGCCCTGACCGCCGCAGCTGTCGCCTCAGCCGAGCAGGAGAACATCTGCTCGGCATCTTCGAGGTTCGGGCAGCTGACATTCACCTCGACTGCAATCACACGATCCGGTGCATCTTGCAGCATCGCGGCCGCTTTCGCGTAGTCGTCAATTGTCTTTCCCCAGATGCTCGCCACCACAATCGCTCCGGTAGCCATGAGCCGCGGTAGCTGATCGCGAAGCCACATCTCGACCCCTGGCCCCTGCAAACCAACGCTGTTCAACATGCCGCCGGCAACCGGACGAAGGCGTGGCGGGGGGTTGCCAGGCCACGGCTCGTGGCCGAGCGACTTCACGACCACTGCTCCGAGGCGTGACATGTCCATGTACGCCGACAGCTCCGCTGAGCACCCCGCCGTACCAGACGCGGTCATAACCGGGTTCTGGAGCGCGATCGACCCAACCCTCACCGCCAGATCGGGACCGGCGCCATCTCCTGTGCCAGCTCCGCCCTCAGCGCCCTTGTCGTCGCCAGCTCCTCTTCCGGCGCCGTGGGCGACACCCTCGCCTTTGCCGGTATGCAACATGGACCGGTACATGCGGCGATGGTGGCGATCCCTCAAGCCAGTAGCTCTTCAGGCGCCGTGGGCGCCAGGGCCGCCGGTGCGTGGAGCTCCTGCAGGCTCCGCACGGAGAGCCGGTGCGCCGCCATGTCCTCGATCCCGTAGGCACCTGCTCGCGCGGCTGCGAGCGTCGTGAGGCACGGAACCCGGTGCGCGAGCGCCGCCGAGCGTATATGCATACCGTCGGCACGAGGTCCCCGTCCCCTCGGGGTGTTGACAACAAGCTGAACCTTGCCGCTCGCGATCAGTTCCACCGCGTCGACCATGCCAGGGCCGAGCCCTTGATCTGCCTGGCCCACCTTCGCAACCACGATCTCCACCGGCAGGCCATTGTCCACGAAGTGCCTCATGGTGCCGCTCGTTGCCGCCAGGGTGAAGCCGAGCCTCACGTAGTGCCTCGCGATCTCGAGACCTGCAGGCTTGTCCCGATCTGCAAGCGAGAGGAACACCGCGCCCATATCCGGAAGCCGGTTGCCAGCAGCCATCTGGCTCTTGGCAAATGCCAGACCCGAGGTCGCGTCGACACCCATGACCTCGCCCGTCGAGCGCATCTCGGGGCCGAGCAGGCTGTCCAGCCCCGGAAAGCGGCTGAACGGGAGGACTGCCTCTTTCACGCTGACGTGCCCCACGTCCCAAAGCCTCCGGGCGGTCCCGCTGAGCAAGCCCTCCCGGCGCAGCTCCTCCAGCGTCGCTCCGACCATCACCCTCGCTGCCACCTTCGCAACCGGAACGCCGATCGCCTTCGCTACAAATGGAAGCGTGCGGCTGGCCCGCGGGTTCGCCTCGAGGACGATCACCTCGCCGTCCTTCACCGCGTACTGGACATTGATCGGGCCGCGGACGTCGAGCGCATCGGCTATCGCCCGGGTATGACGCTCCACGCTTGCGATCACGTCCTCCGAGAGGGTCGGAGGGGGCAGCACGCAGGCCGAGTCGCCCGAGTGCACGCCAGCCTCCTCGACGTGCTCCATTATCCCGGCCACGACCATCTCTCCGGTCGCGTCTCGCACTGCGTCCACGTCGACTTCGATCGCACCTTCGAGGAACCTGTCGATCAACACGGGTCGGCTCTGCGACAACCCTCCCTCACGGTCAAGAGAGCCACGTCCAGCGCCGAGATCGTACATCTCCCCCATCGCCTCGGCGAGCTCCGAGGCATCGTAGACGATCTTCATCGCCCTGCCTCCGAGAACGTAGCTGGGGCGCACGAGGACCGGGTACCCAACGCGGTCGGCCACCGCGATCGCGTCTTGGACGGTGACTGCGGCGCCCCCGGGCGGCTGAGGAATGCCGAGGTCCCTGCACAAGGCCTCCCAGAGACGGCGATCCTCTGCTGTGTCGATGGACTCCGGGCTCGTGCCGAGCACCCGCTCTTCACCCAGGCTTCCCGCCAGCTTCAAGGGCGTCTGGCCGCCCAGGCCGACGATCACGCCAGCAAGGTTCCCCGAGCCAGCGCTGGCCGCCTCCTCGGCTTCGACGACGTTCAAGACGTCCTCGAAGGTCAGCGGTTCGAAGTAGAGCCTGTCGCTCGTGTCGTAGTCGGTGGAGACGGTCTCTGGGTTGCAGTTGACCATGACGGTCTTATAGCCAGCGTCACGGAGCGCAAGGCTGGCGTGAACGCAGCAGTAGTCGAACTCGATGCCTTGTCCGATCCGGTTGGGACCCGCTCCAAGTATCATGATCCGAGGCCGCGAGCTGGGCTGAACTTCGGTCTCGTCCTCGTAGCTCGAATAATGGTAGGGGGTATGCGCTTCGAACTCTGCGCCGCAGGTGTCCACGGTCTTGAAGGTCGGGACCACCCCCGCCGACACCCTTGCCTGTCGCACAGCCTCCTCGCTCACCGAGAGCAGCCAGGCCAGCTGGGCATCCGAGAAACCAAGGCGCTTCAGCCTCCTGAAGTCCTCAGCTCCCAATCCGGCCAATGTCCTCCCCTCGAGCCGTCCGCGCTCGTGGGCCAAGCGTCCTATCTCGCTCAAGAACCAGCAGTCGACGCCCGTCGCCTCGGACAACTGCTCGACCGAGATGCCTCGCCTGAGCGCCGCCTCGAGGTGGAAGAGCCTCTCCGGCGTAGCGATCGCGCTAAGCGCCACCAGCTCTGCGTCCGAGAGGTAGTCCGTCAACCGCTCGGCCGGGTCGCAGTTGAGCCCCCAGCGCCCCTGCTCCAGGGACCGGACCGCCTTCTGGAGTGACTCTGGGAAGGTGCGGCCGATCGCCATCACCTCCCCGACCGACTGCATCTTCGTCCCCAGGCGATCGGGAACGCCCGGGAGCTTCTCGAAGGCCCAACGAGGAATCTTCGTGACCACGTAGTCGATCGTGGGCTCGAAGCTCGCGGGCGTGGATCCCGTGATGTCGTTCGAGAGCTCGTCAAGGGTGTACCCGACTGCTAGCCGAGCCGCTATCTTCGCTATCGGGAACCCCGTTGCCTTGGACGCAAGAGCGCTCGATCTCGATACCCGCGGGTTCATCTCGATCACGAGCATCCTGCCGTCGGTCGGGTTCACCGCGAACTGAATGTTCGATCCTCCGGTCTCCACACCTACCCTGCGAATGCAGGCAAATGCTGCGTCGCGCATGCGTTGGTACTCCACATCGGAGAGCGTCTGCGCGGGCGCCACCGTCACGGAGTCTCCCGTGTGCACACCCATCGGATCCAGGTTCTCGATCGAGCAGACCACGACACAGTTGTCCGCGCGATCGCGCATCACCTCGAGCTCGTACTCCTTCCAGCCCGCGATCGAGCGCTCTACGAGGACCTCGGAGACCGGGCTCTCGTCGAGGCCGACCTCGACCAACGCGATGAACGAGCCTTGGTCGTGCGCGATCCCGGTACCGGCGCCGCCGAGGATGAAAGATGGCCGCACGATGAGCGGGTAGCCGATGCGCTCCGCGACCTCGAGCGCATCCTCAACCGAGTGGGCAAAGCCCGATGCGGGCGCCTCCAAGCCTATCTCCATCATGGCCGACTTGAAACGATCACGATCTTCGGCCGTTCTGATCGCGTCAGCGTTGGCTCCGATGAGCTCCACGCCGTAGCGCTGGAGAACGCCTGCGTCAGATAGCGCGATCGCGAGGTTCAAAGCGGTCTGGCCGCCGAGCGTGGCGAGAAGGGCCTGGGGCCGCTCGCGCTCGATGATCGCGGCCAACACGTCGAGCTCCAAGGGCTCTACGTAAGTACGGTCCACGAGATCCGGATCGGTCATGATCGTCGCCGGGTTCGAGTTGGCAAGGACCACCCGGTAACCCTCCTGCTTCAGCGCCCGGCATGCCTGCGTGCCCGAGTAGTCGAACTCGCATGCCTGGCCGATGACTATCGGCCCCGACCCGATGAGGAGCACCGACGAGATGTCGTCACGCCTCGGCATCAGCTCCTCGCCTGCATTGCAAACCTCAGCTCCTCGAACATGTACTCGGCGTCATGGGGCCCGGGGCCGGCTTCGGGATGGTACTGGACACTGAAGAGCCTTGCTTCCTCGCACCTCATCCCTTCCACCACTCCGTCATTCAAGTTCAGGTGAGTCACCTCCACGCCGCTCGGAAGGTCATCCGCGACCGCGTAGTTGTGGTTCTGGCTCGTGATCTCCACAGTGCCAGACGACAGCCTCTTCACGGGATGGTTCCCGCCATGGTGGCCGAACGGGAGCTTATAGGTCGTAGCACCGAGAGCGAGGGCGAGGAGCTGGTGACCAAGACATATGCCGAACATCGGCATATGTCCGATCAGCGCCTTGATCTCGGCGACGAGGTGGCCGAGGGCGGCAGGGTCACCCGGGCCGTTGGAGAGGAAGACACCGTCGGGACGCCGGGCCAGGACGTCGCTCGCCGGCGTCCCAGCCGGGACGACCTCGACCTCCGCGATCCGGCCGAGGTACGAGAGCATCCTGGACTTTACGCCGTAGTCGAAGACCACCAGACGTAACGGTCCCTCCCCTAACGTGTACGGGCTGGGCGTCGTGACCTCGGAGACCAGGTCGACCCCGAGCGTGCCCGGCTCCTCTGCCGCGCGGCGGGCGAGCACATCCTCGGGCGCGGCGCCGAACGCGCAGGGCATCGAGCCCTCGGAGCGGACATGGCGAGCCAGGCGCCTCGTGTCCACGCCCGTCATCGCCGGGATCCGGTGGCGCTCGAGAAAGGAGCTCAGCGACTCCGTCGACCGCCAGCTGCTGGGACGCGCCGCGATCTCACGGGCGATGAGCCCCCTGCAGCGCGGCCGGCTCGACTCGTCGTCTGCTGGCGATGCCCCATAGTTACCGATATGCGGGTAAGTGAACGCAACGACCTGGCCCGCATAGGACGGATCCGTCAGCACCTCCTGGTAGCCACTCATAACGGTATTGAAGACCACCTCGCCCGAGGCCACGCCGCCAGGAGGCGACCAGCCGGCAGCCTCGCCCTCGAAAACGGCGCCATCGGCGAGGACGAGCAGCGCCCGGGGGGCACTCTCGATGCCGCCGGCGAGACCGCTCAACGCTGCGCCTCTCCGTAGAGCACGACCGGCTCGCCAGCACAGATCGTGTGCACCACCTTCCCCGTCAGATCCCAGCCACCGAACGGGGTGTTCCTACTCCTGCTTGCGAAGCGAGCGGGATCGACCACCCATGAGGAGGATGCGTCGAACACGCAGATATTGGCCGGTGCACCTGGAACGATGGGCCCGCCCTGAGTGTTTCCAAGGGATGCGATCCGCGCGGGGTTCCACGACATGACCGCAAGAACCTCCCGGATCGACAGAGCCCTCGAGGCCGGTGCAGCCCCCCGATAAGTAGTCAGACGATCCGCTGAGCTGGGTGGTCCATCACATGCGGGCGCCCCGGCTCCCGATCTCCGACCGGGAGGTCGTCCGGCGCGCCTCCCGGCGCCCGTGCCGGCCAGCATCGTCAGCGCCAGGGCGAGCGCGGTCTCGAGGCCGAGCACCCCGTTGGCCGCGTCGATGAAGGGCACCTCCTTCGACTCGGCCGGGTGCGGAGCATGGTCGGTCGCGATCGCGTCCACGACGCCGTCTACGAGTCCGGCCCGGAGTGCGTCGACGTCTCCACCGGATCGCAACGGCGGGCTCATCTTCAGATTTGTGTCATAAGACACGAGCGCCTCGTCGGTCAGGCTCAGGTGATGAGGAGAGACCTCGGCGGTAGCCTGCACGCCGTCCGCCCTAGCCCTGCGCACCAGGTCAATCGATCCAGCCGTCGAGAGGTGCATCAGGTGGAGCCTGGCGCCGGCAACCCTTGCGAGCGCGAGGTCGCGAGCGACCATGACCTCTTCAGCCACCGCTGGAGCGCCCGGCAGGCCAAGGACCGACGACCAGCCGCCCTCGTGCATCGCACCACCCGCAGCGAGCGACGCGTCCTCACAGTGCTCGGCGATCGTCACACCTATGCCGGTCGCATACTCCATCGCCGCGCGCAACAACCCTCCGTCTTGGACCCCCGCACCGTCATCGGTGAAGATCGTCACACCGAGGCTCGCCATCTCGCCAATCGGCGCAAGCGCCTCGCCACGGCGGCCGACGGTTATCGCCCCGGCAACAGCCATCTCCACGAGAGACTTACTGCGGAGCTCGTGCATCTCACGCACCATCGACGCCGAGTCGATCGGGGGATCCGTGTTCGGCATGACGACGACAGCCGTGTAGCCGCCCAACGCCGCCGCCCTGGTGCCTGTCTCCACGCACTCCGACTCCTCGGCTCCCGGCTCGCGCAGATGGGCATGGAGGTCCACGAGGCCTGGCGAGACGGTGCAGCCGTCAACGTCCAGCACGAGAGCCCCCTGCGGAGCGAGCAGGCCCTTGCCGACAGCTGATACCTCCGACCCGCGTACGAGAACATCAGCGAGGCGATCCCCATTTGCGTCGACTACGCAACCCCCGCGCAGGAGGACGTCAGGCACCGGCGCTCCTCCGCGTGCTCGGCGTCCTCGGCGTGCTCCGCGTGCTCGGCGTGCTGTCGCTCGAGGTGTCGCTCGGACCCGGCGCGCCATGATGCACACCTGCTGATCGGAGCGCCGCGGGTGCAGGTGCAACATCGGGAGCAGTGGGGTCGAGCACGCCAACACCTTCACCTCCCACGAGCAGCTGGTACAGGACCGCCATGCGCACCACCACGCCATTGGCCACCTGGCTCCCAACCAGGGCGCCGGGCATCTCCGCGACCTCGGACGACATCTCCACTCCCCTGTTCACAGGCCCAGGGTGCATGATCAGGGAGTCCTTTGGCATCATCGCGGCTCGCCTGGCCGTCAGCTGGTACATAGCCGCGTACTCTCTCAGCGATGGCAATAGCCTTCCGGCTCCGCGCTCTGTCTGAAGCCGGAGGAGGTAGACGAGATCTGCTTTCTCGAGGAGCGGGTCGAGATCGCAGGTGATGCCTTCCACCGGCCATCCATCCAGCGACACCGGCCACAGGGTCCGCGGCGCGACCAGGTTGACCCTCGCACCCATCGCTGATAGCGCCAATACGTTGGACCGTGCGACCCTCGAGTGCATCAGGTCTCCCACCATGACGACCTTGAGGCCCTGGAACGACTCCGCGCCAAGCGCCTGACGTATCGTGTAGCAGTCAAGAAGAGCTTGGGTCGGGTGCTCGTGCCAGCCGTCACCTGCGTTCACCACCGGAATCGACACCCAGCTGGCTACCTGGCTGGCCACACCAGCGGAAGCGTGCCTCACCACGATCACATCTGCCCCGAGCGACTCGATGGTCGTCACCGTGTCCTTCAATGACTCCCCCTTGCTCATCGATGAGCCGGAGGCGCCGAAAGACATGATGTCTGCCGAAAGACGCTTCGCTGCCGCTTCGAAGGACAGCCTGGTGCGCGTCGAGCCTTCGAAAAAGGCGCACGCTACGGTCTTGCCTCTCAGCGCAGGAACCTTCGGGATCGGACGTGTCGAGATCTCGACGAAGAAGTCTGCGATCCTCATCATCTCCTTGAGCCCCTCGGAGCCGAGGTCGTTCACAGAAAGCAGGTGTCGCATGGCCGCAGGGGAGGAGCCGCCTCTGGCTGCTGGGACCATCAGCTACCTGATCACGACATCGCCGAGAGTGACGCCATCCTCGCTGACGTCCACCATCTCGTCTCTTCTGGTTGGAAGGTTCTTCCCCACGAAGTCGGGCCGGATCGGCAGCTCCCTGTGGCCCCTGTCGACCACAACGGCCAGCTGCACTGCTCTCGGACGCCCGTAGTCACCAAGCGCGTTCAGTGCAGCCCTGACCGTACGACCGGTGAACAGAACGTCATCAACGAGGACGACGACCTTACCTGCAAGGTCGCACGGCATCGAGGTAGGAGCCTGGGGCACGACCGGCCTTATGCCGACATCATCTCGATAGAAAGCGACATCGAGCGTACCTAGAGGGACCGGCTCCTGCTCCATCTCCTCCAAGACCACGACCATCTGCTCTGCAAGTGGGACGCCACCCGTCTGCAAGCCCACAAGGACCAGATCAGGAACGCCGCGATTGTGCTCTACTACCTCATGAGCCATGCGGACCAGAGCCCGGCGCACGTCCGATGCGGACATGACCTCCGCCCTTGGGACGAACACACCCCGTCCCCGCGGCACCAGTCTCCGCTCACGCTCTGCCAATCACGCCTCCGAACATCCGTATGGGCCTCACGGGACCCGCTTCACGGTCTCGAAAAGAACTTTACCATCCCGACGCCATCACACACCAGCCGTCCCTACCACGCCAGTTCCACGTGGCCGCGCTCGAAAGCCGCAGCGAAGGCCCATCACCATCGTCATGATCCTTCATCATCCTCATCCTTTTCTCTCGCGCCCGCGCTTCCTATCTCATCCAACACGCCCGCGAGCAACCCATTGATAAACCGCGAGGACTGCTCAGTCGAGTAAGCCTTGGCAAGCTCGACGGCTTCTGAGATGATCACGGCGGCAGGCGCCTCCAGCACGTCATCGAGCATCTCGGCAACTGCGAGCCTGAGCAGATTGCGATCGACGTAAGGCATGCGATCAAGCGCCCAGCCGTTGGAGTGCCGCTCGATCAGCTCGTCAACCCGTCTCGCACGTCTCACGACCTCCATCACTAGATGGACCACGATCTCATCTGGCGCAGCAGGTAGATCAGCGAGCACGACCGCTGCGGTAGTCCCCTTGAGCTCGGCCTCATAGAGGATCCCAAGAGCACGCTCACGCGCAAGACGCCTGCGTCCCGTTCTCATCTCATCTGCCTGGGCTCACCTGGGTTGATCCGAGCATCGCCGCCTTCGAGCAGCTGCTCAGACGCGGGTAAGGTACTCTCCGGTCCTCGTGTCCACCTTCACCCTGTCGCCGGTGCTCACGAACAGCGGCACTGAGACGGACAAGCCGGTCTCGAGCACTGCTGCCTTGCGCGCCCCCGATACCCTGTCACCTTGAAGACCGGGCTCGGTGTCAGCGACCACGAGCTCCACTGCGGCAGGCAGCTCGACCGCGACCACCTCCTCGCCATAGATCTCCATCACCACCGAGTCGCCGTCCTTTAGGTAATTGGTGGCATCTCCCAGGACCTGAGCAACCACCTGAAGCTGCTCGTAGGAGGACGCGTCCATGAAGACGTAATCAGAGCCGTCGCGATAGAGAAGCTGCATCTCCCGCTTGTCGATAACCGCCTGCTCGACTCTCTCGTCCGCACGAAACGTACGCTCTATCACAGCCTGCGTCCTCAGGTTCTTGAGCTTCGTACGCACGAATGCTCCACCCTTGCCAGGCTTGACATGCTGGAACTCGACCACCGAGAAAAGCCCCTCAGGCAGATCGAGGGCCATGCCATTACGTAAGTCGTTTGTCGTGACAGGCATCAGGCTCGCAGCTCCTCAGATAACTAGTTCTCGCGGCGATGCAGTCAAGACATCGCAACCTTGCTCGGTCACCACCACCGAGTCCTCGATCCGTACTCCCCCGGCGCCCGCCAGGTACACCCCCGGCTCGACCGTGACCACGGCGCCACTCATGAGATTATCAGATGAACCAGCGCTGACCGCGGGTGCTTCATGCACCTCCAGCCCAACACCGTGGCCTGTTCCATGGCTGAACGCATCCTTCCATCCGGCCTCGTCGATGACGCTGCGACAGGCGGCGTCGACGCCGGCACAGGAGACGCCAGCCTTCACCGACGCGACCCCCGCCCGCTGGCTGGCTGCGACAACCTCGAACATCCGTACCTGCGCAGCATCTGGAGGCTCTCCGAAGCTGTAGGTCCGCGTCATGTCGGAGCAGTAGCCATCAACCATCGCGCCGAAGTCCATCACCACGAGCTCTCCTCGCTCGATGGGCTTTGCAGTCGGCTTGGCGTGAGGTTTCGCCGCGTTCAGACCCGAGGCGACGATGGTGTCGAACGAGCTCCCCGAAGCGCCCAGGCGGCGCATCTCGAAGTCAAGAGCCATCGCTACGCCTGCCTCGGTCGCATCGAAGCCACTATCGCTCGCGCCGGAACGCGCAGAGGCTCCAGCAGGTCGTCGCTGCTCACCGAGGGCATCAGCCAGCTTGGCGACCACGACAGCAAGCGCCTGATCAGCGATCTGGCAGGCTGCTCTGATACGTGCCAGCTCTCCCACATCCTTGACGACCCTGAGAGATTCCACAGCCCCTTCAGCTGGAACAAGTTCGACATCACCGAGCTCGTCGGCGAGCGCGCGATACCTGGACCAGGTGAGATGTGACGCCTCGAACGCCACGCGGCGCATGCCTGCCGCCCTTGCCTTGACAGCCTCTCTCTGCGCGGCGAGGCCTCCGACCTCGATCGTGACCTTTGCCCCGGCAGCGGCTACCTCCTCATCCGCCTGGGTTCCGTACCGGCCATCGGTCACAAGGAGCGCATCGCCAGCTGCCACAAGCAAGAGAGCCGCGGAGCCACTGAAACCGGTCAGGTACCTTATGTTTGCCAGATGGCTTACCATCAATGCGTCGGCGCCGATGTCGGCTAGCCGGCCGCGCAGTGCGTCGAGGCGCGGCGCGACATCCATCGCGATCATCGCGTCAGCACCGGGTTGCCGCGGGGCGACGCCTGCGATCACGATTCCCAACCGATCTCGGACATGGTGGCCATCACGTCCTGCTCCGAAACGCCCTCCACGGGTTCCACCCCGGAAGGTCCATCGAGAACGAAGGTGAGGCCCGCAAGCGACTTCTTGTCCCTGAGCATGAACGAGAGCAACTCCTGCCTGCGCAACGCCTGGCCGCACAGCGCCTCCGGCGGTCTGGTCGGAAGCCCAAGCCCCGACACGAGCTGCTCATGGTAGCAAACCCTGGCATCGTCTATCCTGTCCATCCTCCTCGCGAGCCTTGCGGCAAAGACCAAGCCGATCGATACGGCCTGACCATGGCTGAGCGGCTCCCCGGCACGAGCTCGCGATCCTGCCGGCAGCCGAGCCGCAGGGCCAGCCGCAAGAACCCCTCCCTGCATCGCGAGGCTGGCCGCCTCGATAGCATGCCCGAAGGTATGTCCGTAGTTCAGGATCATCCTGAGGCGGGACTCGTATTGATCCGCGGAGACCACGGCAATCTTAACCGCCAGACATCTCGCTACCATCTCCGTAGCCTCCACGCCCCTCAGATCTCCGGCGCCGAGAAAGCAATACTTCGCCACCTCGCCCATACCCGACAGCCATTCGCTCTCAGGCAACGATCCGAGAACCTCGGTGTCAACGATGACAACCGCGGGCTGCCAGAAAGCGCCGGCCAGGTTCTTTCCCTCGGGAAGATTTACACCTGTCTTGCCTCCAACCGCCGCATCAACCTGAGCAAGCAGCGAGGTGGGAACGTTCACCAAGGCAACACCTCTGTGATAGCACGCTGCAGCAAAGCCTGCGATGTCGGTGACGACGCCGCCTCCCACCGCAACCACGACGTCATCGCGGTTCAGATGAAAATCAGCGAATGCTCTGCAGAGATCCTCGACCGTGGAGAAGCTCTTTGCTCCTTCGCCGGGAGGAACAAGAAAAGTCTCCTGTGGGAGCCCGCTGTCTACGACCACACCTATACCATCTTGAGTCACGACAGCAGCCCTCCGAGCACGAGGTAGCACGCAGGCTATCTCTTGGGCCAAGCTCGCTCTCGTTCTCTTACCGATGACCACATCGTAGGAGCACATGCCTCGCTGCCCGCTGGAAGTGAGCTCGACCGTGAGCCGTTGCACTCCGGGAGCATCTCGTCCGGTCGCCATCTCGGTCATCATGCCTGCGCTCTCGACGGTGGCTCGCCCGGATCCGAACCCCGCTCCGTCACCGGGCCCGCAAGTGGCTCGCTCAGCCGTTCGATGAACGAGCGACAATTGGCAACGACCTCGACCACAGAGTCGCCGCCGAACTTGCGCAGCGCTTCGGAGGCTAGAACAAGGGCCAGCATGCTCTCCGCCACCACCCCCATCGCCGGCACCGCTGTCACATCGGTCCGCTCCTTGAACGACAGCGCCGGCTCCTTCGTCTCAGTGTCCACGGTCTCTAGAACTGGCCTGTTCAGGGTAGCCAGCGGCTTCATGAACGCGCGAGCAGATATCAGCCCGCCCGTCGACACGCCCCCTTCGATGCCGCCAGCGTGGTCCGTCCTGCGGTGGAACTCGCCAGATGCCGCGTCCCACGCGATAGCGTCATGAGCCACCGATCCCCTGAGCGCCGCCGAGGACACACCGTCGCCTATCTCTACTGCTTTGACCGCCTGGATGCTCATCAACGCCTGTGCTACAAGCGCGTCGAGTCGCCGATCCCAGTGCACGTAACTGCCCAGCCCGGGCGGAACCCCGTATGCGAGAACCTCGGCCACGCCACCTAGCGAGTCACCATCCTTAGCTGCGGCCTTGATGCATGCCACCATCCGCTCCGATGCAGCGACATCGAGGCAGCGCACCGGGGAAGAGTCCACTGCAGACAGGTCATCGGGCAAAGGCCTTGACGAGCTGGGGGCAGACTCATCTCCGATCGCGACCACATGGCTCACCACGCCGATACCCAGGCGAGCCAACAACGCTTTAGCTGCACATCCTGCAACTACACGAGCTGCAGTCTCACGAGCAGAGGCTCGCTCCAGCACGTTGCGAGCGTCGCTGAAGCCATACTTTTGCATGCCGGCCAGATCCGCGTGACCTGGGCGCGGCTTAGTCAGCGGCTTCGACGCGGAGCCGGGACCGGGCGACATCTCCTCGGACCACTTCGGCCACTCAGTGTTGGCTATCTCCACCGCGAGCGGCGACCCAAGCGTCCTTTCGTGCCTGATGCCGGCCAGGATAGTGACCTTGTCAACTTCAAAACGCATCCTCGGGCCGCGCCCGAAGCCGAGCCTGCGCCTAGCCAGCTCTTCTTCGATCTCCGCTGCAGTTAGCGAAAGCCCGGCCGGCAGACCTTCCACAATTACAGCGAGAGCCATGCCGTGAGACTCTCCCGCCGTGAGGAAACGGAGCATGAAACTCCAATGTAGTTGCCCTCGGTGGCATGCGGATCCAGCAGCACGCCCACGCTGCCTTGCCGAGCACGTGCTCCGGGATCGCTAGGCCCGATGCTCTCAGCCAGGACCTATCAGCCGGATGCTCTCAGCCAGAACTGCACAATGGGCGCGCCCCAGAAGATCGCTATCAATGAGCCGGCTGCCAGGAAAGGAGCCAGCGGAATGCTCGACCTCCGACCCCGGCCCCTGAAGAGCACCAGCCAAAGACCGACTGCGGCCGCAAGAACGAACGAGAGCGCCAAGCCGACGAAGACGTACGCTTCACCAAGCCACCCGAGGTACACCCCAAGCAGCAGCGAGAGCCGGACGTCGCCAAAGCCCAGGCCGTCTGGATAGATGAAGTGGACCACAAAGAAGAAACCAAAAGCGCTCGCGCCGCCAATCGCGGCGCGCTCCAGGGGAGCAACGGAACCATCCAGCAGCGAGGCGAGCGGAAGCACCAGGATGGTCATCGCTAGCACCGGGTAGACAAAGCGCAAGGGAACGATCCGCATATCGATGTCCACAGCTGTGACAGCCACCAGCATCGCCGCGAAGACACAGTACGCGAGAAGAACCAGATCTGGTCCGAAACGGATCGCAGAGAGAGCAAAAACCGCTCCCGCTGCGGCCTCGAGACCGAGACGGCGCAGCGACAGGCGTTGACGGCACCTCCGGCACCGCCCCTGTGATGCTGCCCACCACAGCACCGGGACTGCTGCCAAAAGCGATGGGACGCTATCGCATGCCGGACATACGAACCAAGGACGTTCCAACGGCTCCTTGCGCGGGACACGCTGCACAAGCACATCGAGCACCGAGCCTGCAAACAGACCCGCCAGAAAGCATCCTCCCTCGAGCGCGAGGCGCACGCTTCACCTCAGCCGAGAAGCCGGACAAGAACAGCGATATCGTTGCGAACAAGACCGATGTCGTGCAGCACGGACGAGAGATCGTTCACGCCGGCCTGCAAGACCACCTTGTTCCCAGGGAAACCAGCCGGGATCAATGAAAGCACCGACGCCGAGATGCCCTCCGTGCTCGTGGTCGCCGCGGTGACCCGAGAGCTCGCGGCACTGGCGTCGGCCTTAGCGCGCTGGCGCACGGTGGTGCTGAGCCTCGAGACGGCCTGAGGCGCGCTGGCCTCCAGCGCGGCCTGGGCAGTGATGCGCGCGAGCGCTGTCTCTAGGAACACAGCCTGGTCAGCTGCCAGGACCATGTAGACCTTCGGGACCGTGAGCGACAGCACTCTGTAGTATGTGACGACACTGTGGGCAAGTGACACCAGTGGCCCGGCTGAAGTCGCGGCTTGCGCCTTGGTGACAACAGCACGCAGACCCGAGGCGTCCGCCGACAGCTCCGAGTCAAGTAGCGCACGATCTGGCGCGGTTACCGACGTCGAAGAGGTCACAGCGGCCGCCATTGTTGAGATCTCGTTCTGGCGCCTCGCAACTTGAGCCGCAAGCTGCCCCTCAGCAACTGTGGTTGACATACCGGTGGAAACCCCCAACGACTGGGCTGATGTTCGCGAGGAAGACGAGCCGCTCCCCGGCGCACTCCCAAGGCTCGCTTGCGCCTTCGCCAAATATCCGTCCAGCACTCCGATCTGCGCATCGATGATTGCCATACCAGACGCAGAAAGCGTTATCGATTCGAGCTGCCCGGCGTGTCGCGAAGATGAAGCGCCTCTTGAATGATTGGAGACATGGCTGCTCCGTGATGGAGCGCGGCGGCCAACCGGCGCGGGTGACGAAGAGCACGATGCGAGAAGTACAGCGCTCGCTACTAGACCTACGGATCCGGCAAGACGCCGTCGCTTACGCGTAGACGCGGTCGGTGGTACAGGCATGGTCGGCAGCATAGCCGTACAGATCCTCGACAGCACTGGCAGCGGTCTCGGTGGAAGGGCAGCCACCACACGACGCCTGCCCCGTCAGAGAGTGGAACGATCCACGCTGGCACCCGAGTCACCTGCTCGTGCTGGAAGAGCATCCGATTGCTGGCTCACACGGAGCTGGCGCGTCACGAGGAGAACGCCAACGCCTGCGCCAAGTCGGCCTCCGGCACCGGACGCGAGAACAAGAAACCCTGGGCGTAGTCGCAGCCGAGGTCCCGCAGCACCTCGAGCTGATCCTCGGTCTCGACGCCTTCAGCGATTACCCTGAGGTCGAGAGTGTGAGCCAGATTAATCACAGCTCCGACTATGGCCTCGTCATCTTTGCTCATGCCGAGCCCGTCCACGAAAGACTTGTCCACTTTTAGAACGTCAAGCGGAAGCTCGCGCAGGTAAGCAAGGGAGGAGAACCCGGTGCCGAAGTCATCGATCGCAAGCATCACACCCAGCTTCTTCAACGCGTTCAATACAGTCACGGCCGCTTCTGTGTTGGTCATCAGAGCAGTCTCGGTGATCTCCAGTGTCAGGTGCTCCGGGGCGAGACCCGTTCCGGCAAGAACGTCCCCCACCATCCCTGCGAGGTTGGGCTGGTCGAGCTGCCTTGCCGATAGGTTCACCGACATGGCTCCGCCGGGCAGGCCGACGTCGTTGCCCTGCCAATTCTTGAGCCTCTTGCAGGACTCCTCCAGAACCCATGCACCTATAGGCACGATGAGCCCGGTCTCTTCGGCAACAGGTATGAACTTGTCGGGAGCCACCATGCCCTTCTCCGGGTGCTCCCAGCGGATCAGCGCCTCCACGCTCGAGGGGCTCACGATGCCCATCTCTCTGATATCCACGACCGGCTGAAAGAAGACTCTGAGCTCATCGCGCTCCAGCGCACGGTGCAAAGACGCCTCTGTCGCCATGCGCCCGAAAACGCTCACCCGGATGTCCTCGCCGAACACCTGGTAGCAGGCGCCGCCGCGCTCCTTCGCACGGTACACAGCAGCATCAGCATTGCTCAGCAGGACCTGGGAGTCGTCATAGTCTCCCTTCGTGATCGCCACCCCGATGCTGGTCGAGATGAACACCTCGCTGGAGGCCACAGAGAAGGGCTCTCTCATGGCACGCGCTATCGCATTCGCAAGTTGGGTCGCGCGGAGATCCGCTTCACGCCCCTCGATCAGGATCATGAACTCATCCCCTCCCAACCGGGCGACCACATCGCCACGGTCTACCTCCTCGCCAAGGCGCTTGGCGGTGGCCACGAGAACCTCATCTCCTGCCCCGTGCCCCAAGCTCTCGTTGACGGCCTTGAAGCGGTCGAGGTCGAGCATCATCACCGCGACCTTGCCCGCCTTCGACTGCTTGCGGGCCGCCAAGGCGGCTGACAGCTTCCTAGTGAACAGCGTCCTGTTCGGGAGCCCGGTGAGCGAATCGTACACGTAGGAGTGGGCAAGTGCCTGCCGGGTCGCCCTTTCCTCGGCAACGTCGTGGAGGAAGTTTCCAACCCGGAGCGATGCGCCCGAGCCAATGACCCACGGCGAACCCGACACAACCACGTTGTGTCCATCGCGATGAACGAACATCATCTCTCGCCGCCAGCCAGACCAGCCTCCCTCACCTGCTACGGCCAGCTCGCTCAACTGCAGGGAAAGGTCCCGGCGCTGCTCTGGCCTCACGAGAACCTGCAGCAGCGACTTGCCCATTACCTCTTCCGTCTTCCAGCCGAACATGTCTTCGGCGCGCTTGTTCCAGTCCGTGATCACACCCTCGGCGTTCACCTCTACGTAGGCGTCTCTCGCCATGTCGACCATACGCTGCGAACGCTCTGGAGCGCCCGCGTCCGTTACCGCATCGCTCGCGTCTACACCGGTGCTCACACTCGCCAGCCCTTTGCGATCCACACCTGCGATGTCCGGCGACACTCCAGCCGAGGCGCCTTCTAGTGCTGCCTCCCCACCCTGAGCGCCAACCTCTCGCACGACAGGTTCACCGGTGGCATAGACCAGCACACCAGCCACCACTGGATCGCCTCGCAAGTCGAGCACATACCCGGTCAGGTCCAGATCGGCACGGTCCCTCGTCTGGAGCCGCAACGGTCCGGGCCGCCCTCCTCGTGACGCCTGCTCGACGAGGCCCTCGAGGTCCATTAGCTCGGCGCCAGCAAGCTCTTTCGCTTGGCGCCCAGCAAGCACCACGTCCTCGCCGACCACATGGCGCGCTCGCCCATCTGCGCCAAACACCAAGACGACTTCCTCGCGCCGCTCGTCATCAACCATTCCCGGTCCTCCTTGTCAGCACCGCACCACGACTGCACGCCGGCTACCTACCGCGTCCCGCACATGCTCCAGTGCTCGGGCACCGAGCTTCGACCCATGTTCAATCGTGCAATCAGTCTACAGGAAGCTCGCCCCGAAAGTCATCAACTGTTGCACAGATCAGATCCCGCACGCGGTCGCGGCGTCTCCAAAGACCTCACCATTTTTCTGCCTTGGTCTGCCTTGGTCAAAACTGGAGGGCCTTCGTTTGAAGAAACTCCTCGATTCCGTAACGCCCAAGCTCCCTGCCGTAACCAGACTGCTTGTACCCACCAAATGGCGCCTGGGGATTGAAGCTCCCACCATTGATGTCCACTTGGCCCGTTCGCAGCTGTCTCGCCACGCGTTCAGCCCGATCACGATCAGCCGACCACACGGCTCCTGAAAGCCCGTAGGAGGAGTCATTGGCCTGAGCAACCGCGTCATCGTCATCGTCAAAAGCGATGATGGAAAGTACGGGACCGAAGATCTCTTCACGTGCGATGGTCATCTCACCAGATACCTCTGAGAACACCGTCGGCTTCACGAAGTGCCCGGTGTCGAGACCGGCTGGGCTCTCGGGCCCGCCGGCAACCAGCTTAGCGCCCTCATCCATACCCTTTACGATGTAAGAGCGAACACGTTCGCGCTGCGCAGACGACACGAGCGGGCCAAGCCTCGTGGATCCGGAGAAGGGATCGCCAAGGGTATAGTCGGCAACTTCTTGCGCCGCGATCTCTTCTACCTCGGACAGCCTGGACCGGGGTACGAGCATCCGGGTCAGAGCAATGCACGTCTGACCGGAGTTCAAGAAGCACATCGACATGCCAACGGCGACAGCGCGAGCAAGGTCGGCATCGTCGAGTATGATGCAGGCCGATTTCCCGCCCAGCTCAAGCGCCACCCGCTTTACGCTGCGAGATGCAAGCTCCGCGACTCGACGGCCCGCCCTAGTCGAACCCGTGAAAGACACCATGTCAATTCCTGGATTTCCAGCGATCGCCTCGCCTACGATGCTGCCAGTGCCAGAGACAAGATTGAAAACCCCATCGGGTACGCCTACCTCTTCCATCAGATCAGCGAGGAGGAATGCATTCAACGGCGCGACCTCGCTCGGCTTGAGCACCACAGTGCAGCCCGCCGCCATCGCCGGCGCCACCTTTGCCACTATCTGGTGAAGAGGATAGTTCCACGGGGTTATAGCCCCAAGAACACCAACGGGCTCCTTTACTACGATGGAGTTACCCACCATCTCCTCGAAAGGCATCTCCTGGAGTATTCTCGCGATGCTGTCAAAGGTAACGATTGGAAGACCAACCTGGATCATGTTCGACAAGTTGATGGGCATTCCCATTTCCGTCGAGATCAGCTCCGACATTTGCGACATGCGGGCCCCCAATGCCTCGCCGAGACGCGCGATCAACTTCGAACGCTCCAAGGCCGGCGTGGAAGACCAATCAGAGAATGCCGCCCGCGCCGCGGCAACGGCACGCTCCACGTCCTCCGAGCTGCCGGCCGGAACGTTACCAACCGTCGCCTCCGTGTAAGGGTTCGCGACGCTGATCACCTCCTGGCCGCCAGGAGGAACCCAAGACCCTCCGACATAAAACTTTGCACGCTCCGCGATCGCCTCGTCGAGCACGCCTGGTCCTGCATCCATCGCAAGCCTCCTTCATCTCGTCGCCGTCCCCCTTCACGTTAGCCACCACTTGCCACCGGGACTAACAGGTCCGTCTAGAGGGACATCGTCAAGATCATTCCGAGTCCCAGAGTGCCCCTGGCAATGCGTTGAGCGCGAGATGCGTGCTGTCGAAGCGGCGGGCAGTTGCCCGAGTGGCGGGCCCAGACACGTTCTACCTGGATGACAAGCCTCGTCGCAGCACCGGAGCAGCGCACCAACGAGACACCGGCTTTCTGGCCCGATGAGCACACTGTCACAGTGTCCAGCTAATGTCGAACTTTATGAGCTCTGACGACGAAGTGCTGGGGGAGGAACGCGAGGAGACCCGGCCGCTGGCCGGCCTGCCTGGGGCCGATCGCACTCTGCTCGCTCAGGCGCCGCTGGAGCTCGCCATCGCCGAAGTCCGTTTCGCCGGCGCTCCTAGCCTGCCCGATGATGCTGGGCTCCAAATGCGCGAGCGCCTCGGAGCCGCCGGTCTGCACTTGGCTCACCTCGAGCCGCGTCAGACCCAGCGAGTCAACCTGACGCCTGGGGTGGCTGCCACCATCGACGTTGTCTCGAAGGGTTGGCTGCTTGCCAATCCTGATGGCACGATCCAAGTGACGCTCTTTCCGGAGGCGGCAGTGCTCCAAACTGCGACCTACCATCGCTGGAGCGTCTCGATGCGGCCGTCACTCGAAGCAGTGCTTGAATCCGTCGATGAGCTGGCCACGCCGCGGGTCGTGATCCGTATTGGACTGCGCTACGTGAACCGGTTCGTCGATCCCGCCGCTGCAGCCGTCGCCGCTTGGAAGGGACGCATCGACGAGCGATTCCTCGGCCCGATCTGCCACTCTCACCTGGGCGACCTAGTGAAAGGCTCCCAGCAGCAAGTGGACCTCGCCTTCTCCGACAATCAGGGGGCCATTCTCCGTCACGGACCATTCATCGACGAGAGGAGCGCCCGGTCGGTGAGCTACCTGCTCGACATCGACTGCTACGACAGCACGCCCAGCAGTTTCAACGTGGCTGAGCTCGCTGACCGAGCCGAGGTGCTCAACCGGACGGCAGCGTCACTGTTCCAGTCGGTCATCACCGAGGACTACCGCCACCAATTGCAGTCGGACGGGCAGACGGACGAGGAGGCGACAACCGCGAGCGAAGGCGCGCTGCGATGACGATGACCTTGGAGCGGACTGGATCGACGCTCGGCGACTATGAGGAGCTGGCCTCGTTCCAGGACCAACTTGTGTCTCGACACACCCCGGCCCGAAACGTGTCCGACCATGACCTGCAGAAAGTCCTCACTCAGTTCGATATCGCCCTCGCCGAGCCGATGGCGCCGTTGCTCTTGTTCGTCGTCGCCCGCGCGGACTCGACCGGCACGTCGATCTCAGACGTTGGCCGTGGTGTCGTCGCGACCTCCGTCGGGGAACCGCTGGCGGAAGCGATGCATCGCACCCTTCTGCTGCTGCATGTGGTGGCAACTCCTGCTCCAGCAGTCGAAGTGGCCTCAGAAGAGCTTCCGTTCAGCGCTGAGCCACCAGGGTTGACTTCCGGTGCGGAGGACGTCGTTGCAGCCATCAAGAGCTTGAGCTGGCGCCTCGGCCTTCCCCTGCGGGATATCTGCAACGCCGCGAACGTGAGCCGGAGCGCTTACTACACCTGGAGCCAGCCAGATGCTCCTCGGCCTCGCGTCGCTAGCCAAGGTCGACTGTGGGCACTCGCGCAGTTCACCGAAGATCTCGAGGATCTGCTCGACGCGCCACCTGGCCAGTGGCTGCTCGCCCGCCCTGACCGTCGAGCCCAGCTCATCGACGGTCGCTTCGATGACCTCTTGGAGTCGCTGAGGGCCCAGCCCCGACCCCTACGAGCTGCCCCCGACTACGCCCGGTTCCTCTCAGTCGGCGGCGACTGTCTCGCATCCGATGCCGAGCTGACCACGCATCACCGCGAGTTCCGTAAGCCCACCTCGGCGCAGACTGTCAGCCCTTCCCGCCGCCGCAAGAAGTGACTCCCGGTTCGGAACCGGCGCCGCCTGGGTCGGGGTGGACACCCTCCCAACCCCTGGTAGGGAGCGACGTCGTCGGCAACAATTTCGATTTCGATTGGCTGCATCAACCCGAGGTGTCCACTGCCCTCGACCAGTGGCGTCAGGGTGACATAGTCAGCGGACTGAGAGCCTTCTGGGGAGTCAGCGAACACGGTAGGGATCCGCTGTCGGGCGCTCGACTCGACCCGCAACCCGACGGAGGATGGGTGACCGCACGGGAATCACTCGACGTCGAAGAGGGCGAAGTCCCCGCCGAGCAGCTTGGGATCATCGTCTCGCAGACCTGCGATGTGGTGGCCACTGGGCCGGGTGCACGACACCCGACAGTGCAAGTCGCTCCAATCGTCAACCTCACGGACCTCCCACAATCCCGCGCCAACGACGTCCGGGATGGTCGCACGATCGATATGGTGATCGTGAACAACCTGCAACCGATGGGAGATTGGGCCGCTGATCTCCGGATCTCGCTTCCCGTGAGCAAAGCGCTGCTCGTCGACCAGCACCCAGCCCGGGGCTTTCTCACAGAGGAGGATTGCCTCGGGTTCTCTGATCGGTTGGCGATCAAGCTTCGCCGCCCGGCGCTACACGACTACGTCGCCCTCGACATGACGAACGACCTCGACACGTTGATTCGACGAGAACGCAGCCGTGGCGCCGCGTGGATGGACCGAGTAGAGCAGATCCGCGTCCGGGTAACGGCCGGCGACAGGATTTCACCCCAGGCGCTCGAGTTGATCGTCATCACGATAGATGATCCGCTCTCACTCGCCGAGAAGGATCCACTTCGCAAGTGGCGGGCCGCTCGCGTGAAGGCCTTCGCCAAAGCCACCGCTGGTGGGAAGCTTCTACCACTGCGCATCCTTCCGCTCGCCAAGGTCAGCGTCCAAGACTACAGGGAGTCCGTCCCACTCCGTCTCGACGAGCTCCAGCAGCGGCCCTTCTGGTAGTGCTCGAAGGCGAAAGCTGTCGGACGACACCAGGAGCCCAACAAGAGAAGATTTCTTGGGATGGCCGTAACGGGCAGCGGTACCGAAGGTCTCCGGGGTTGTCAGTCCCTCGCTCCTGGCTCCCCCAGCTCCACCTGAAGCGTCTCGACCGTCCAGGTGGGACAGCCGCAGCCGAGGAAGTCATTGTCTCCGGTGAGGATGCCTGCGTCGAGGGCCATGGCGAGGGCGACCGGCGCCCAGTCGTTGGGGTCTCGTAGGAGACCCGGCGACGAGCTGCCTCCTCAAACTGCTCGTAGGCACTACGGGGGACGACTTCGATGCCCTGGACATCGACGAGGTGTTGGGCTGCTCCTTCGAGGAGGTTCCGGCGCTCGGCAGTGATGCGGCCCCGGGACTCCATGATTGAGAGGCGCCGCTCTCGGTCGTGCTCTACCTCGCTCCACTGGTGCTCGGCCACCACGAGCTGCACCCGTGGGTGCAAGATGAGATCGCGCCTCCCGTTCCGAAGCAACTCGCCAACGAGGACGCTGGCATCTGCAGCGATGATCATTCAGGCATGGGCCGTCGCAGGTCGAACGCCCGTGCCAGCTCCTCTTCGGTCATGCCCGTCTCTTCGAGGACCTGGCCGACAGCAGCACCGAGTTGGGCGACAGCACGCCGGACCTCGTCCTCGTCCCGATCGAGGGGGATGTAGAACCCGATCACCTTGCCGTGCCGTTGACAGCGATCGTCTCCGAGCCAGAGAGGTACGTGCTGGCGTTGTTGCGGAACTCACGGACGCCGACGCTCTTCACCTTGGCCATTTGTGTCTCCTTTGTGTACGCAGTGTGGCGCCTTCTCGTGGCATCGGTCAACGCGGCTGATGAGCGGTGCATCGGCCCATGTGGGCGCCCAATCAGTCGAGGGGCTTCACTCCTAGACACGTACCACCCCATGCAGTGGGGCTTCGGTCTCAAGACGTGCTCGTAGGACCATTCCTCCTCGGGCGCTCCGCCCTTGCCTGGGGCAGTTGGTCACCTCCATGAGCCCACGATCACTGGAGAGCTCCACGATGATCCCGACAACCTTCAACCTCATCCGGACGTTCACCCGCCGCTCATGACGCTGTGCCCGAAGCACAGCTCAACCTCCCCCGTCGGATCGACGGGCCTGCGGCTGCTGCACAACTCGCAGGTGACCTGCTCCGCCATCATCGAGAGGGCACCACGCTCGTCCTCTACATGGATGACCGCCACCGCTTCGTCGGCTCCGCCATCGTCGCTGTCAGATCGGCCTGTGACAAATCGCCTAGTTCACGCAGGCTGTCACAGCGTTCTCGTAACAGTGAGCGATCAGGTTTAGGCGGTCCTGCGGTACAGTGGGCAGTGTTCCATGTCAGGCCACAACAGGAACAGAACACATGAACCCAACGATCGCTCAGGAACTCGACCGCATCCCGAGGGGCGGTATCGCACCGAACATCTACCGGGCTACCTACGAACCTAGGTTCCGCAGGTCGGGCAAAGGCTTCGCCCTCAATTTCCCGCAGCAGGCTAGGCACTGTCGTCAGGGGAGCGTGTTCAGTTCAGATGGTGTGGGCGATGTCGACTGCGCTATTGGACAGGCGGGCTGGGTTGTACTTGTCCGGGGTCTGCCAGGTGGGGCGATGGTCAGCGGTAACAGTGTCAATCTCGTCGATGAACAAGCGCTGCCATCGCTCGACAGTCCCACCTGACACGTCAAGCGTGCCTTTTCCGTGATCGCTTACCACGACGGTCTTCAGCCAACGCAGCACACGGCGGTTTGGAGCCTCTCCCCGCAGGGCGACTCCGAAGGGCCATCCTTCATCTCTCGCACAGCATCGAAAACAGCAGCGTTACCTACGTCATAACTTCACGCCTCTCCTTTCGTTCGTGGCACACCGGAGCCCTGGACTCCAGCATATTTGCTGGGTTTTCGCGGCTGTGGGCTGTTTTCGCCGGACTCGCCGCAGATCGATTCAACGAACAGTTGTAGGGATGGACTAGGGATGACGCTCAGGGCGGGTTACCTTCAGGTCCCCACTGGATGCGTTCCTCGTCTGCGCCGCGTCAGTGGGCGGGTTGTCAGGCGTCGGCGCCCGTGGCCCGAACTGTCGCGTGAGGAAACGTCAACTCGGATCATTGCTTGGAGGGACGACCCATGTTGACATCCAGTTAGGTTTTCCGTACTGTTAAGAGTACGGTAGAACGATAGGAGTACAGCGATGGACCGAACAATCGGGGTCGATAAAGCCCGAGCCAGACTGGGGCAGATTGCCGAGGAAGTGGCAGCCGACGACGAGCCAGTCGTGCTGACGCGCCGGGGAGAGGCGCTGGCGGTGATCGTCAGCCCAGCCGAGTACGAGCGACTGACAGAGGCCCGAAGGCAGGTCGCTCAAGCAGAGCTGCGAGAGCGCTTGACGGAGGTGCGCAAGAGCGTCGCTAATGCTGGCCTTGATGTGTCCGTCATTGATGAGGCGATCGCGGCGGCTCGGACCGTCGCGTGATGCTGCGGGTTGTTCTCGACACGAATGTGATCGTGTCCGGGATGGGCTGGCAGGGATCGCCCGCTCTGGTGCTCGATGCTCGCTCGATGGTCGGATCACGCTGGTGTCGAGCCCGCCGCTACTTGCTGAGCTACGGCGCGTCCTCGCCTATCCGAAGCTGGCGAACGCCATCCCGAACGGCTCGCGGCTCGCGGAGCTGTTTGAAGCCGCCGCCGTAGTGGTGTTTCCATCCGATGCTTTCGCAGTCGTCAGCGACGAGAGCGATAACCGCGTGCTCGAAGCCGCCGCCAAGGGAGGTGCGGACTGCATCGTTTCAGGCGACGAGGATCTCCTCAGCCTAGGCTCCTTCCACGGCATCATTATCGAGAGGCCCGGGGACTTCTTGGCCCGCATGGACAGCGGATAGGCGCGTCCGCCTTTCAAACTTTGCCTGGCGCGGGTGATCCGCTGGCCTCGTCGGCCCTCTGCGCTTGGTGGCTTCGGCTCCGCACCTTGGTACTGCCGCGTGCGACGTGCTGCGTCCTCAAGACGTGCTCGAGAACGATGTTCCCTCGGGCGCTCCGCCATGGCCAGGGGTGTGGGTCACCTCCATGAACCCACACTCACTGGAGGGTGCCACGATGGTCCCAACAACCTCACTCCACTTCTTCTTCCGAGCACTCACCGGACGCTCCTGCCAAACGGCGTCCCATTAGGACGCTGTTCCGGAGGCAGGGCCCAATCTGCCCAGGCGTATCGACGACCCGGCATCGGCTGCACGGGTCGCAAGGGGCCTGGTCCGCTCCCGCCGGGAGGACCTGGTCCTCGTCGTCTACATGGACGACCGCCACCGCTTCGTCGGGCATGTGGTCGTCGCCGTCGGCTGGGTTCAGGCTGGTCCGGCTCTCCGCCCATCCGGTGCTCCTCGGAGCCCAGGCGTGCCGCGCGACGGGCGCTATCCTCGTCCGCTATCGCCGCGACGGGCCGCTCAGCGCCACGGAAGCCGAACGGGCGTCCTTCCGGGCCATAGCCGCTGCGTACGGCCGTCACGGGCTCGCTCTGGTGGATCACCTGGTGGCGGTCGCCACGAGCGGCTACACGTCGGTGTTCCTGCACCGGCCCTGATTTGAGCGGATATCCGGTAGAGCGTCACACCGTTCTCGTAACATCGAACCATGACCACTCCATCGCTGCTCTTCAAGGGAGCCCGAACGTCCTGGTCACGCGACAACCATGGGTGCGAGGCGACCGCATGACGGCACAGCAGACCCAACTTGACCTCGGCATCGACGTCGATCTCGTGGGTCGTGCGATTCAGCCCTCCGAGCCTGATCCCGAAATCGAGGGCATAACCGCCGTCGGTGAGCCGAAGGGCATCGTCTACACGAAGGAGTGGGTCGTTGATCTGATCCTCGACCTTGTGGGATATGTCCCAGAAAACGACCTTGCAGTCCGGCATGCCGTTGAGCCATCGGCAGGTGAAGGAGCGTTCCTGCTTCCGATGATCCGGCGCCTCCTCGATTCCCTTGAGAGGCACGATCGTTCTCTCTCCGAGGCCCGACATGCTCTCCGCGCCTACGAACTCAATGAGCGGTCGGCACGCATGGTCATCGACCTCGCCGTCCAGGAGTTGCGCCATCGGGGAATCGACGCGAGAACGGCTCGCTCCATAGCGCAAGGCTGGGTCGCCGTTGGCGACTACCTCCTTCTCTCCAGGAAGGACCACAGGGCTGACTTCGTCATCGGCAACCCTCCCTACATCCGTTATGACGACCTTCCGGAGGGTTCGTTCGCTGCCTACCGCCGGCTCTTTCCGACGATGGTTGGTCGCTGCGATATCTACGTCGGCTTCATCGAAGCGGGCCTGCGACAGCTCGCTGAAGGTGGTGCGCTCGCGTTCATCTGCGCCGACCGCTGGATGCGCTCGGCATACGGAGCAGAGCTGCGCCGCCTGGTTGCACAACTCTTCAGCATGGACGTCGTCATCGAGATGCACGACGCTCCGGCGTTCGAGAACGAAGTATCAGCATATCCAGCGGTCATCGTCATTCGCCGAGCACAGCAGGACAACGTCGTCGTAGCCCATGCGGGAGCTGATTCCGGTGTGACTCCGGCGGGTTCCACGATTGCCAAGTCGCTCGTCGATCTTGCTGACGGACGAGACGTGATGCTCCAAGGCTTCACCGCAACCCGTGCGCCGCACTGGTTCAGCGGGCACACTCCGTGGCCTTCAGTCGGGCCCGATCAGCTCGCCGTGCTGCAACGTCTGGAGGACGAGCTCCACCCGCTCGAAGATGAACGTACGGGGACCAAGGTGGGCATCGGTGTTGCTACGGGCAACGACAGCGTGTACATCACGACGGACAGCACGGTCGTCGAGCCAGACCGCCTGCTCCCCCTCGCGATGGCAGCAGACACGAGGACTGGTCAACTGCGCTGGTCGGGCCACTACCTCGTAGATCCGTGGCAGAACGGCAAGGGGCTCGTCGATCTCGACTCGCACCCTCTCCTCCGGCGCTACTTAGACGACCACCGCGAGGAGCTAACCCGGCGCAATATCGCCAAGCGCAATGCTCGCGGCTGGTACAGGACGATTGATCGTGTGAACCACGGCCTGACCGGGAAGCCAAAGCTCTACTTCCCGGACATGAAGCTTATGAGCAACCCAACGCTCGACCGGGGTGAGACGTATCCGCACCACAACCTTTACTACCTGACGTCCGACCGCTGGGACCTTGAAGTTCTCGGTGGCCTTCTGCTCTCCCGTGTTGCTCAGCTCTTCATCGAAGCCTACTGCGTGAAGATGCGAGGCGGGACGCTTCGGTTCCAGGCGCAATACCTTCGACGCATCCGAGTGCCTGAACCGGACTCCATAGCCAGCAACATCCAGGCTCGTCTCCGAAATGCATTCCGTGATCGAAATGTCCCCGAGGCTACGGAGGCAGCGCTCGCCGCTTACGGCATCGAAGATGCCCGAAGGGCCTTCGAGTGCTAGCGAACCTCGATGAGCGGTTTCAGGATGCCGTCCAGGAGCTCTGGGACTCTCGTGCCCGACAACAGCAGCGTCAGATCGATTCTGGACGGATCGACGCAGGCGCCCGGGGTGCGGTCACGGGAGGAGCGCAGATGGGTGCGCTCGAAGTTCTCCTCACAGACGTACTCGTCGATGCCGGACTCGAGCCCGGCCATGTCAGGGTCGGCACGGCGCTCGAGCTGCCCGGCTATTACCGACCGGAAAAGAAGTGGGACTTGCTGGTCGTCGTTGACGGCCAGCTCCTTGTGGCTGTGGAATTCAAGTCGCAGGTCGGTCCGAGCTTTGGCAACAACTTCAACAACCGAACGGAAGAAGCCATCGGCAACGCCGAAGACATTTGGACGGCATACCGGGAAGGTCGATTCGGTAAGAATCCGGCGCCTTTCCTCGGCTACTTCTTCCTCCTAGAGGACTGCGCAAAGGTCCATGCGCCGGTTCGCAACGTGGAACCGTACTTCCCAGTTGATCCGATCTTCAAGGGTTCGTCGTATGCCAAGCGATATGAGGTGCTATGTGACCGGTTGGTGCTTGAACGCAAGTACAGCGCTTGCTGTCTGACGCTTGCAACGAACAGCACACCTACGAAGGTCACTTTCCCATCGTCGAGTTTGTCCTTTCGGCAATTTGCAGCCACTGCCAAAGCGCACATCCGCGCATTCGTCAGTTGTCGAAGCTAGAGCGCCTATTGGACGACGTTGTTGACATCCAGGACGTCCTCACGGATGAGCAGGTTGACCCAGCTCCTGTTCCCTCGCTGCTGAGGAGCTGATGCGTGCTCGGAGCGAGCACTGCCCCGTCGGAGCGTGGGGCGAGGAACCCGTGCGTTCGGCGAATGCCCTCGCCATACTGAACTTCATGGTCGCCCTGGATCATGCGACGGCCATCGCTGCGATGACGAAGAACGGGAGCTCTGCCGTCTCTGCCTCCGTAGTGACTCGTGCCCTTGTCGAGGTGGCAAGTCAGGCTTGGTGGCTCCTGGAGCCAGACATCGAGCACGTCAACCGTGTCGAGCGCATGATTGCGATGCGCTACAGGAGCGCCCGACAAGGAGAGAAGACAGCAATCGCCGACGGTGTCCCTGTCGAGGCGCACCCCACCTACACGGAAACCACGAAGCAGGTTGCGGAGTATGCGAAGGGGCTCGGATTACAGGCGCCGCGGTTGGACTCCTCAAAGCCATGGCAAGTGTTGGTCTGTGGGAATGAAAGGCTTCCGACGGCAAGTTGGCCGATCAAAGAGATGTTCGCCGACATTGACCTGCCGAGCGTCTACTCGCTCTTCTCCGGCTGCTCGCACGGCAAGGTATGCCCTGAGCCTGCCGTCGCTTTCGTGACCAAGAAAGGCTACGACTACGGCTACGGCTACGGGTTCATCCGGAGTGAGAGCGCTGCGAGGTCGAGCAGGTCGCTCGGCCTGCTTGTACCGTGTGCCTGGTTGCGCCGTCGATGGTGCGTGGTACGTGGAGGTGGCCGAGGATCGGCGCGTGATCGTGCGCCGCCTCAACACCATGCCCCGCCGCACCCTCCACTGGTCAACCGCTCACGACGTCTGCAATGCAGCTTTAGCGATGACCGGTTGAGCTGGCCCAGAGATGAGCCCAAGTTTGAGATCGATGAGATCAATGAGAAGATCAATGAGAGAACAGGTGCCAACCAGCGAACAACCACACAGCAATCGCGACACATCGCACAACAGGTTGACGCAGGTACCGCCTGATCAGGTCCACAATGCTCGGCGAGCGTCGGACGAGGCGCCCATGGCTCCGTGCAGCGATCTCGAAGACGCCCAAGATAAAAAACACCGTCGACCAGAATGCCAACCCCACAACTTTGTCGGATCCGACCAAGACCCCAACCATCGGGAAAATGTGCAGAACGCTGGCTCCACCCATCCGACACAGCGACAGTGCGCTCACCCGCCTTGCTTCTTTCTCAGCGGTGTAGCTGCCAGAAACCAACCGATTGCCAGCCAACATGCAAACACAACTGCGTGAAAGGGCCGGTATGCCAGCTCCAGTGCGCTCAGCGTAAGGTGAGGACGGTTGGCGGGCGTCAACAGTCCGAGGACGTCCCAGGTCACGGCAACGAGGATGACGAGCAGCCACGCAGACAGTCCCCACCGATCGATACGACGAGGTGCTCGCTCGGGTGACGTAGCCTCGCTCGGGGATCCAGACGCAGCATGCTGGCGCGCCGAGCTCCGGCGACTCCAGAGACCGCCGAGGACGAGGACACCGAAAGCGCAGCCAAACACTCCGAAGCGCGCTCCCCACGTGAACCTACGAAGCCCGCTCACCTCTGCGGAGATTGCAGCAAGTCCCAGGGAGATCACAGCGCACCAGAGAACATTGACAGCAATGGAGGGAAACCGCTCACGGCTCAGGGGGCTGCGCCACTTCCGTCGATCACTGCCAACTTCTTCCACAACCGCGAAGCTAGGACATCAGGATCGTCGTCGCTGAGCACAGGACCGTATCAGGCGGCAAGGATCCGTTGCCAATGCGCGGGCCACACTGCGCTGTGCTACCGTGCGAGCTCCATGGCGTTGCCATCTCCGCCAGCATGGGTATCGCCAGCCCAGACATTTCCATTGCTACCTCGGCTGGGGCGGGCGCCGATGACTGGAAATGCAAGGCAGCCGGGATTGGCCGGCGCTCTTTTCGGCGCTGGCCGACTAGGGATTGGGCGGCCGTACAGAGACGCCACGGCTAGCGAGATATCGCTTTGCCTCAGCGATCGAGTGCTCTTCGTAATGGAAGATCGAGGCAGCCAGAACTGCGTCAGCTCCTCCCAACAGAGCCACGTCGACAAGGTGCTGGAGCTCGCCGGCTCCCCCGCTCGCCACGACGGGAACCGAGCATGTCGACGTGATAGCCCGCGTCAGGGCTACGTCGAAGCCGTCTTTCGTGCCGTCACGATCCATAGAGGTGACAAGCAGCTCGCCGGCTCCGAGCTCTTGGCACCTCAGAGCCCACTCACAGGCATCGATGCCGGCCGGAAACCTGCCACCGTGCGTGAAAACCTCCCAGCGCTCGGGGGGAGCGCCTGGAACCTGCTCGTGGTTCACACCTCGGACCGCAGCGGCGCCCTCAGGCGACTCCTCGTTGCCACGCGGAACAGAGACCCTGGCATCGATGGCCACCACGACGCACTGGCTCCCAAGAGCTTCTGCAATCCTGCTGACAAGCAGCGGATCCTGGACCGCAGCAGTGTTGACAGCGACCTTGTCAGCACCGGCCCGCAACAGCTTGATCGCGTCGTCGAGAGTGCGCACCCCTCCACCAACGGTAAGCGGTATGAAGACCTGCTCCGCGGCACGGCGCACGACATCTACCATTGTCGCCCGCCCCTCGGAGGAAGCCGTGATGTCCAAGAAGACCACCTCATCAGCGCCTTCGGCATCATAACGGTGAGCCAGCTCTACTGGGTCACCGGCATCGCGCAGGTCACCGAACTGAACTCCTTTCACCACCCGACCCGAGTCGACGTCAAGGCACGGGATCACCCTGACTGCGCGCATGCCTCGAGAGCCTTTCGAACGTCCAGCAATCCTTCAGAGATCGCTTTCCCGACTATCACACCTGCAAGGCGGCGTCCCCTCACTTCCAAAGACGCGAGAGCCACTACGTCCTCAACCGAACGTACGCCACCAGATGCCACGACAGCCAGGTCAGACAGGTCGAGCACATCTGCAAGTCCCTGAATGTCCGGACCAGAGAGCATGCCATCCCGAGAGATGTCCGTGACAACCACTGTCGCTGCTCCGCTGCCAGCAAGAAGGCCGAGCGCGGCAACAAGGGACTCCCCAGACGAACCAGCCCATCCCCGGACCGCCACCTCACGCTCGGCGAGCCGATCAGCCGCTTCCTGGTTGGTCTTGCCTGCACTAAATGGTACAGCTCTCACGCGACCAGCACGCGCCCGGTGATCGAGCGCCACCGCCACCGCCCCGGGGTGGTCCCGTGCCAGCTCACTGACGATCTCAGGTCTCTCGAACGCCGCGGTGCCGATGACTACGCGGGAAACGCCAAGATCAAGCAGGTCGAGCGCGTCCAAGCACGAGCGAACACCACCACCAACCTGGACATTGGCTCCGCGTGCAGACGCGCGGGAGACTATCGACCCCAGAATGCCACGATTGGCTCGCTCACCAGTCCGAGCGGCATCGAGGTCAACCAGATGGAGCCACTTGACGCCGGCATCGAGAAGCGACTCGGCAACCACAACAGGATCTCCGTAGGTTGTCTGCGCACTGAAATCGCCTTGCGCAAGCCTCACCGACCTGCCAGACCGGATGTCGATCGCCGCGAAGATCTCCATCAGAGCGTCTCGAGGAGACTCGCTGTTATCGCGGTCCGAGGAACATGGGTCATAGCGAAAGCCACGAGCCCCCTTGCGGGTCGCAGGCCGTCGGCGACGTAGGACTTCAGGCGCACTGGCGCGTAAAGTTGCGCAGTATTGCGAGCCCAGTTGCACCGGACTTCTCGGGATGGAACTGGGTGCCCCAAAGACTGTCCCGCTCGACCGCGGCAACCACGACACCACCGTATTCGCACGTGGCAACGACATCATCGGTCATCTCCGGCGCGTAAGAGTGCACAAAGTAGACCCACGACGCGTCGCCAAGCCCTTCGAGGAGGCGGCTGCGGCTGCGTTCGGACCGCAGAAGCACGTTCCACTGCATCTGCGGTCGCTTCACGCCGGAGGGCAGTGAGCGGACTCTCCCTTCGAGAACGCCCAGTCCTCTCTCGCCGGGCTCCTCGTCAGATGCCTCGTAGAGCATCTGGAGACCGACGCAAACACCCAGGAAAGGAGTGCCTTCTGCAAGCGCGTTCATCGCAACGCGCTCCAAGCCCGAGGAACGCAAGGCCCTGATGCAGGCGCCAAATGCGCCCACGCCAGGCAGCACGATGCCCGTGGCGCCCCTGGCCTGTCGCTCACTGGTCACGAGACGCGCGTCTACGCCCAGGTGAACGAGCGCCTTCTCAGCAGATCGCAGGTTGCCGATGCCGTAGTCCAGCACCGCTATCATGCGTCAGATCACCCCCTTCGTGGATGGCACGCCTCGTGTCTCGATCCTGACCGCGTCCGCAAGGCAGCGCGCCACTGCCTTGAACGAGGCTTCAAGAACATGATGGGTGTTCTTGCCCGCCACCATCCGAACGTGCAAGGTCACCAAGGCGGTGGTCGCGAATGCCCTCCAGAACTCCTCTGCGAGCTGCGGGTCAAAGCCTGGATCACCAAGAGCAAGTGAGTCGGGTGGAAACGATATGCCGTACTCGAGGTACGGCCGACCCGAGATGTCCAGCGCAACTTCGATCAGCGCCTCATCCAGAGGTAGAGCGATCGACGCGAACCGCCTGATGCCGGATTTGTCCGCCAATGCCTCCGCTATAGCCTGCCCGATCACGAGACCCGTGTCCTCAACCGTGTGATGGGCATCGACCTGCAGATCTCCGCTCGCGATCAGGTGGAGATCGATGCCAGAGTGACGAGACAGCGCCGAGAGCATGTGGTCAAAGAACGGCAGGCCGGTGGAGACATCGGCCCGACCGTTGCCGTCCAGATCGACCGAAGCATCCAGGCGCGTCTCGTTCGTGCGGCGTTGAACGCTTGCGCGGCGAGCACTCGGGGACTGCGAGACCATCATCACCGGATGATGCCTTCAAGCGCAGCAAGGAAGGCAGAGTTCTCGTCCGGCGTACCCACAGTGACCCGCAGGCAGCCCGGCAGCGATGGCCATGCGCTCAGATCGCGGATGAGCACCGACCGCTCCAGCAGCTTCTTCCACAACTCATGCGCGCCACATGTCAACGGTTTGAACAAGATGAAGTTGGCGTCAGATGGCCAGACCTTCACCTCCAGCGCTTCCATCGCCGACATCAGGCGATCCCTCTCGCTCTCCACCATCGAGACCCGTTCTTCCATCTCTGCACGCCAGCTCAAGGCGAGCCTACCTGCCAGCTGCTTCACAGCGTCTAGGTGATACGGGAGCGCCACGTCGCTGCAGGCGGCGACCACCCCAGGATGGCCTATCAAGTATCCGAGCCTTGCAGCCGCCATGGCCCATGTCTTGGAAAAAGTACGGACAACGATCAGCCTGCTTGACGACGAAGCATCTGGTTCGCTGGCCTCGCAAGATTGCGGCTCAACGAGCGACAGGGCGGACCAGGGGGCGAACTGGCCATAAGCCTCGTCGACTACGACAAGCCCCCGGCTGTTCTCCAACACCCACTCCACAGTCTCACGCCTCTCGCTGCGACCTGTGGGATTGTTTGGCGAGCACAAGAACACGATCTCTGGCGAGCGCTCGGCAAAGATACGCTCAGCGCTGGCAAGGTCGACGAACAGGTCATCGTCGCGGGCGCCGGTGATCACCCCGGTGCCGGTGACCCGGGCGATGTGAGAGTGCAGCGCATAGGTTGGCTCGAAGACCACCATAGAGCGGCCCGCTCCACCAAAGGCCAGCAGGAGGCACTGGATGACCTCGTTGGATCCGTTGGCGCAGAACACCTGCTCGGGCAAGAGACCATGGTGGTCTGCCAGCGCTGACCGCAACTGCGAAGCGCGCGTGTCAGGATAACGATTGAACTGTATCGATGCCAGCGCTTCTTGCAGCTCCAAGAACCAGCCGTCGGGAGGCGGGAAAGGGGATTCATTGGTGTTCAACCGCACCGCCACCTCGACTTGTGGCGAGTGATAGCCAGCATGCAGCCTGAGATCGTCACGCACCGGGACCGGAGCCTCTGGCCGCAAACCCCGATCAGCGTCCATTACGCGAGCGCCTGTCCGTTCCACCTGCCCAGATGGACCCGCAGCCTTCGCTATGGGCGAGTGGCTCGCACCAGAGAAGCTCACTGCGCCTGCGTAGGGGCATCAAGGGCATTCGCCACCGCAGAGCCGACACCTGCGTCCGGGCCGACACCTGCGTCCGGGCTCACGCTGGCAACTCCGCCGTCGGGTCTAGTCAATCGAAGAGCCACGGACTCAGCATGCGCCGGGAGACCCTCCGCGGTCGCAAGAGCCGCCACACTCGGAGCAAGCAATGCAAGCGCTTGCTCGCTCACGGAGATGACGTGCACCCGCTTGACGAAGTCCTCCACTGACAACGCCGACGCGAACCTGGCCGAGCTGTTGGTCGGGAGAACATGGCTCGGACCGGCCACGTAATCACCCAGGCTGGCCGGTGTCAGCAAACCCAAGAACACCGCCCCAGCATTCCTCACCAGCGGTACGAGTGATCCAGGATCAGTCACACACAGCTCGAGGTGCTCCGGGGCGATGTGATTAGCAACCTCCATAGCCTCTTCCGGGCCGCTCACGAGCACAGCGTACCCGTTCTTGCCGAGCGTCGCTTCAAGATCATCCCTGCGCGGCGACTCGACCACAAGCCTCGCCACCTCGGAAGTCACTCCATCAAGGAGCTCCTTCGACCAGGTGATAAGCCATGCCAAGCCATCGGGGCCATGTTCTGCCTGAACAACTAGGTCAATCGCGGCCAGTTCAACGGGCGCCGAGGAGTCGGCCACAACAACTACCTCCGATGGGCCGGTAAACGCAGAAGGTACGCCCACCACGCCAGACACCGCCCGCTTTGCCTGAGCTACGTACATGTTGCCCGGTCCAGCTATCACCTCTACGGGAGCAATCGACTCCGTGCCGAAAGCCATGGCTGCTATTGCCTGAGCGCCACCAACCCTGTACACCTCTTGGACCCCCGCGATGTCCGCGGCAACAAGTGTCAGGTCATCTACGGAGCCATCCTGCGTGGGGGGGACGCAAAGGATGATCTCGCGCACCCCGGCGACCCTCGCCGGAACAGCAGTCATCAGGACCGTCGAAGGGTACCTAGCTCTACCCCCTGGAGCGTACAGCCCCGCCCTCTGCACGGGAACGCACATCTCGGCCACGCTCACGCCGTCCCGTTCGTAGGGCTCCTGTGCCGCAACTAGACGCGAACGTTCGTGGTAATGCGTGATCGCGCCATGCGCGACCTCAAGCGCTTCGAGCAGCGGAGCAGCGATCCGGGTCCGCGCTAGCGCAACCTCGGCGGGGGGGACCTGTATGTCATCGAGCTGCACGCCGTCGAACCTCGATGTCGCGGCACGCAGTGCTGCGTCCCCGCCACCTCTGACCTCATCCAAGATCGCCAGGACGCCAGCTGTTGGCAAGTCGGCAACGACGTCAGGACGCGGCAACATGTCGAGCAGCGCCTGATTGTCGCTGCCCTTCTTGAACGCCCGCAGGTCGATTGGTCGAAGCATCTGTGCACGATGGTACCGGAAACCGGCGGACCCTGAGCCAACCTCAAGGTTCAGCCAGCCATTGTCGATACTGGAGCTGAAACATACTAATAGGTGCGTCCGACTCCAAGTGATCCCGTGAAGAGACGGCGTCAGACGAGACGACCGGGAAACTTCGATATCACGAGAGGCTTGCCGCAGTCATGGATAGCAATTACCAAGGAGGCTGAGCAGTTGAAGACAAAGGTCCTCGCACTAGTTGCGACCGCGGTAGCTGGGATCGGGCTGAGCGCCTGCCAGTTCACATCAGGAACCGGCATCTACGTTCTCACTCAGACCCTTCCGGGAAGCACTCCACAGCTCGCGATCCTCGCATATGGGCACCCGAGCACGGCGTGCACCGCGACACTGGCCCCCACATCGAGCAGCAGTGCCCCTACGGGTGTCACCAAGACCACGAGCGCTCAGGGGCTCGCGTTCTGGACGCTTCCCTTCGTGCAGCCCAAGGGCCAGGAAACCTGGAACCTGACATGCACGGACGGCTCCAACGCGACTGGCTCCGTCTACCCGCCCAGAAAGCACCGAGGGCGCGGGGACGACCACGGAGACAGCTGACCGGTAGATTCGGGAGCAACTAGCAACTGGTAGCTGCTGGACCCGACCAGCAGCTACCAACAGGGGCTCCCCAATTGCTTGGTTCGCCAAGCACGGTCTCGCTTGCTCAGAACACGTCAGCAAGCCATCCATGCGGTGTCCCGAGGCAAGTCGCCATCGCCTATGGGCACCACGGGAGCCAGCCACGGGAGCCAGCCACACAAGTGAGCTGTCGAGCCCTGCATCATATGAAGGCCACTTGGTGGACCACCACCGGCAACCATGCGAGAGCTACCGGGGCAGCGATCACCCACAGGTGTCGACGTTGGCGTACCTCGATAGCAACCAGCACTGCGAAGACGTACAGCTCCGAAAAGCTCCTGAAGTCTGCCTGGCCGCCCCAGATCCCGTAGGCAAGTGACACGCTGAGGACAGCCAGTAGCACGAAAGCCAACCGCTCGTAACTGCGGGCCGAGCTCCTGCGCAGCCCTGTCGCTGCGACGATGACAACGAAGATCAGCACGACCGCCTGCTCCACCCAAAGATCGGCGGCCGTGGCCGGCAACGCTGCAACCCAGTGGCTTACCGCACGGACCATCGCCACGAACGGGATGCTGAGGTTCGCTGAGAGATCGCTCACTGCCGGAGTGGACGAGAAAGCAGTCACAACCGCTTGCCAACCGACAAAAGCCACCCCCGGCACTACCCAGGCGAGGTCGGGCGCGCCAGGAGATGCCTTTCGCCGCACAATGGCCACAATCCTCACGATTCCATACGCAAAGACAATCAGCACCACGGTCTCGCGCGTGAGCACCGCTGCCGACAAAGCGGCGGCGGCAAGCACGTACCGTCGTCCGCGCAACGCCACGATCCCTATCAAGGTGAACCCCGCCGTGACGATCTCTGCAGTGTCGCGCGACAGGCTAAAGGGAAATCCAAAGAAACCAACCATCAAGAGCCCCCAGGCAGGATGCCTACCGGCCTGGCTTGCTAGCACTGCAGCCGCGAATCCCGCCACGCCGACCGCTATCAGGTTGACGACGATAAGGGACCACGGAACCATTGACGGGTGACCACCCAGGGAGCCGAGCCACCCGAGCACCGGATAGCCAATGCGCTGGAAGCGGTAGGAGGAGTCGATCCGAACACCGAAGGCCCTACGGGCAAAGTCAGCCGGATCAAGCGCGATCCGGTAGAAGAACTGCCCGTCATAACCTGTTCCCGGGAACACCCGCACGCCATGAGGAACCAGCTTCGGATTGGCAAAGTACCTGCCAGCCACCACGAAGTCGCCAGCGTGGCCATGCGCCGCCACGAGGAGCCGCGCTGTGGCGATCAAGACGCCGACACCGGAGGCGAGCAAGCCAACCCGCATCGGTGAGCGCAAGATGTCGCACCAGCGTGCGACTAGGCTCCTGAGCGCAGCCGCCACTACCGTACCGGTGTCCGGTGCGGTCCATGACTGGCCAGAGAAGACCTGGCAAGACCGCGACATGGCTGGCCGGACAACAGGCACGACACAACACGCCGGCCGTCATCGCGGCCATCGACGCGAGCGATCGAGCAAGACGGCGCGTTGCCGCTGTTCGCCATACGCATCCTCCAGGAACGGGATCGGGAATCGAGCAAGACGGCGCCGAGGATCTCGGTACACCGCCGCTACAAGTCGACCACCTCAGTATGAGAGCAGCATGAGAAAAGCGTGAGGGATCGCGCAGGCCGACCAACCGAAGCTATCCTGTGACCCTCGACTCCGCGGGCTCGGCAAAGCACTTCGACGATAATCGATCATGTGGTGTGGTCGCCATCACCGTACGACAATCGCCCGAAGGAACAATCGGACCATGCGACAATCGGCCGATGCGACAATCGCGGGACCTGCCCCTTTGGGCAGCGCGAAATGCCAGCGAAGATTGGCTCAGCTGGGCGAGAACGACTGCACCGGCGGATCGGCAGATCCGCTGTCTTTGCGCACTGACGAGCGCAGGTTGGCAAAGACCAGCACACCCTGGGTCGTCTGCCTGGTGGATGCCACCACTACGTCGACGCCGACTTTACCGATCGCTTCCTCGGCGTCGTTGACAACGACCATGTCTCCATCGGGAAGATAGCCGATGGCTTGCCTCGCCTGGCGGCCTGGCCTCACGAGGTCTACGGTCAGGTGCTCTCCTGGCAGGTGCTCGGGCAATAGATTGGACGAAAGCCGCCTCAGATCGAGCGCCTTGGCGCCGCGCGCCTCCACCATCGACGCCACCTCGCCCGAGCACGTGATCGCGCGGGCGCCAAGTCGTTCCGCCAGTGCTGCCACTTTCTCATTGAGGTCGTCAACCTCCGGAACCTCCTCGTCCGCGATCTGGATCACGATTCCCGCGGACCGAAGAGCGTCCAGTGACTCGAGGCCTCTCTTCGCCCTCCGGGACGAGACAGGATCGGGGCCAGCCGCAATGGTGTCCACCTGGTCCAGCACGAATTGGGGGACGATCAAAGAACGCGGCAGCAGCCCGGAATTACCCAAGATGAGTAGGTACTTGTCCATAAGGGCGGATGAGTCGAGCAGGGCGGAGTCATCGGACGTGATCTCTGTGTGCCGTGACAGCCTTCTGGAGAGATTGAGCATGTCGACGAACTGCTCGCCTTTGCTCGCCCCGAACCGTGCTGCCAGCACGGCCATCACCCAGCAAATAGCAGCCAGGCTCGGATAGTCGATCGAGGAGCGAACAAGGCCCAGTAACGGCAGGCCCGCCACCAGACCAACGAGCAGGCCCAACGCTCCGGTCACTGAGGCTGCGAAGACCTCAGCCGGCGGGATGTCACGCAGCCTGCGCGTAACTGCGCCCATGCCTCGGTCAAGCATACGGCCAATAACCCCTCCAGCTACGTAGGTCACGAAAGCACCCAGCGTCGTGCCGAGCACAGGGGCCGCAGATGCCGCGCTGATCTCCTTGCCAATCTGGAGACCGGCTATCGCCCCGATGAGGACGACCAGCAATCTGAAGACCTCAACAAATATCAACGGCTGTCCCCGATGTCTCTCACCATTCCTGTTCCCTCATACCTCTCCACAAGGGTGCGTAGATACATTCGTCGATGCGTTCCTTCAAGAACCACCTTTGTCGCTATGCCTTCCACTCGCTCGGACTGGTCACCGGGGGATGCCCAGTGATGGTCGGATGCCCACTTCGGCCTCGACGCGGATTTCCCCTGTAGTTTCGCTCTCCCGTTGATCAGATTGCTCCGTGACGCGGGGCAGACTTGCCCCGTCACCTCCCACGCGGCCCGCACATTTCGCCACACTTGCTTTAATGTTCGCCTGCTACATGGAGTTTGCCCCGTGGAAGCACACGCTCCGGACCAAGCGTACACGAGGAAACCTCCTTACATGCCAGCGCACCTCGTGTGCGATCACTCTTTGAACTACCACTCCGTCGTGATAATACAGATGGAAGCCAGCCTCGCGCGATCGCCGGACATCGATCGAGGCATTGCGCATCGGGGAATCGAGCAGCCACTAGGCACAGTGACAGATCGCCTCACTCCAAGTCCACCCGTCCCTCCTGCAGACGACAGGCTGTACGTCGGCTGCGACAGCCGCCCAGAACTTCTCCAGGGTCGCCAAAGCGTCTCCACATGCGTTCTTCAACACGCGAGCCCAGAGTCCATGCTGGCTGGAGCGCTCCCGGGGGAGCAACTGAACCCGATAAAGCACGTTCACGCCGCACCGCTCAGCGCCAGCTGCCCACCCGGTGAAAGTGAAAGATACCCATGGCAACCCAGAGCCGGGGAGCCAAAGCGACAACCATCGCATGGCCACCGACAACTCGGACAAGAACCAACGCAAGCGGAAGAGACTGGCGATCAACGCCATGGTCCAGCCCAACAGATCCAGCTCACGATTCCACCTTGTAGTGTCTCGCTTGACCACCCGCTTGGCTCTCGTATTTCAGCCGCTTTGGCGACCAGCACAAAAACTCACCGCTGAGCGAACAACAACCGTTCACGCGGGTCGTTCCTCCGAAGCCGAGCTCATTGGATTCGTACCGTGATGCCTGCCGTGATTGAAGCGCTGCATTCAGGTTAAGCTGTGGCATGTCCAGTTGGCGAACGGGAACGGGAACGCCAAGATTTGGCCACCGATGCCGCTCGGCCAGCGGCCGGACCTGCCTCGACAAACGCGCGAGGTGTCTACCCTGCCGGATCAAGCCGTGAGCCCCGAACATAGCCGGCGCGGTCGCGGCCTCCATCGCCAGGCTACCCAGCACGATCTGGACCACTCCTCTGCGTCCTCTGCGATCAGGTCTCGAGACGGGCAGGTCACCATGAGCGCTCATGTGATCAGCGAGAGCATGCCCCCACAGCCGGCAATCACCGGGCTGGAGCTGCACACAGACGAAGGCGGCATCCACCTGCGCGAGGCTCAGGGCAGCGACCTCATGTTCTTTGCATGGCGTGACATCCGCTGGCTATCGGCCGGGAGCGTCGTCATAGATCCCTACGGCGCACCAGCTCAGACGATCGAGCTCGCCGGGGTCTCGCAGACGATTCGCATCCTGGTCTCCGTACCAGACGCGCCGGTCCTGGCCTCTGCGATCTCCGAGCTTGGCTTCAACGAGTCGTTCGGCCTGTCACTTGGAGATGCGGCAACGCGCGCGAACCTGGAGACCAACCGCCAGCGCCGCCGCCAGCGCGTCACCTCGGCAACCCGGCTGAACAGCACCCCTCGAGCACCCGTGTCCCCCGGCGCCCCTCTGTACGCGATAGAGCTTGCATCGCGGCCACACCGGAGGCGCTGGTGGAGGTCGAGACCGCTTCATGTAGCGGCAATCGGCGTAGCATTGATCACCCTGCTCGTGAGCGCGCGGGTGTTCATACTAAAGGCGCCCGCGACGGCTACCAATATCGCCGGGAACGCTATCGAGGCAGGAAACAGCACCCTCTCGGGAATGGTGACCGGAGGATGGAAGCTCAAGCTCAACCTGCCACCAGCCACTGTGCCGCCAGAACCTGCCCCGCCTTCCCTGGCGCTGTCGGCTCCCCTCCGACCACATGAGATCTTCGGCTTCGCCCCCTACTGGACCTTGCCGATCTCGAACGGCTTCAACATCGCCGCGCTCACAACAATCGCCTACTTCGGCGTGAACGTGAACGCGAACGGCACGATCTCCCAAACGGGGACCGGATGGGCCGGGTTCCAGAGCCAGTACCTCGCGACATTGATCACGAGGGCCCACGGGTCATCCGTAAGGGTAGTGCTAACTGCCAAGTGCTTCAGCCAGTCGACCTTAGATAGCCTCACCAGCAATCCCGCAGCAGCGAAAGTCCTTGCCACACAGCTCGTAGGCGCCATCGAGTCGAAGAACATGGATGGCGTTAACTTGGACTTCGAAGGCACGGGATCTGCTGATCAGGCGGGATTGACGCGCTTGGTTGACACCGTATCGGCAGCTCTCCACTCCGTAGATCCCCACTGGCAGCTGACAATGGACACCTATGCGAGCGCAGCGACCGATCCTGGTGGCTTCTACAATATCCCCGCTCTTGCTCCTGCGGTCAATGCCTTCTTCGTGATGGCTTACGACATGAACAGCTTCTCGACGCCGTCGCCAACCGCCCCGCTCGACGGCACGAGTCCAAGTGACCTCACTGCGATCCAGGGTTACCTCTCGAAAGTCCCAGCAGGTAAGATGATACTTGGTGTGCCGTTCTACGGCTATGACTGGCCAACCAGCGGCGACACCCTCGGGGCGCCCGCCACCGGTTCACCGGCTGCGCTCAGCTACGCAGTGATCGCTGCTGCAAACCTTCCGACATACTGGGATCCTCAGACCTCTACCCCTTGGACTGCGTACCAAACGGGGGGGCAGTGGCACGAAATCTTCTTCGACAATCCCGTCTCACTAGGGCTCAAGGCCAGCCTGGCGAACTTCTTCAGCCTTCGAGGGCTTGGCATCTGGGCACTCGGCATGGACGGTAACGATCCCGCGATGACCGCGGCCCTTCTCGGACACGCTCCACCCCTCAAGAACTGGGCTGCTGGACCTCCACCCACCCTACCGGCGCCGCCTCGAACGACCACGATCCCTCCGACGACCACAACCACGACCACGATCCCTCCGACGACCACGACCACACCGGGGCCCACTTACTTCTATCAAGGCACGTGGAACGGACAGACGGTGACGCTGGCAAAGGTATCTAGGCTCCAGAACGGTCCTGCGGGCTCTACGCAGCCGGCTGGCCAGCTCACCAACTTCCAGACGAACGATCCAGCCTTCAAATGCCTCGATGGCGATACCCTTTGGGTCTGGACATCTACCAGCTACCAGGGACAGTACCTGGTAGACAATGTCATGCAGAACCAGTGTGCGACGGGAACTTGGCTATTCAAAGCCGCAAGCCTGGTCAATGTAACCTCTCACGGCGCCCCCTAACTTCCGGCGCTCTAGTCGGCGCCGGGCCAGAAAAATTGCAAATAGCCGGCTAGTGATATTGCAGAATGCTGGCCACTAGCGTTGCAAATAACCGATTAGATCACTAGGCTCGCCATCATGGCAAGAACGTTCAGCTACATCCCCCGAGTGACTGACGCCGAGCTGAGCGAGGCGCTCAGTGGTAACGTGGCCATGCTGATCGAGGGCGCTAAAGCCGTTGGAAAGACTGAGACCGCTAGTCACCACGCCAGGAGCAGGGTGCTCCTCGACGTCGACCAGCATGCGCGAGCTGCCGCGGCGATCGACCCGTCACTCGTTCTCTCCGGCGGCAAACCGCGCCTCATTGACGAGTGGCAGCAGGTCCCAGAGATCTGGAACCACGTTCGACGGGCCATAGACGCGCACGAAGGTCCGTTCATCCTGACCGGCTCGGCCGTGCCCGCCGACGATGCCGCTCGACATACCGGCGCACTCCGCTTCACCCGGCTCCGGATGCGTCCGATGACTCTCTTCGAGGCAGGGCACTCCTCGGGCACTGTCTCTCTCGGCAAGCTCTTGGAGGGCGAAAGAACGAGTACAAGCGCTCCAGAGCTCACCATCTCCGATCTAGCCGAAATCTCTTGCCGGGGCGGATGGCCCGCCCTTGCCGGCGCCAGAGCCACCTACGCTCAGCGCGTCCTTGGCGGTTACTTAGACTCTATCGCCCGCATCGATATCCGTCGGGTCGACGGCGTCTCTCGCGACCCACTGAGGGTCTGGACAGTCATCCGGTCCATGGCCCGGCATGTTGCCACAGAGGTTTCTGTGGCAACCATCGCCAGAGACACTGGCGGACCGGAAGGGCCAGTCGATGATGACACGGTGCGCTCCTACCTCGCGGCCCTGGAGCGGCTCATGATCATCGAGGACCAGCCAGCCTGGGCGCCTCGGTTGAGGTCGCGAGCTCGCCTGCGCTCAGCGGCAAAGCGCCACTACTGCGACCCAAGCCTCGCCGCCTGCGCCCTGCGCGCCACCCCGGCGCGACTGCTGGCGGACCTCAACTACTTCGGCTTCCTTTTCAAAAGCCTTGTTGTACGCGACCTGCGCGTTTATGCCCAGCACAACGACGCCAGGGTGCTGCACTACCGCGACAACATCGGCGAGGTCGACGTGATCGTCGAAGCGGGGGTGCGCTGGGGCGCCCTCGAGGTCAAGCTCGGGGCCGCCTATATCGAGGATGCGGCAGCAAGCCTGAAAAAATTCGTAACTCGTATAGACACTGGCCAGTGCGGCGAACCAGCCTTCCTCGGGGTCGTCGTCCCGACGCGTTATGGCTACGTCCGAGAGGACGGTGTCCATGTCATCCCCGTACAGGCGCTCGCTCCATAACCTCAGGCCATCGACGGTCGCCGCTCCCAGCTGGCGGGCGCGATCGGCCAAGGCGTTGCACACCAAGAGACCGTCGAGAAGGCGCCGGGGATCGACAGTCAGCCGCCTATCTTCAGCCGCCCTTTCTTTCCCTGCCGGGCGGTGCTCCTGGAGGATTGATGCCCACAGGCGTGCCAGGGCCACTCTGGCTCGGTGGCCCGGCGCCGTGCGAGGGACCGGCGCCCTGCAGACTTACGTCTCCGGGTTGGCTTGCCATGGACCCGACATCGGCAACAAGAGGTTGCAGGTCGGAGCTCAGCGTGTTCCCGAGGGCCACCGACAGCGACCCTCGTTCCTCACCTTGCTGGATCGAGGCATCGAGCTGGTTCAGGCACTTGGCGGCTCTTGATGCCTGTCCGCTGTCGTACGCTTCGAGCAGGCAGGCAATAGCCGAGATGAGCGACGATGCTTCTCTTGCACTCACAGAGCCATCCACTAGGCCGTTCTGGAGGTTGATCAGGAACCTGCCTGCACTGCCGCCAGGGCCGGCCGGCGCCGCATCATGCGGCGATAGCGCCGCCACCGGCGAGGACGCAGAAGGCGGCGCGGTGGAGGCCGTAGTCGGCTGAACTGTGCTTCCACTGGGAGCTGTCCGTGCCTTCGTTGACACGCGGCCAGTGACCCTGCGAGGCATTCTGCTGTTCCCAACCGTTCCCAGCGATACGCCAAGGGCCACCAGCCCGCCCGCAAGAACCGCGGCCAGCGCCATCAACGACATCAGACGGCGGGAATGGTGGTCCTTACCAGCGCGTCGCGCGCCTCTCGCGGTCCCCCCAGGATCCACAAGAGCACGTGGCACCTGCACCGGCGGCCGCGAGCTCACGGCAGGACCGGGCAAGGTCGGAGACGCGGTAAACGATGAGCTCAGAGATGGAAGCAAGACCGTAGACGCGGCTAGCAACGGATCCGTAGCTAGGGCCGTCTGCGAGAACGGCGCCAACACACTTGCAACTTCTGCTGGCGTGGGACGCCTCAGCGGATCGCGCACCAACATCGCACCAAGAAGAAGGCGCCATCCCACCGGGAGCTCCTGCGGCACGACAGGATCCTGGCAGAGCCGACGCGCAGCGACCTCTGTGAGCGTGCCCTGGTACTCCCTACGGCCACTCAAGCACTCCAGGAGCACGAGCCCCAGCGAGTACACGTCGGCTGCAGGTCCCACTGAATGATGCTCGAGCTGCTCAGGCGCCATGTACGCCGCAGTCCCAATGGTCATTCCCGTCGTAGTTGGACCCACTTCATCCATCAACCTTGCGACACCAAAATCAGCCAGGCGAGCTATGCCATCCGATCCAATCAACACGTTCGCCGGCTTGACATCACGGTGGACAATACGGTGCTCATGAACATAAGCGAGTGCGCTTGCAAGAGACGCCCCGATCTTCGCGGTGCGACAGGGATCCAGCGGAGCGCCTGCGGCAAGCTCGGATGCGAGGTTTGGGCCATCGATCAGGTCCATGACCAGATAGGCTTCACCATCTGCCATGCCTGCATCCAAGAAACGCACAAGGGCTGGATGCGTCAGGCTGGCAAGAGTCGATGCCTCGGCGACGAAACGGTCCGCTGCCGCTGGGCTGCCAAGCCCGACCAGCTTCAGAGCAACCGTGCGATCATGGAGCAGGTCGTGTCCACGCCACACCTCCCCCATCCCTCCCCGGGCAAGGCGATCCTCCAGCTGATACCTGCCCCCTAGCACTCGAAGAGCAGTCGTCATTCTCCCTGCCAAGTGAATTGCCGTCCGGCTACCTGATCATGGCCGGCAAATCTGCCAGCCAACATGCCAATAGGCTATGACGACCCCGCAGGCCGGCGAGAATGCTGACCTCACTTCACTATAGTACCCAACGAGCAGCCGGACGCTGGGCGAGCTAAACCGCCCACCAGCGTGCTCGACCTGCTGACCAAGCCATGTACTCGCCGTCTTGCTGCGGCCTCCCCTGCCGTCTTGCTGCGGCGGCCTGCGGAGCTGGTATAGTAACGAGAAGCCGGATGAGGCTCCGGTGGGCAGCGCGCCTTGACAGGTGCAGTAGTGCATCAGCGGGTGCGATGCCCGAATACCCATTGCCACACCTCTGAGTTGTCAGAGCCTTGCGAGCGTCAGGACCCTGAGGGCCTTGTACGAGGGCATTGCACAACGGAGCGTGGTAATCGGGTGCGACGCTGCCAGGCGGAACTGCAGCCGAGCTCCTCGGGTTGATGGCCTCTGAGCGACACGTGAATGGATTACGCGACCGCCCGGAGGAGACCCGGAGGAGAATTGACCGCAAGCCTAGAAATGGTTCCCTGGCAGGTGCAAGTACTGCAAGTGCTGACGATCCTCGGAGCGTCGCCGCTCGTCAGCGGTGTCATAGCAAAATTGGAGGCCGTCCTTCAGGGTCGTCGCGGTCCGCGCGTCCTCCAGCCCTATTACGACCTCTTCAAGCTGTTTCGCAAAGAGACACTCGCTCCAGAAGGCTCCAGCTGGTTCTTCCTTGCCGCGCCAATGTTCGCCTTCTCCGCTTACCTCACCGTGCCCATGCTCATCCCCGTCCTGACCTCCTATCCTCTGCCTCTCGGCTACACCGGCGACATCCTCGGAGGCGGCTTCATCCTCGCCGCAGCCGGCTTTGCCGTCGCGGTCGCGGCAGCCGAGACCCGCGCTCCCTTCGCGCAGCTGGGCAGCAGCCGCTCGATGACCTTTGCAGCGCTCATCGAGCCGACGATCCTCTTCGTCGTGTTCGCAGTCGGCTTGCTCACAGCCACAGACCTTCCCTATGCGATGGCCGCAACGCTACACTCCTCGACATCCCAGGAGCTGAGGCCGTCTCACATCCTCGCGGCTGTCGCCTTCTTCCTCGTCGTACTGGCCGACACAGCGCGCATCCCGGTCGAGACGCACTCGGGCACGCTGGAGCTCGGAATGATCGGCGAAGCCCAGGCGCTCGAGCACTCGGGCCCTGCTCTCGCCCTGCTCACCTGGGGATCGGATATGAAGCAGATGATCCTCTACACGATCCTCGTCGACGTGTTCGTCGCTCCATGGGGCCTCGGAGGAAGCCTGCAGCTCGGCACAGTTCTTGTGGCAGTTCCAGTGCTAGTGGCAAAGACGCTTGCAGTGGGGGCCGTCTTCAGCGTCCTCGACAACTCGTTCTCGAAGCTGCGCCTGTTCAAGATCACCGAGCTCCTTGCCGCGGCGTTCGTCCTGGCGCTCCTCGCCGTGCTGCTCTTCTACCTCGGAGGCGGATGACTGTGGCGGGAAGCCGATGACTGCGGCGCCGAACGCGTTCCAGAGCGCGGCTGACGTGATCAGCCTCACGGTGCTCCTATGCGTAATGGCCATGCTCCGAGCGCCATTCGTGCGCTCGCAAGTCCGCCTCTACCGGTTCCAATCCATCGCGGTGACGGCGCTCGTCGTCGTGGTCGCCGCCACCCACGGCCTCGACGGCCTATACCTTCTTGCAGGGGTGTCCTTCCTCACGAAGGTAGTTCTCGTCCCGGCGATCATGGGGCGGCTTGCGCCAAGCCTCGACACTGACCTGTCCTCGAGCGCCGGCATGAGAACCGCGTCGATGCTGCTGATCGCTGCCGCCGCTTCTGCGTTCGGGTTCTTCGCGATCGGCGCGCTGAAGCTCCCCGTGCGAACCCTGCCGAGCCCGGCGCTGAGCATTGCGATCGCGAGCCTGCTCATCTCCGTTCTTCTAGCGATCCTACGGTCGGACGTCGCCACTCAGGGGGTCGCGTTCTTCTCGGTGGAGAACGCCGTTTCAGTGGCGAGCCTCGTGGTGGCGACAGCGCTGCCTGTGGTCATGGAGATTGCCTTCCTGTTCGACCTCTTGGTCGCCGTCGTGGCCTTCGGGCTCCTGATGCGAGTGCATCACCAGAGAGGAGGGACGCTGTCAACCAAGCCGATCACGAAGTTGCGAGGTTGACTATGGTGACCATGGGAACAGCGGCCCTTGTGACAATAGCCATCGCGCCGCTTGTCGCCACCGCATTGTCCTGGCTGGCCGGGGCGAGAACAGCGCGAACTGCCACGGTCCTTGCCGGGGGAGCCAGCTTCGCCTCGGCAGTCTGGCTCACGGCCCATCTCGCCAGCGGGCCTCGCTCCGTGGGACTGGGCTCATGGCTGTCGGCGGGTTCCATATCGGTGGTGTTCTGCCTCGTCACCACCTTCCTCTACGCCGCAACATCGGTGTACTCGGTGGGCTACCTGGCGCATCGCGACGGAGGCTCGTCCAACCGGTTCAACCGGCGTTTCCTCCTCGGCCTGAACGTTTTCTGCTGGGCAATGGACATAGCCACGATCGTCAACGGCCTGGCGCTGGTATGGGTGGCGATCGAGATCACAACCGTGGTCTCCGCGCTGCTCGTAGCTCTTGATGACACCGACGGAGCAACAGAGGCGTCCTGGAAGTACCTACTGATCGCTTCGATGGGCCTCGGCCTCGCGCTCTTGGCCACCGTGCTCATTTACGCCGCCGGAGCAGTCGGGATAGGTCATGGGTTCAGCATCGGCTTCGGTCCCCTCGTAGACGCCGCTCGCAAGCTCCCACCAGAGATGGTACGGCTGGCGTTCGTCCTGGCAGTTCTCGGGTACGGGACGAAGATGGGACTAGCGCCCGTTCACACCTGGCTGCCCGATGCCCACTCCGAAGCGCCCACCCCCGTCTCGGCCCTCCTCTCCGGCTCCCTCCTCGCAGTCAGCTTCTATGCGATCCTCCGTTTTGATCAGGTCGCGACGCGATCCTTGGACCCTGGGTTCCCGAGAGACGTGCTGCTGGCCTTCGGCATTGCGTCGCTCCTACTCGCGTCCTTGTACCTTGCGCTGCAGCGTGATCTCAAGCGGCTCCTCGCCTACTCGAGCGTGGAGCACATGGGGATCCTGGCAATTGGCATGAGCTTCGCAGCCCCGGTGGCCATCACGGGCGTCCTTCTCCAAGTTCTCGCTCACGCGGCCGCGAAGTCCACCGCCTTCTTCGGCGCGGGCAGCTTGAAAGAGAAGCTCCACACAAAGGACATGACCGTGATACGCGGCGGGGCCCGCCTACTGCCCTGGAGCGGCGCCATGCTCCTGCTGGCCGTGCTGGCCCTCTCAGGATTGCCGCCATTCGGCATCTTCCGCAGCGAGCTCCTGATCGTCTCGGGCGGGATGGCGGCATCAGGCGGGATCGCCGCCGCCGCGCTCGTCGTGCTGGTGACGATAGCGTTCTTCGGGCTGTCCTGGCACACCACCCGCATCCTCCTTGCGCCAGCGCCCGAAGGCTCTCCAGGCCGCGGAGAGCTGAGCGGCTGGATGGTCGTGCCGATGGCAGCAGGGATCGTTGCCTTGGTTGTGCTCGGTGTTCACGTGCCGGCCCAGCTCATGCATCTCATCGATCGAGCGGCGCATGAGCTCAGCGCCAGCGGAGCCAAACGGCGATGAACGCGGATCAGACGACTGGCGTCCCCGAGCCGGCGATCACCGTCTCAGAGGCGCCCGCCTGGGATCTGGCCCAGAGAGTTGCCTCTCGAGCACGCGAGGGAATGCGCTTCGCCGGCCTCCTCGGCCCGGGTCGCTCGCCTGGACCGGACGGCTCACGCGCAGGAAAGATCTACGCGATCTTGTGCGGCCGAGGTCGCCCGAGCAGCATCCATGTCCTCTCGTCCTACGTCCCATCCTCGGTGTCATCCGACAGGTCTGCCGCGGGTGGCCAAGTGCTCTCCGTCCCCTCACTGACACGCTTGGCGCCTGCTGCCGACTGGTACGAACGAAAGATGCACGATATGTACGGGATCATCCCGGTAGGCCACCCCCACCTGCGCCCCTTGATCTCACAAGGCTCCGGCCCCACGACCAGCCATGTCCTTGGCGAAGGAATGTTCACCATGCCATACGGTCCGGTGCGCTCCGGGGTGTTCGAGGCGGTCGAGTACATGATCGAGACCCCGGGCGAGGAGATCCCCCATCTCGAAGTCAGGCCCCACCCGAAGCACCGCGGGATCGAGGAGCGCTTCGACCAGCTAGACATCGAGACCGGAGCACTGCTCGCCGAAAGGATCGAGGGAGTGGCTTCGGTGGCGCACGCCATAGCCTTCTGCCAGGCAGTCGAGCGGATCTGCGACGCCAGCATCCCGCGGAGAGCCGCACTCTGGAGGGTGCTTCACGCCGAGCTCGAACGAATTGCCAACCACCTCGACGTTGCCGTTCGCCTCACCGAAGCCGCCGGCCTCGCAGTGGCGAACGCCCGCTTCGGCATCGGCAAGGAGCACGCCCAGAGATTGAGAGCTGATCTTTGCGGGAGTCGTTTCGGGCGCGGAGTGGTGGCGCCCGGCGGCGTGGCCGCTCCCGCCGCATCCACACTTGGCGACGCTCACGCTGCGCTCCACGACCTCGAGAAGGCAGTGATGTCCGACACCGAAGCAGCGCTTCAAACCCCGTCGTTCGTCGATCGCCTGCGCGGCGCCGGGCTCATCGACGAGAAGACAGCACGCGACCATGGTGCAGTCGGTCCGCTGGCACGGGCATCAGGCATCGTCGAAGACACCAGAACCGACCGCCCTTATGCCGCCTACGCCGAGCTGGAACCGCAAGCGCCGGCAACCCGCAGCGCTGGCGATGCTCTCGCGCGCTTGGAGGTCCGCCAGGAGGAGCTTCATGCCTCGTTCAAGATGGCATGCAAGGCGATCTCAGAGCTCGTCGCGGCTGGCGACGCTGCCGGCATGCGCGATCAGAGCTCACGAGTCACGACGATCGATGTAAGGGATGGCGAGAACATTGGCTGGTCGGAGGGCCCACATGGGGAGATCCTGAGCCTCGTGAGCGTGCGAGGCGGCCGGCTGGAGAGCACTTTGTCACGGCCCGCGTCCTTCCACAACCTCGCCCTGCTGCCTCGAGCCTTCCAGGGGGACATCCTCACCGACTTTGCCTTCATCGAAGCCAGCTTCGGCCTATCGATCGCAGGAGCCGCCCTGTAATGTCGTGGATCCTGAAGGGACTGAGCAAGGGCATCGTCACCAGCCGCTACCCACGCAAGCCTGACGGCTACGGTGGCAACTGGCGAGCCAGCGTCGCGCCTCGAAGCATCGGGGCTCAGAGCCTCGCGCCCGAAGGGCCTGGCTGGCCACCCCAACCGCTTCCCGGGCAAGGTCCCAGCGCCGCGGCTCCCGTAAGAGACGCCGCCGCGGCATGCCCTACCGGCGCGATTCACGTCGACAACGATGTCGTTGCCGTGGACAGGGGACGTTGCATCCTATGCGGCAGGTGCGTGGCGGCCCGGCCCGATCTCTTCAGGTTCGACCCCACCATCGAGATCGCCTCGCTCGAACGCCGCCGGATCGTCGTCGGGAACGTCGTCGGGAACGTCGCCGAGGATGACCAGAACCTGCATCTGATCACCTCTGAGCTGCGAAGGCGGACCAAGGCGCTACGCCGGTCGGTGCACGTACGACACGTCGACTCCGGCTCCGACGGCAGCGACGAGTGGGAGGTAGCGGCCCTCACGAACCCCATCTACGACGTCGCTCGTTTGGGCATCTTCTTCACCGCCAGCCCGCGGCATGCCGACCTCCTCCTCATTACCGGCGCGTGTGTCGATCAGATGCGCGAACCGCTCGCACGCACGCTCGAAGCCATGCCGCATCCAAGAGTGGTCATGGCCGCTGGCGTCGACGCAATCAGCGGAGGCATGATCTCGGCCGTCGCCAACCCCGGCGATCCTTCGGCCGGAAGTCCCCGAAGCACGCTGGCCGGGATGCTCGGCTCACCGGCCGGAAGGTCGTCAGGCGCTGGCGCTGGTGGCCGTGCTGGCGCTGGCGCTGGTGGGGAAGGCTCCGGTGTTGGAGGAGGCGTGTCCGACCTGTTCGATGTCGATGTCTGGGTGCCTGGCTCGCCTCCGAGCCCGTTCAGCCTCCTCCACGGGATACTGCTCGCAGTCGGCATCCTCGGCGAGCGTTCGGCCGGCCAGCTTCATGAGCCCGCAAGAGCGGAACAAGAAGGACCTCGGCGCCAGGCCGGCCGGCAGCACGCGCACCACGACGAGAACGACAACAGCGGTGGGGACGACAACGGCGGTGGGAACGACAACGGCGGTGCTCTAGGGTGACCGCAGAGCTGCTCGTCGCGGCATTCTCCTGCCTCGGCGCCGCAATGGCCATAGACCTGGTCCTCGGCCCACGTTCACGCTGGACTCGATCCGCACCGTACATACTGACCGCGCTGGCGAACTGCTGCCTCCTGGCATCGGGCGCAATGGTCATGGCCGCGCATGGCGCAAAGAGGCTCTCACTGGGGCGCCTGTTCGGCATCGGGCATACCTTCCTAGTGCTCGACGGCCTTTCTGCGATGTTCCTGGTGATCACCTCGGCGGTGGCTCTCTGCGTCTCAATGTGCTTCGTCTCCTGGTCACGTTCCAACGCCGGCGCCAGCGGTCGCGGGCTGGGCGCCGGGTACGCGCTGCTGGCCGCGTCGGCGGCCGCCGTGGTGCTTGCAGGCGACGCCTTCTCCTTCCTGTTCGCGTGGGAGCTGCTCTCCGTGTCGTTCTACGTCCTCATCGTCCACAAGAGGACGTCCGAAGACCACGTCGAGCGAGGTTGGCTTGCCCTGTCGACAGCCAAGGTATCTGGAGCATCGCTCCTACTCGGCTTCCTGCTCCTTTCGTCACGTTCCGGCAGCTTTGCGATCGCATCATGGCATGCAGTAGCGCCGGGTCCAGCACGCGATGTGGCGTGGATCCTCATCGTCGTCGGCTTCGCTGCGAAGATCGGCATCGTTCCATTCTCGGTCTGGATGCCGGCGTCCTATCCGTCTGCGCCCGGACCAGCGCGAGCAGCGCTCGCGGCCGTGGGCATGAACGTCGGCATCTACGGCCTATGGAGGACCCTCGGAGTCCTCGGGCACCCGCCACTGTGGCTGGCAGCCGGAGTGCTCCTCACGGGAGGCGCCACGGCTCTCGGCGGCATCGCGTTCGCCGCTGTACAGTCGGACTTGCTGCGCACGATCGCCTACTCGAGCATCGAGAACGCCGGGATCATATTCACCTCGTATGGCGTGGCGCTCACCGGCGCAGCAACCGGCAACAAACCGCTCGCAGCCCTCGGGCTTCTTGCAGCGACACTGCAAGCCGTGTCGCACGCACTCGCCAAGGCAGGGATCTTCATAGCAGCCGGCAACGCGGAAGCAGTCGGTCACACCACACGGCTCGACGGAATCTCGGGCCTCGTGAAGCGTATTCCCTGGAGTGCGACTACCTTTGCCGCATCGGCGCTGACACTAGCCGGCCTCCCGCCGAGCATCGGGTTCGTCTCCGAGTGGTTCGTGCTCGAAGCCCTGATGCAGCAGTTCCGCGTGCATGACCTCGCGATGCGCCTCGCGCTTGCCGGAGCAGGTGCGATGGCAGCCCTCACGGCAGGACTCGCCGCCCTCTGCTTCGCCAGGCTCATCGGCTTCAGCGTGCTCGGCGGACCACCTGGAGGCCGATCCCGGGAGGAGAGACTAGATCGCTACGCAGGAGCCCAGGGCCTCACGGGGGAGAGCCCCACGGTGGAGGGCATCGTCGGCAGGCTCGGCGTTGGCGCGCTGGCAACGTCATGCATCGCAGCCGCGGTCCTGGCTCCACTGCTCGTGCGCTTTATCGCCCGCGGCCTCAGCACTGTGGTGAGCGCCAGCCTCGTGCGCGGTGCGCTGCGCTCTCCGATGGTGCTCCAGCCGGTCTTTGCGAACTTCTCCATTCTCTCTCCGACGTGGCTGTGGATCATCCTCTGCTCGTTCTTCACGGCTACGTTCGTCTTCACCGTTCTCGTCTCACGAGGATCTTTTCTCCGGGTACGGAGGGTGCCGCCGTGGACGTCGGCTTCGAGCGAGCCCGCGAGAACCGCGAGCTACACCTCCTTCGCCTACGTCAACCCACTCCGGCACGTCTTGGCGAGCCTGCTGCAGAGCCGGACAGAGGTACGCAGGATCCCTGCCGATACCGCCAGCGCAACCACTGCTGTGCTTGGCGCTGACACCGGGCTTGGCAATGGCACTGGGCTTGGCAATGACACTGGGCTTGGCAATGACACTGGGCTTGGCAATGACGCAACCACGACGCCTGGCACTGGCGCTCCAACTCGCACCGAGTACGCCCGCACCGTCTCCGACCCGGTTGCCACCTACCTGTACCAACCGCTTCGCGCTACGTGGCTCCAGGCAGCTCGCCACGCAAGACGGCTGCAATCGGGCAAGCTGGCATGGTACATGGCCTACATGCTCGTTACGCTCATGGCGCTCATGGCAATCGTCGCCGCGACCCGCTGAACACCAGCCACCGGCAGTGATCCACCGGCCACTGGCCCACCGACCACTCGTCACCGGTACACAGGAGGGAGCCGCCAGCGCTGTCCACCCTCAGCTCAAGAGGTGGCGCACCGCGTCCCTCTCTTCTTCCAGCTCGGCTACTGTAGCGCTGATCCGAGCCTTGGCGAAGTCGTCATGCGTCAAGCCCTCGACGACTTCCCACGCGCTTCCAACGGAGCGCACCGGAAAGCCGAATTGCAGCCCGGCCGGCACGCCGTACTCACCCCTGCTAGGTACTGCAAGGGACGCCCAATCTCCAGGAGCCACAGGCTCTATGATGCTGCGGACCGAGTCGATCACCGCATTTGCAGCCGAGGCCGCAGAGGAAGCGCCTCTCGCCTCGATGATCGCCGCGCCGCGCTTCTGGACGGTCGTGATCAGATCGCCTTCGAGCCACGCACGATCCTCGATCACGCTCGGCACAGGCGTTCCTGAGATCTTCGCGTGAGCAAAGTCCGGGAACTGCGTAGACGAGTGATTGCCCCAGATCGCGACGTTCGTAACCTGGTCCACCTGGGCTCCCGCCTTGCGCGCGAGAAGAGAGCGAGTCCTGTTCTCGTCCAAGCGCATCATCGAGAACCACCGATCATCGGGCACCTCGGGCGCGTGTGTCCGCGCAATGAGGCAATTAGTGTTGCACGGGTTCCCAACCACCAGAACCCTCACGTCGCTCGCAGCGTTAGCCGCAATGGCCTCTCCCTGGGGGCCGAAGATCCCGCCGTTCACACTGAGCAGGTCGTTCCTCTCCATACCGGCCTTGCGAGGAACCGAGCCCACGAGAAGCGCCCACGAGGCGCCGTCAAAGGCGGTCTTCAGGTCCGAGGTCGACACGACATCCGCGAGCAGCGGGAACGCGCAGTCATCAAGCTCCATGACGACGCCATCCAATGCTCGCAGTGCGGGCTCTATCTCCAGCAGCCGCAGGACCACTCGCTGGCGAGGACCGAGCAACTGGCCTGATGCAATCCTGAATAGCAGCGCGTAGCCAATCTGGCCGGCCGCGCCCGTGACGGTGACGTGTACTGGTTTATCGTATTGGTCGGATTCGTCGCTCATACTCGGACGCTACCTCACCCTACATGGTCACGGGCAAAGCGAGATGGTCGAGAGATTGCCGCTCGCTGGCCTCAGCTCCCCCGCCAGCCCCACCCCTCTACAGGCGCTCCACGATCGCTTCGGCGAGCTCGGAGCACCGGACCTCGTGCGCGCCTTCGGTGAGGCGGGCGAAATCATAGGTGACCACCTTGTCGGCGATGGTCGCCTCGAGTGCACGAACTATGGATCCAGCTACGTCCATCCAGCCAATATGCTCGAACATCAGCGCACCCGAGAGGATGACGGAACCCGGGTTCACCTTGTCCTGTCCGGCGTACTTCGGCGCAGTTCCGTTGGTCGCCTCGAAGACCCCGCAGCCGGTCATGTAGTTGATGTTTGCTCCCGGAGCTATGCCGATACCGCCCACCTGCGCCGCAAGGGCATCCGACAGGTAGTCGCCGTTCAAGTTCAAAGTGGCGATCACGTCGAACTCCTCGGGCCTGGTGAGCACCTGCTGCAGCGTGATGTCCGCTATAGCATCCTTCACGAGAAGCCGGTCTCCCGGATTGCCGTCACAGTCGTCCCAACCGACTGCGACGTCGCTGAATTCGTCGCGCACCAGCTCGTAGCCCCACGCTCGAAACGCTCCCTCGGTGAACTTCTGTATGTTCCCCTTGTGAACGAGCGTCACGCTCTTTCGTCCGCGATCGACGGCGTAGCGAATTGCGGCCCGGATCAGGCGCTTCGATCCAGTCTCCGACACCGGCTTCACGCCGATGCCCGAGTCTGCGCGGATGTTCCACCCGAGCTCGTCGTGAAGGTGCTGGATGAGCCGCCTCGCCTCTGGTGTGCCCTCCGCGACCTCGAAACCTGCGTAGACGTCCTCGGTGTTCTCTCTGAAGATGACCATGTCGACCTTCTCAGGGTGACGCACCGGGGATGGAACGCCGCTGAACCACCTGACGGGTCGAAGGCAGACATATAAGTCAAGAACCTGGCGCAGCGCGACATTCAAGGAACGTATTCCACCACCCACCGGAGTGGTGAGAGGACCTTTGATCCCGACAAGGTGGTCCCGGAAAGCCTGGACCGTCTCCTCCGGCAGCCACTCGCCTGTCTCGCGATACGCCTTCTCGCCCGCAAGAACCTCGAGCCAGGTGATCTTGCGACCATGCTTCGCGGCTGCTGCGTCGAACACCATCTTCGATGCGGGCCAGATGTCGACCCCGGTGCCGTCGCCCTCTATGAACGGGATGATCGGATCGTCAGGCGTCGCGAGCGTCCCGTCCGCTCTCATAGTGATCCTCTGAGGCATGGACCGAGCCTACAGGTGGACCCGGAGAAAGGACATATCTAGGCCGTACCGGTAGCGCCTCGCACGCGGCTATCGTGAGGACAGCGCCGCTGGACGACCAGCCGAGCAGGCCATCTGCGAGCAGGCCATCTGGCACAGCTCCCGTGTGCTCCAATCGACGACAGGTGCATGAAATGCTCACTTCACAGATGTGCAAACGCGACGTGCTGACCTCTGATGACTTCGTCCGCTGGGCAGAGCGCATCCGGCCATCGTGGGACTTCGACCATACCGGCGTACCGGTGCTGGTTCACCGAAAGATGTGGGAGTGGCTGTTCATCATCCAAGCGCTCTTCGAGCGCGGGATGCTCCAGCCCGGAAGATCCGGCCTGGGGTTCGGCGTAGGCCAGGAGCCGCTCGCCGCAGTGTTCGCGAGCTTTGGTTGCACTGTTCTCGCCACAGACATGGCAGAGGACAGAGCACGCGAGATCGGCTGGACGTCGGATGGCCAGTTCGCCGCCGACCTCGACTCCCTGAACAAGTATGGCCTCTGCGATCCTGCCGGCTTCAAAGAGCGCGTCTCTCTCAGGACTGTCGACATGAACGATATCCCGCGTTACCTCAGCGGGTTCGACTTCACATGGTCGTCGTGTGCATTCGAGCATCTGGGATCGATCGAGTCAGGCCTGCAGTTCGTCGAGCGCCAGATGCGCTGCCTTGCGCCTGGAGGCGTATCCGTCCATACAACGGAGCTGAACGTCAGCTCCAATGACGAGACCGTTGACGAACCTGGAACAGTCCTCTACCGCCAGCGAGATCTGAGAAGGCTCGCTCTGCGTCTCCGGTTGCGCGGCCACAAGATCGACCTGGACTTCAAACCAGGCGAGACGACCGACGACCAGCACGTCGACGTGCCACCCTTCTCGAACGTGCACCTGCGAACAAGGGTACAGGAGTACGTGACCACCTCGTACGGGCTCATCATCGCAAAGCGCGGCCGCCGGCGCGCCCCTACCGGCTGATGCTGCGTCGGGCGGACGCCGCCCCGACGCTCACGCCCCATCGCGCCGCAGCCGGCCCAATCCAAGGTTCGAGTAGACCTCGCGAGTCGCCGATGCGGAGTTCATGGTGTAGAAGTGAAGGCCGGGAGCTCCTTCGGCAAGCAGCCGCTCGCCAAGCTGCGTAGCGACCTCGACGCCGATGCGGGACACCTCGCCAGGAATGTCGGCTACTGCCTCGACGCGTCCTGCAATCTCCCGTGGAACCTCGGTCCCTGACAGCTCGGCCATGCGCGACACCGTGCGCACGTTGGTGATCGGCATGATGCCAGGAAGCACCGGCTTCGAGACGCCCAGCTTCTCCAGCGACTCGACCAGCTCGAGGTAGGCCTCCACACGAAAGAAGAACTGCGTGATGGCGAAGTCGGCTACCTGCAGCTTCTCTGCGAGGTGCACCCGATCTTCCGCGATGTCCGCCGAGAGCGGATGACCCTCTGGGTGCGCTGCTACGGCGACGCAGAGATCGCCGACGGACTTGGCGAGCTCGACCAGCTCGACGGCGTGCTTGAGATCGCCTTCAGGGAGGTCCTCCGTGGCGTCCAAAGGAGGATCTCCCCTCAGCGCCAGCACGTTCTCGACCCCTTCGTCCCTGTAGGCGGCCAGCATGGACCTGAGCTCCGCTTCGGTGTGCGCAGTGCAGGTCAAGTGAGCCATTGGTGGTGGACCGGCCTCTTTCAACAGCCGGATCACGAGATCGTGGGTCTTCTGGCGCGTCGAGCCACCGGCGCCGTAGGTGATCGACATGAACGATGGCCGGAGTGGAGCCAGCTCTCGCAATGCCTCTTCCAGCCTCTGTGCTGCTGCTTCAGAGCGCGGTGGCCAGAGCTCCACGGAGAAGCATGTCCCCGCAGCTAGAACATCGGAGATCTTCGCCACAGCCCGCGTCGCCGCCGCTGATCAGCCCGCGGACCGAGCTCGACGCTGCGCGGCTCTCAGCGCATTGACGAGGAGCATCGCACGGGTCATGGGGCCAACGCCGCCTATCCGCGGAGTTACCCATCCAGCGACCTCTGCAACGTCATCGTCCAGGTCGGAGAGAAGCTTGCGCCCCTCCCAGGAGACGCCTGCACCCACCACCGCTGCACCAGGTTTGACCATCTCCGCCGTGACCAGCCCCGGCATTCCGGCTGCCGCGACAACCACGTCTCCTTGGCGCACGAAAGACGCCAGATCCTTCACGCCAGTGTGAACCACGGTGACCGCAGCGTTGCAACCGGGTCGCTTCAACGCAAGCAACAACGACAGCGGGCGCCCGATCGTGAGACCCCGTCCGATGACAACTGCGTGACGCCCCGACACCGGGACGTGGTACGCAGCCAGTAGCTCCACGATCCCCGCTGGCGTACATGGCAGGGGACCCTCGGCGCCCATTACGAGCCGGCCCAGGTTCACCGGATGAAGGCCGTCTACGTCCTTTCCGGGATCGACCGCCAGCAACGCGGCCTCCTCGTTCAAGCCGGCAGGCAAGGGCAACTGGACCAGGTAAGCGTCTACCGCTGGATCTGAGTTCATCTCCGATATCACGGCTTGGAGCTCTTCCTGGGTCGCAGTCGACGGCAGGCGACGCCGCGACGATGTCATGCCAACCTCGTTGCAGTCGGCGTGCTTCATCGCGACGTAGCGCTCACTGGGCAAGTCATCGCCCACCAGGATCGTCCCGAGGCCAGGTTGCAATCCATCTTTGACCAGCTCCGCCACCTGCTCCGCCACCCGAGCGCGGATACGGCCGGCAAGTGCCTCGCCATCAAGCAGGGTTGCGGTCATCAGTGCCTGAAGTGCCTTTCACCCGTCATGACCATAGCTATGCCGAGCTCGTCAGCCGCATCGATCAGCTCCTGGTCCCTCATGGAGCCGCCGGGCTGGACCACGGCGGTCACGCCTGCCGAAGCAAGGGCTTCTAGGCCATCCCTGAACGGGAAGAAGGCATCGGATGCAGCAACCGAACCCACGGAACGCTCTCCCGCCTTCCGCGCCGCGATGCGTGAGGAGTCGACGCGGTTCTGCTGGCCGGCGCCAACACCCACCGCCTGGAGATCTCTCACGATGACGATGGCATTCGATGCCGTACGAGCACAGACCCGCCAGGCCATCTCCAAGTCCTTGAGCTGAAGCTCGGTCGGCGCTGCATCCGTGACAACGTTCCAGCTGCTGCGATCGGCGATATAGCTGTCCGCCTGCTGAACGAGCGCTCCGCCACAGAGGCTGCGCACTTCGACAGCGGGCAACTCGAACGGCGGCGCCTCAAGTATCCGCATGTTCTTACGCTTGCCTTTGAGCATCTCGAGCGCCTGGGGATCATACGACGGAGCGATGAGGACATCCGCCTTCGGATTGGACCCAATCTTGGCTGCAGTGGCCATGTCCACCCGCCTGCTCAACGCCACTACCCCACCGAACGCCGATAGGGAATCGCACTCGAACGCCATCTCGTAGACGTCCGCGCATCCTTGCCCCATAGCTGCTCCACACGGGTTCGCATGCTTCACCACCACGGCTGTCGCCATCTCCGGATCCAGAGCCGAAAGGTCGGCGACCAACCGCCAGGCCGCTTCAGCGTCGAAGTAGTTGAGGTAGGACATCGCAATGCCCGAGTGCTGGAGACAGCCATCCCACCACCCCGGAGCAGGGATGGCCTGGCGCGGTAGCACCTCACGATACCGGTAGCGCGCGCCTCGCTGGTGAGGGTTCTCCCCGTAGCGAAGATCCTCAACCTTCTCCAACACCACCCGGACCAGCTCAGGAAGCTCGCCATCCACGGCCTCGTCGGCCACCTGGCCCTCTACAGATGCGCCGAGGCCGGGCGCATCCACGGCCTCGGCAGCAACCTGGCCGAGCCAGGCTGCTATTGCCTGATCGTACGCAGCAGTCAGAGCGAACGCCGTCCTAGCCAGCCTGCGCCTCGTCGCCAGAGCGAGCGAGCCGCGATCGCGCAGCTCGTCGAGGACCGCGACGTACTCTGACGGATCCACCACGACGCCGACATGCTCGTGGTTCTTAGCCGCGGCACGCACCATTGCAGGGCCGCCGATGTCGATCAGCTCGATCGACGGCTCCCGGCCGAACGGGTAGAGGTTGCACACGACCAAGTCGATCGCCTCGATCTCCTGGGTGTCAAGGTCCGAGACATGCGCAGGATCCGAGCGGTCCGCCAGTATCCCGCCGTGGATCTTTGGATGAAGGGTCTTGACCCTTCCGCCGAGCATCTCGGGTACGCCGGTGATGCTCTCTACGGCGATGTGGTCTATCCCGAGGCTAGACAACTCAGACGATGTGCCTCCCGATGAGACGATCTCCCAGCCCAGCTCGGCCAAGCCGCTGGCCAGCATATCGAGGCCCGTCTTGTCGTAAACCGATATCAGTGCTCTCATCCCTGGTCACACCTCACTTCCTGTGCTCCATCCTCACACGACCTGCCCGTCCCCAAATAACGCTCCTACCCACGGCTCCTACCCGCCGTCTGCCTGCCTTCACGCGGGCGCCTAGGTCCCTCAGCCACCTTGCTCAACACCCGCGTGCTCAACGCCGCCGGCACCCGCATGCTCCGGGTCATCACGAGACAGGAGCTCTTCGATAATCCGGGGGTAGAGCTGGCGCTCTACCTGCTTGATCCGCTCATGCAGGCTTTCGACCGTGTCGTCAGGAAGCACGGGAACAGCTTCCTGGGCAAGGATCGGGCCATCGTCGACAGCTTCGGTGGCGATATGCACCGTGCATCCGGTCACCTTGACGCCTGCAGCCAAGGCCGCCTCAACCGCGTGCCAACCCTTGAACGCCGGCAACAACGCAGGGTGTGTGTTCAGTATCCTACCCGGGTACCCTGGGTAGTCCCCGTATGCCTCCGGGGCCAGCACGGTGCCGAAGCCGGCCATCGCAACGAGGTCCACGCCGCGGCGCCTCAGCGCTTCGAGCACCTTCATCGTAAATGCCCTGCGATCGAAGTCGTCGCCAAAGCTGGAGCGCTCGATTAGCTCTACCGGGACGCCCGACCGCTCCGCCACCTGGATCGCGGCGCACAACCGATCGATCACGACCACCGACACCGGAAGACCCCGGTCCACGATTGCAGACAGCAGGGTCCCGGTCCCCGATGCGAGCACTCCGAGCCTCATCAAGCCTCACCGAGCCTCATCTGTCACCGAACCTCACCAAGCCCCACCGAGCCTCGGCGATGCGCTCGCCGATCGCGATCATCCTCTCGCTGTCATCGACTCGCGATCGAGCTGCTGAAACGGTGATCACCGAGATCCCGCACGACCTCGACCATCATCTCGCCCGCCTCCGTCGGGTTCATGGCGACCTTGGCTCCCGCCTTCTCCAGCGCCTCGATCTTCGCTTTGGCGGTTCCCTTCGAGCCTGAGACGATGGCTCCAGCGTGTCCCATCTTGCGCCCTGGTGGAGCAGTGACCCCGGCGATATAAGCCACCACGGGCTTGGTCATCCCTGACGCGATGAGCTCCGCAGCACGCTCCTCTTCCGAGCCGCCGATCTCCCCGATCATCATGATGGCCCGGGTCTCCGGATCGGCCTCGAAGGCCTCCAGACAGTCAATGAACCCCGTACCGGGGACAGGATCTCCGCCGATGCCTACGCATGTCGTTTGACCGATACCCTGCTGGGACAGCTCGTAGATGGCCTGGTACGTGAGCGTCCCCGATCTCGAGACGATGCCTACCGGACCGCCCGGGAGCGCTATGTCGCCGGAGGTGATGCCGATGTTGCACTTCCCCGGCGAGATGATGCCCGGGCAGTTGGGTCCTATGAGCCGGGTCGAGGGGTGCTCTCTGCGCAGCTTGTTGTAGAAAAGGGCCTCGTCCTGGGCCGGGATGTGCTCGGTGATGCACACAACGAGCGAGACGCCCGCCTCGGCCGCCTCAAGGATCGCGCCAGGTGCCGAACGTGGCGGAACCGACACGAAGGAAGCGTTTGCACCAGTGGCCGCGACCGCCTCAGCGACGGTGTCGAAGACAGGTATGCCTTCCACGTCCTGGCCACCTTTGCCGGGAGTGACGCCGGCCGCGACCTTCGTGCCATACGCGCGATTCCGGAGACCATGGAACCTGCCCTGGCCACCGGTCAACCCTTGGACGACGACCACAGTGCTCTCGTCGACGAAAATGCTCACTCATTCTCCTTTGCGCTGTCCTTACGCACTCGCACCAGCAACCTCCACCGCACGCCGGGCAGCCCCCAACATCGTCGGCTCAGCCATCAACTTCTCCGACAGATGATCGGCCAATATCCCCCTCGCCTCAACAGCGTTCGTACCGTCCAAGCGGATCGTTATCGGGCACCGGAGCTCGACGCGGCGCATGGCCTCAAGGATGCCCCTGGCCACCTCGTCACAGCGCACTATCCCCCCGAAGATGTTCACAAGGATGGAACGGACCTGCTCATCGGAGTTGATCACCTCGAGCGCCGCTACCATCACATCGGCATCCGCGCCGCCACCCACATCTAGAAAATTGGCAGCAGAGCCGCCCACCTGGCTGACAAGGTCCACGGTGCTCATCGCGAGTCCTGCCCCATTCGCTATGATGCCCGTGGCGCCGGAGAGGCCGACGTAGTTAAGGTTCCTCTCCCTGGCCATCGCCTCCCTGTGGTCAGTGCTTCGACCCGCGTCGAGAGCCTCCCACTCCGGGTGGCGGAACGCCGCGCTGTCGTCCAGGGTGACCTTCGCGTCGAGCGCATGAAGATGGCCGTCGCCGGTGAGTATCAACGGGTTCACCTCGACCAGCTCTGCATCGCCTTCGACGTAGCAGCGATAGAGCTTCAACAGGAAGTCGGCGGCCTCGCTCGCCACCCCCCGATCCAGCCCGGCGCGAGAAACCACATCGACCGCGTCCTCCAAACGCAAGCCATCGACCGGATCGACATGAAGGCGCGCTATCGAATCAGGGTCCTCCTCGGCGACCTGCTCGATCTCGACTCCGCCTTTCGACGAGACCATGCACAGATGAAGCTTCGCCGCCCGATCAAGGGTAAAGCTTGCGTAGTACTCCTCGGCTATCGAGGAGGCGTGCTCTACCCAGAGGAGCTCCACCACATGGCCCTTTATGTCCATACCCAGGATCGCATCAGCTTGCTCTCTGAGCTCATCGGCGTCCGAAACGATCTTGACTCCACCGGCTTTGCCCCTGCCACCCACTTTCACCTGGGCCTTCACGACAGCCGGATAGCCGACCTCGCCGGCCACCCTCAACGCCTCCTCCACGCTACTGGCGACGCCACCGAGCGACGTCGGGATGCCGAATCGGGCAAAGTACTGCTTGCCTTGGTACTCGAACAGATCCATCTAGTCCTTAGCTCTCCTACTCTCACGCAGAGCCTGCATCGCCCTCACGGCTGTCAAGCGTCTCCTCCAACCACCTGGTGACCTCGTCAAGAGCGCTCCCAGGTGTGAACACTCGCGCCACTCCTACTCCCTCCAGCACAGATATGTCTGCGTCGGGAATGATCCCTCCGCAGACCACGAGCACATCTCCCTTGCCGTTGGCCTTCAAGCCCTCGACGATCTTCGGGACAAGGGTCATGTGCGCTCCCGAAAGAAGGGACAGGCCGACCGCGTCCGCGTCCTCTTCAATCGTAGTCTGCACCACCTGCTCGGGCGTCTGGTGCAGACCGGTGTAGATCACCTCGAAGCCAGCGTCGCGCATCGCTCGGGCAATGACCTTTGCGCCGCGGTCGTGGCCATCGAGACCAGGCTTCGCCACGATCACGCGGTAGGGGCGTTCCACGATTCGGATACTATGCCACGCGAGGGAACCAAGCGCTAGTCCACTCCGGGCAACCGGAGTGGCTGGCGAACTGTTACCGCTGAGATGCCGTCCTTCGCCATGGCGAACTGTGAACAGACACCCGATCGGCGCTACACGGCCGCCATGCCGACTATCGGCTTGTTCAGCGGCTTTCCACCCATCGAGCCGTAGAACTTCGCGTTGCCAAAGCTGAAGATGCCCCCGTCTGATGCTACGAACCAGTAGCCTCCGCCATTTGGCGTAGAGGCCATGCCGACTATTGGAGCGTTCAGGTGCTTCCCACCCATCGATCCGTAGAAGGGAGCGTTGAAGCTGAAGATGCCACCATCTGATGCTACGAACCAATATCCTCCGGTCGCAGGGTCGGCCGCCATGCCCACTATTGGAGCGTTCAAGTGCTTGGCGCCCATCGAGCCGTAGAACTTCGCGTTGCCGAAGCTGAAGATGCCCCCGTCAGAAGCTACGAACCAGTAGCCCATGCCATTCGACGTA
>JAJYWA010000048.1 GCA_021791755.1 Actinomycetes bacterium | reverse complement strand
CAGAGTCCTGGGACTACCTCGAGAAGCTGGTGAGAAGCTGATGAGGCGCTACCGCTTCCCCCTCGAAACTCTCAGGCGGGTTCGCATGGCGCAAGAGCGAGCTGCTATCGCAGGGCTGGCCAGCGCCAACCTCGCCTGGCGCAAGGCCTCCGAGGACCTCACAGTGCGCCAGGATGCCTACCTGGCTCTCACCTGGCCGCTCGGCGCCAACAGCTCGGAACAGCTCCGCCGTACCCGAGCAGGGATGCATCTGTCAGCATCGTGCCTTCACGCCACTGAGAGGCAGCTTGCCACAGCAGGCGCTGGGAGAGATGCTGCGATGGCACGGTGGTCCCTCGCCGCACGAAATGTCGCGGCGCTAGAGAGGCTGGACGAGCGGCTCGCGGAGGAGCACCGTTCGGCAAGCGAGCGGGAGGCGCAACGGGAGGCAGATGACATCGTCAACACTCGCTGGCAAGCGGCCTCCGTGAGACCCGCGCTGGCGGCTACCGGGGAGAAGCCATGAGCACCGCTATCGCTTCGATCTCCACGACCGGCACGCCAACCTCTCTCGGCACGCCAGCCGTAAACCCCGCGGAGCTCGCTGGCGGCCTCTCCGGCATCGAGAGTGAGATCGGCGCCATCCAGGCAAGTTTCTCCCAGCTGAGCCAGCTGGGCTCGGCCCCAGCAGGCGTCGCGAGCTTCCAGGACCTCATCGACACCTTCATGGGAGCGGGATCCACCACCCCAGCTTCCAGCCCAGCTTCGACGGACACGGGCGGGGCCTCTCAGCCCTACGGACCCTCAGGCAGCGAAGTGGTCGCCGAGGCGGAACGCTACCTGGGAGTCCGCTACACGTGGGGAGGCACCAGCCGCGCTACCGGCTTCGACTGCTCTGGACTGGTCCAGCACGTCTACGCCGCACTCGGGATCCAGCTGCCACGCACGAGCCAGGAGCAGGCCACTGTGGGCCAGCCGGTCGCGAGCCTCGCTGCCGCGCAGCCAGGGGACCTCGTCTTCTTCGAGCCAGGTCCCAGCGGGCCCGGCCACGTCGGGATCTACATTGGTAACGGCGAGATGATAGACGCCCCTTACACGGGAACGGTAGTGCAGATCCAACCAGTAGGGAACCCATACGAGATACGGCGGGTGCTGCAGTCGCCGGCCGGCGCCTCGGGCGCGAACGCCGCCGCCACCTACGCCAGCATGTCCGAAGGCTCGGTGCCTTCGGGCACGGGGCTTGGCTCGATTCCTGGCGGGCTCGCCCCCCTTTTCCTATCTGCGGCCAGCCGCTACGGCGTCCCTCCGCAGCTCCTGGCCGCGGTGGCGCAAGCCGAGTCGGGCTTCAACCCCAACGCCGTGAGCTCGGCTGGCGCTGAGGGGATCATGCAGCTGATGCCCAGTACAGCAGCTGGCCTCGGCGTTGACCCGTTCAACCCGGCCCAGGCGATAGACGGCGCCGCCCAGCTCCTCTCGGGGTATATCAACCAGTTCGGCTCCATCCCGCTGGCATTGGCGGCCTATAACGCGGGACCGGGGGCCGTCGAGCGCTACGGGGGCATCCCTCCCTATGCTCAGACTCAGAGCTACGTACAGGAAGTCATGGGCTATGCAGGGTACCAGCAGGGATCGGGCTCATGAGCGAGACGATCGCACTCCCTGGCGCTCATCTCGCTGGGAGATGCTCGACCACGAGCGCGGGCACGGGCGCGGGCCACAGAGGGTCTCTGTCCTCGCCGGTCACCACCTTCGCGTCAGTCGCGACGACGATCGCAACGCCGCCGACGGGCCATCAAAGCTCAGTGCACCCCTACGCCAGCGCGCATCCCGGCAGCGCCACCACGCCACCAGCGGGCTCCAGCGCCACCACACGCACTCAGGCTCCTTTGCTCATGCCGGCCCCTGTCGTACCAAGCAATCTGGTTAACCCATCCCGAGCCACCGCTCTTCCATCCGGAGCACCTGGCGCCAATGCACCCTACCAGCCGCAGGTCCTGACGAAGCAGGCAACCTCCACAAACCCTGTCAACTCTCAGAGCCACGACTTCCCGCACACCTCGACAGCGAGCGAGGCTGGCGCCCAAGCACAGGATCTGCAGCTCTCCCGACCAACGACGGCTGCTCTGAGGGCTCAGGACACGCAGGACACGCAGGGCACGTCAGCGACAGCGCAGGGCACGTCAGCGACAGCGCAGGGCACGTCAGCGACAGCGCAGGGCACGCACGCAGGAGAGGGCCAGCCGCTGGCAGCGCAAGCAGGACCCCAAACCCAAGCTCAGGAAAGATCAGCTCCGCCCGCTTTTGCAAACCAGACGTCTACGACAGCGCAGGCGGTCACCTCCATCAACCCTTCAGGCACATTGTCCGCGGCCTCCTCACTCGCGGCCGCACAGTCGGGGCCCGGGGAGCCACCAGGTCCTGGCGCGCCACGTACCAGGGATCCGCTGGGGGCCGGAAAGCGAGTACCAGGCGCGACAGGACCGGCCTCGTCCGCCAAACCCCCGGCCACGGCGGCGCGGGCAGCGCAACAGGTCCAGCAACCCGAGTCGGCAAAGCAGGCGCAGCCAGTGCAGCAGGTCCAGCAACCCCCGCTGGCGCCTGGGCCCCAGGTCTTCACCAGGCCCTCGGGCGCTCAGCCGCAGCCGGCACAGCCTCCAGTTCCCCACGGCGCCCCTGGAGCACCAAGCGAGCCGGGTCAATCCTCTGACGCCCCCCAGTCGGTCAATGTGACCAACGCGTTGGCAACGTCTTCAGACGGCGCGAGCCGGATATCACTCCGCGTGGAAGAACCTGGGCTGGGCGTCGTACGAGCATCCTTCGTCTCGAAGACCACCCAAATGGCCATACGCATATACGCTTCAAACGACGCTACCCATGGCGCCATCGAGCAGGCGCTCGGCCGCCTCCACAGCGAGCTTGCCGCACTACCCGGTCACTCGGACAAGACCCAAGTAGAGCTCGTCGGAAACGGGGGCCAACAAGGAAAGCATCTCGGCGCTCGCAGCTCGCCGCCGCCGAGCAGGCACAGGCCCGGGGGTCATTCTGCAGAGACGCCCGCGAAAGCGCTCGCCTGCTCCTCGGCACGCACCATGAACCTGGTGGATCTCGCACTGTGAGCACTGTGAGCGCCATCGACCACAAGCAATGTCCAACCAAGCGATAGGAGCACAAAATGACATCGATCCCCCCTTTGGGCTCGCAAGCTCAGACATCCTCGGCAACGAGCAGCCCGGCAAACGGGCTCCAGAGCCTTTCCAACCCGAATACCTTTCTCCAGCTCCTCGTGGCACAGCTTAAGTACCAAAACCCCCTGAACCCTACCTCAGGAACGCAGTTTCTATCGCAGACTGCTCAGCTAACCGAGGTCGAAGCAGTGCAATCAATGAGCTCGGAGATGCAACAGGAAGTATCAGCTGTGAACCTGCTCTCCACTGCCAGCCTTATCGGTAAGACGGTGACAGCCACTTTGCCGAATAGCGGCAGTGTGACCGGCACGGTAACTGGCGTGAACATGTCTGGCGCCAATGGTCCCACTTTGACCGTAAATGGCCTGCATATCTCACCTAGCAACATCACCTCGATCACTTAATGTGGTGTGTTGTCTCAGACTGAAAGGCGCGGTCATGTTTCAGGCATAAACGGGCACCATTAGCTATGAAATTACTAACTATCTGACCGCAATAGCACGATAACTATTAGAGAGCAAAGGAGAGATCCAAATGGACCGTTCAATTCTTGCCGCAGTATCCGGGATCAACGCTAACCAGACCTACCTGGACACGATTGGCAACAATATTGCGAACGTGAACACAGTTGGTTACAAGTCCGCTAGCTCGGACTTCGTCGACCTACTGAACCAGCTAGTTACGGGCGCAGCGGCCCCAGGAGGCCCAGCGGTCGGAGCTGGAATCAACCCCGTGAGCATCGGCTCAGGTGTGCGCATTGGCGCGATCAGCACCAACTTCACTCAGGGGTCCATCGAGCAGACCAACGTCCCGACGGACGTCGCGATCCAGGGCAACGGCTTCCTGGTGGTCCGCCAGGGCGGGCAGACCTACTACACCCGCGCCGGGAACCTGGTCCTCGACGCGAACGGCGAGCTCGCCACCCCGACCGGAGGCATCGTCGAGGGTTGGCAAGCGAGCTCGGCCGGGACGATCAACACCAACGCGCCGACCTCGCCGATCACCATCCCCACCGGTGAGGTCATCGCGGCAACTGCCACAACCGAGATCACCGTCGGTGGAAACCTGCCAGCCTGGAGTGGATCAGGCACCGTCACGCCGGTGACCACCACGATCGACTCCTACGACTCGCTTGGCAACCCAGTGCCCCTGACCTTGACCTTCACGCCAGTCAGCGGAACCGCTGGTGAGTGGACCGTGCAGGGCACGGTCCCTGGGGCATCGAAGTCTCTGTGGAACACGCCCGCTACAGTCCAGTTCAATACCTCGACGGGCCAGTTGGCGAGCATCACCAACAACGACACCGGCGTGACCGTGACGCCTAACCTCAACGGGTCCTACTCGCTGCCGGTCACCAACATGCCCTCCAACTACACATTCCCGACTGGCGACACGTGGAACATCGACTTCCCAGCCTCGGGAAGCGGTAGTGCGCTGACACAGTTCGCGGGCGAGAACACCGCCGCGGCCGTCAGCCAGGACGGCAACGCAGGTGGAACGCTACAGTCGTTCTCCATCGGATCCTCGGGCGTCATCACCGGTTCGTTCTCCAACGGACAGACGCTCGCGCTCGGCCAGATCGCCCTCGCTAGCTTCGCCAACCCGGGCGGCCTCACGAGCATTGGCAGCCTCAACTATGCCGCCAGCCCGAACTCGGGCCAGCCCCTCCTCGGGCCGCCAGGATCGGGTGGACGGGGAACGCTGATAGGTGGAAGCCTCGAAACGTCCAACGTCAACCTTGCACGCCAGCTCACGGACCTGATCATCGCCCAGGAGGCGTACCAGGCCAACACGAAGGTGGTCGCAACATCCAGCCAGGTCATCCAAGCACTCGTGTCAATGCCTTGATGACCTAGAGCTGCAGCAGAACGCAGCCCTGCACCAACCGGCGAGGGCGAGATATGACCTCCTCCAAGGAATATCCAGCCAGCAGCCATGGTCCTCCCCGCTCCACGTGCAGGGCTGTTGATCTCCGATAAGCGCAGGCGGGCCCGCACCGGCATCCACTCCCCCGGTGGTCTCGCGGCAAGCGCTCAACTTCCGGCCTCGACTTGCCGATCAGAGAGTGAAAGCTACGGAAAGCTGGCCCGGGCGCACAAACGCACAGCGCCCGGTCGCGACGAAAGACCTTGGAGGCCATGATGATAGTGCTCACCCGGCTCAACGGGGAACAGATCGCGCTCAACCCGGATCGCATCGAGCGAGCAGATGTCACCCCCGACACAGTCATCACCATGGTCGACGGGTCGAAGTACGTCGTAGCCGAAAGCATCGAAGAGATCACAAACCTCCTCGTGAACTTCAAGGCTGCGGTCCGAGTGAGAGCACGCCAGCTTGCTGCCTCGCCCACCCAGCAAGCGAACAACACGCAGCTTCGCCTGCTCGACGTTCCAACCGTTCCCGCGTCGCAACCGACCGAGACCGGGTCCAATGGCTGATCAACCAGCTCAGGCAACGCCGGGGCAGGCTTCTTCGGCTGGGGCGAGAACTACCGACACATCCGCCAAGACCTCTTCACCCCGCGACCGGGCGACTGTGATCGGCCTGGCCGGAGCCTTCGCCGTCGTCATGGTGTCGATGATCATGGACGGCGGCAACCCCTTCACCCTCCTCCTGCCCGCACCGATCATTCTCGTCTTCGGTGGGACCACGCTAGCGGCACTTGCCAGCACGAGAATGAAGGATGCGAAGAACGTCCCCTCCATAGCGAAGAAGGCCTTGTCCGGCGCCGACATCGCAGTAGAGGACACGATCCCCGTGATGGTCCACCTTGCCGAGGTAGCGCGACGCGAAGGCCTCCTCGCCTTGGAGAAGGCCTCGGCGAACATAGATGATCCGTTCTTCAAGAAGGGCATCGAGCTGACCGTGGACGGCACCGACGCGGAGGAGATCCGCGACATCCTCGAAGGAGAGATCGACGCTCTGAACGAGCGCCATGACGAGGGGTGCAAGTTCTTCGCCAACATGGGCGGCTTCTCTCCAACACTCGGCATCCTCGGCACGGTGATCGGCCTCATCCGAGTGCTGGCCAACCTCTCGTCCCCAGGCATGCTGGGACCGGCGATCGCCTCCGCGTTCACTGCGACCCTGTGGGGCGTGCTCGCGGCCAACCTCTTCTGGATCCCGATCTCGAACAAGCTCAAGCGAGTCAGCGGCATCGAGGTGTCACAGAAGCGCCTGATGCTGGACGGCATCCTCGCCATACAGTCGGGAAGCACGCCAAGGATGGTTGAAGCACGTCTCATGTCGTGGGTATCTCCGAAGGACCGCGGCAACCGGAACCAGAAGGCAGCATGAGAGCGCCCGCGCGTCGCAGCCGCTCAGGCAAGCAAGGCGATGAGCACGCACCTGGCATGGAGCGCTGGCTGCTCACCTACGCCGACATGATCACCCTGCTTCTAGCGCTGTTCATCGTCCTGTTCGCGCTCTCGACGATCAACCTGAAGAAGTTCGAGGCATTCAGGAGCGGGGTCGTGACCGCGTTCTCCCACCACACCAACCCGATCACCAAAGCCGGCACAGGCCTGCTCCACCAGACCAACCTCGTCTCCCACCCTGGACGGGTCATGCCTCCGTCCGCAGCCCAAGGGGCCTCGCCTGCGGTCTCGACGCCGACGGCGCCCGGCCAACCTGTCCCAGCTCCCCTTCCCCAGATCGAAGCACAACTCGCGCAGGCGCTTGCAAGCCAAGGCCTTGCCTCGAACGCGACCATCGCTCTCGAGCAGCGAGGCTTGGTAGTGCACGTCCTCGCCGACAAGGCCTTCTACGCCACAGACTCGGCCGCACTGGGACCGACCGGCGCGCGAGTCGTGAACATCATCGCCGGCGTCCTCTCCCATTACACGAACAACGTAGCGATCGAGGGGTACACCGACAACGAGCCCATTTACGGCGGTCCCTTCACCTCGAACTGGCAGCTGTCGTCGATGAGAGCCGTGAACGTCCTGCTCCAGATGGTCCGTGCGGATCATCTGGCCTACTCGCGATTCTCCGCGATCGGCTACGGGAGCAACAATCCGCTGGCGCCCAACACGACTCCTGCGAACATGGCCTTGAACCGACGCGTGGACGTTGTGGTCCTCGCTCCCGGCAAGACGAGGATCTGATCATGGCGCCGAGTACAGACACCTCCAGCGCTTCGGGGTCCGGCTCAGCCGTCCTGGCGGGTGCGCCCGACTCCGGCGCCGCGAGCAAGCGGCATGGAAAGAGCAAGCGCCTGCTTCTCAGCATCGTACTTGCAGTAGTCATCGCTGGTGGCGCCGCCGCCTTTTTCTACCCAAAGCTCGTGCACTCACACTCCGGCGTGCAAAACGGTCCGATACTCCAGCTGAGCTCATCGACCCTCAACCTCGCAGACGGCCACATCCTCGAGATTGCGATTGCCTGCCAGCTGACCACCGCGGCCAACCAGAAGGACATCGATCCGCTCGAGCCACGTCTGTTCAACGCAGAGATTTCGGTGTTCAGTGGCTTCACCTACCCAGAGCTACTCGGACTACCGGGGAAATCACTTGCCAAGGCGCAGCTGTTGAAGGAGTTCCAAGCGATCGTGGGAACGAGCGGTAAGTACCAGCAGATCTCGGAGGTGTACTTCACGACGTTCATAATGCAATAGCTGCTATAGGTTTCAGCCGGCAGCGCCTCTTGGCTTGCGTGAACAGCGGCTCAATAGCACATGAAGGCGATCGATTGGAGAGTGGACATTGGCCAAATTTGTTCAATGTCGCGGCTTGTGTGCCGATAGTAATTCTTGGTGAGCACTCGAAAGAACCCAACTGGCAAGGCTGCGCCGTCATCCGGCGCATCTCGATCCAGAGCGTCATCGCCGGAGCTCCCTCTTTCATCGTCATCTGGCTCCCCCCGCGATGGCTCCAAGACGATTGTTAAAGACCCATCTCCCGCTATCAGGTATGACTTTCGCCGCTCGATGGGACTCGACCGCGACAGCATGCGGTCGTTCAAGATCGTCTTGGACGCGTTCGCACGGCTGTCGGGGAACACCCTTACGGCAAGCCTCGCCGGCCTGCGCTCGCCGGTGCGAGTCAATCTGGACGAAGCGGCCCAAAGGCCTTGGAACGACGTCGTCGAGACCCTCCCCCCATTCGTGTCCGTGGTGCAGGTCAAGATGCACCCTCTCGACGACCAGGCAATCTTGCTCATACCGTTCGAGCTGGCTGCGACGTTGTTCGAGCTACGAATGGGCGCTGGCGACATCGCTGAGATCCCACCGCGCTCGCTGACCGAGATCGAGCTGCGAGTACTGAGCCCACTGTTCGAGGCGATGCTCTCCGAGCTCGAGAGCGCCTTCTCCCCACTCGTAGCGGTAAAGGTCGAGGTGTTGAGGTCCGCATCAGGCTCTGGCGTCATCGGGCTCGAGAGGAGCCGCGGCGCCTGGCTGGTAGCGGAGTTCAGCCTGAAGTTCGCAGAAGAGCACTCGTACCAGTTCAGGCTCTGCATCCCAGTGTCAACGCTGCGCTCGGTCGCAGAGACGATGGCGGCGACGCGAGCCCGATCACGCCCTGAGGAGGCTGAGGTCAGGAAGGCGCACGAGCATGTCCTTGCTTTGCCGATGAGTGTCGCCGTACAGTTCGCGCCGGTCACGCTCGCCGCTCGAGACCTGGCGAACATCCAAATTGGAGACGTGATCCCACTGCACCATGGGACCAGCCGTCCCATGGACCTCCTCGTCGGAGAGATGCCCTTCGTCAAGGTAGTCCCAACCGCTGCCCAGCACCGGCTCCAAGTCACCGTCATCGACGGCTCTGGCCACTACAGGCACGGCAACAACCTCGTGCACAGCTCAGACGAACAACAGGCTCAGACGAGATAGCGGCGAGCGGGTGCGCGGGACATCAGGGAGGCCAGAGGCGCCGATGGAACCGACGAGCCGGAACGACCGCGTAAGCAGATGACACGGACCGAAGCAGATGACACGGACCGAACGAACTAGACGCATAGGAGAGACGTGAGCACTACAACTATTCCAACGCAGCCGGCAGCCGAGCAGGAGAGAGGGCCGAGCGCTCATCCAGACTCGAGCGCAACAAGCCACCTCGGCGAGACAGGCAATACGATCTTCGCGAGCAACGCTGGCCCGCAGCGGCCGCTGTCAGTCCTCCATGGCGTCGAGGTTAACGTCAGCGTCGAGATCGGCAGGACGAAGTCCACGGTGAAGGACCTGCTGGCGCTCCAGGTTGGAAGCGTGATCGAGCTCGACAGGCCGGCAGGGAGCCCTGTCGACCTTCTCGCCAACAACACCCTTATCGCCAAAGGCGAGATCGTGGTGATCGACGACGAGTTCGCGCTCCGGATTACGCAAATCCTCGATCCGTCGGGGATCGACGGCTCCTGACGGAGGCCCGAGAGCACCGATGAACACCTCCGTCATCTACCTGTTCGCACGCATGCTCCTCGGCATGGGCATAGTCATCGCCATCATGGCGCTGGCAGCCAGGTACGTACAGCGCAAGCGCGCTGGATCGGGATTGCTCAATTCGAAGCAGCAATCACCGCACGTCAAGGTGATCTCACGGCATACTTTGGCCAAGGGCAGCCACTTGGTCCTCGTCGCAGTCGGAGAGCAGACGCTCCTTCTAGGGCTCCACTCGTCTGGGGTATCGCTCCTCGGCAAGTACAGACCCGGATCTACAACGAGTCCAACTCAGAGTCCCGCTCTAGGTGAAGCTGGCACAGCCACGTCCGCGCCACGACCCACAGGGGCACGAGCGGCAGGGGCACGAGCGGCAGGGGCACGAGCAGCAGGGGCACGAGCGGCAGGGGCAGCAGATGGTTTGTTGTCAGCTGACCACCTCGCGACCGACGAAGACGACATCACCGTTGCTGCACGCAAGATTCTAGAAGGCAGCGACCTCGGGGGACAGGGACGAACCCCCTCCCCGCCAATGGCCTTCGGCCTGCGGCGTTCGGCATGGACAGCCACCTTGGAACAGCTAAGGGAGCTCACGCTCCGCCGATCCTGAACGCGGCTCGGCGCCGAAACAACCCCCACGGGCATCCAGCGCCGACCATGTCGACAATGAAAGGGGCCACATCAATATGCCAAGACCTCGATCGCTGCGATCGTTCGTGCCACCTCGCGGTCCATCCGCGGGGCGCCTGGAATCGACCGCTGCGAACGACTACGCGGGCGCCTTCGCTCCCGCCAACGCGGGCAGTGACAAGGAGCTGCCATGCGACTGATGCTCGCTGCGGCGTCGCACGCGCCGTCAGTCACCGTTCACCTGGGCAAGAGCCTCACCAAGCCATCCGAAAGCGTGGTGATCATCATCGTGATCACCCTTCTCGGAGCAGCGCCAGCGCTCTTGATGATGCTCACAGCATTTCCCCGCATCGTCGTGGTCCTTGCAATAACACGCAATGCGCTCGGGTTGAACACGATCCCACCCAACCAAGTCATCGTCGGGCTGGCCATCTTCTTGAGCCTCTTCGTAATGGGTCCAACACTCTCGAAGATGAACCAGGTTGGGCTCCAGCCTTACCTGCACGGCAAGAAAACCGCGACCGAGGCATACAGGTCGGCCGAGGCGCCGCTCAAGAGCTGGATGCTGGCTCAGACACGCACGAATGACCTCGCGCTGTTCACCGCGGAGACACAGCACGGCTCCAAGGCGCTGGCCGGCCCGAGGACGCCGAAGAACGTGAGCCTCAGAGCCCTGATCCCTGCATTCATCATCTCCGAGCTCGAGAGCGCGTTCATTATCGGCTTCGTGATCTTCATACCATTCCTGATCATTGATCTCATCGTCAGCTCGACACTCATGTCGATGGGGATCGTGATGCTCCCACCCACGCTGATCTCCCTACCGTTCAAGCTCCTCCTCTTCGTGCTGGTCGACGGATGGGTGCTGCTGTCGCAGTCTCTCCTGACCAGCTTCCGGTAAGAGAGCGCGCATGCATGAGAGCACCGTAATACACATTGCCTCCCAGGCATTGACGCTCGCTATCGAGCTGGGCGGTCCGATACTTCTGGCGTCTCTGGCGGTGGGCTTGGTGATCTCATTGTTCCAGTCGGTAACTCAGCTCCAGGAGTTCACACTCACGTTCGTTCCAAAGCTGATCGTGATCGTGCTGATCCTGCTGCTCACTGGACATTGGATGATGACCCAGATGATCTCCTTCGTTCACAGCCTCTTCAGCCAGCTGCCCCACCTTCTCGGCGGCTGACCGATGAGAGCGCGGATCAGAGGTACGGCCTCGTGACTATCGCTACTGGCGAGCTTGTCGCCTTCTTTCTGGCGCTCGTAAGAGCGGCTGCGTGGATCTTGGTCGTGCCACCGTTCAACAATCAATCAATCCCGATGATCACCAAGGTGGGCCTGGCGGGAGGTCTCGCTCTGGTCGCAAGCCGCACGCTGGCCGCTGGGCCCCTGCCGTCAGGTACCGCCGTGTTCATCGGCTCCATCGTCATGCAGGTCGTGATCGGCGTTGCGCTCGGCTTCATGGTCCAGATCCTCTTCAGCGCGATCACAGTCGCCGGCTCGTTGACCGACCTGCTCGGGGGAATCGTGCTGCCGCCATCGATCGATCCACTGTCAGAGAACCAGACGCCGCTCATCGGCCAGCTCTACGATCTGGTGGCGCTCGTCCTGCTGTTCGTGAGCGGAGCCGACCTCGTGCTCGTCAACGGGTTCTTGCGCTCCTTCTCGGCCCTCGGTATGAACATCGCTTCGCTCGGCAACATTGCCCACCTCATGACTGACGGCCTCGGAACGCTCTTCGTCGCCGCACTCGAGATAGCGGGGCCGATCCTGGTCTGCCTCTTCGCCACCCAGGTGCTGCTGGGGCTCGCCGCCAAGGCAGCTCCTCAGCTCAACGTGTTCATGTTCGGGTTCCCGCTGCAGATCCTGGTCGCCCTGGTGCTCGTCGCTCTGGGCCTCGTCACCATACCTTCCTTCTTCACGCACATCATTGAAGATGCGTTGAGGCAAACGGCCAGGATGTTCGGCGGTTAGCACGGTTAGCACGGACGTCCATGCCCGATAGGAGCCAGCGCACAGAGAAGGCGACGCCCAAGAGGCGTCGCGACTCGCGCCGCCAGGGCCAGATAGCACGCTCGGCCGATCTGGGGGCGTGGCTCGTGGTCCTTGCCATGAGCATTGCAATACCACCGGTCTTGAGCGCCGCAGCGGCCCGGCTGGTCGGCTTGGAACAGCAGTCATCCCTCGTGATAGGGCACCCGACCACCCAGGGCGCGCTCAGGCTCCTCTCTCTGGGCCTGTCGGACACGGCCGCCATCGTCGCACCTCTGTGCGCGCTTGCGGTGGTGATCTCTCTGTTCGCCACCGCCGCCCAGGTCGGCTTCGTCCTGGCTTGGAAAGCTGCAAAGCCGTCGGCATCGAAGCTCAACCCGATCAAGGGACTCAAGCGAATCGTGTCTGGAGCTGGGATGTGGAACCTCCTCCGATCCACCTTGCAGCTCGCGATCATCGGCCTGCTCGGATATCGGACAATCTCCGGGCTTGTCCATACCCTTGTGGGAACCCGGCCAGTTGCAATAGGACCGGTGCTCGAGTTCGGGGGCGAGTCCATTCTGGGCTTGATAAAGGTCACAGCGGGCATCGGGCTCGCCTTCGCAGTGGTCGACTATCTCTTCCAGCGCCGCCGCGTCAGCAGGGAGACGAGGATGACCAAACAGGAGGTCAAGGAAGAGAACCGGATGAGCGAGGGGGACCCTGCAGTCAAGGGCTTCATCCGGCGACGCCAGAGGCGCATCAGCCGGCTGCGAATGATGGCAGAGGTAGCGAGGGCAAACGCCGTGATCACGAACCCCACGCACGTGGCAGTGGCGATCAGGTACCTGAAAGACCGCCACAGTGCGCCGGTGGTCGTCGCCAAAGGTAGCGGGCAGCTGGCAGCAAGGATACGGGCTGAAGCCGCCGCCCATGGAGTCCCGGTGATCGAGGATCCTCCGCTCGCCAGGGCGATCTACGGAGCATGCGAGGTGGAAGATCTCATACCCGCAGAGCTCTACCTCGCCGTAGCGCGACTCCTGGCCTTCGTCTACTCCCTTCCCCGCTGGCCAAGAGCCAAAGCGGTTTCGTTCAAGTCGGGAGCGCAGCTGCCGATAAATACGACATGGGCCTGAGCGATGTCTCAGCAATCTTGTGGCGAGAACGGCAGCTCCTTGACACCCTTGGGTTCAAGCTCAAGGAGGAGCACTTGCTGCTGCTCGCCGGAGAGCAGCAGTGGCTCGCAAGAGCCACGATGGAGGTCGCCGAGGTGCTGGAAGCGATCAAGGCTGCAGAGCTGTCACGCGCGCTGGAGACCGAAGAGCTCGTTATGGAGTTCGGCCTCGATCCGCTCCCGACCCTGGACGATCTCGCCAACGCGATGCCGGTTCCCTGGCGCCAGACGTTCAGCGAGCACAAGGCGGGGCTGCTCGACGCGCTCAAGAAGATAGACGAGATCGCCGAGCTAAACCGGAGCATCTTGACGCGCCACCTGAGCGCGATAGCAGAGACTCTGTCCATGCTCGGCCAGACCACCGGCGCCTCGTACGAGCGCGATGGAACGCCGAACAGCGCTCCGATCCCCCCAAGGCTCGTGGACGCGCCCGCATGAGCGGCAGCGGCCTCAACATAGCGGCATCCGGACTACTAACCCAGCAGACCGCGATGAACGTCGTGGCGGAGAACCTCGCGAATGCGACGACGCCCGGCTACATGAGAGAGCGGGCAAACCTCGCGACCATGTCAGGGGCGGCCGCTCCTGGTGGCGGCGCGATGGTGACGAGCATCACACTGGTGCAGAACGCGATCCTCGCGGCCGACGCATTGGCTGGTCAGTCTGCGAGCTCCCAGCTCACCGCCTATAGCACCCTGCTCAACGAGGCACAGAACGCCTTCAATGAACCGAGCAACACCGGGATCGCGTCACAGCTGTCCCAGCTGTGGTCATCGTTCGACAACGTGGCGAACAACCCGTCATCGATCGCATCACGGTCGGAGACGATCAGCTACGCCGGGCAGGTGGCAACCTCACTGAACGAGGCCGCGACTCAGCTGGCCAGCCTCGGGAGCCAGACCGTCCTCCAGCTCCAAGACCAGACAGCCCAGGTCAACTCCCTGCTGCAACAGGCGGCTTCGCTGAACAGCTCGATACTCGCCGCCACAACCGGCGGCGGCGACTCCGCATCGCTGTCCAACCAGCTCAACGAGGTGGTGAGCCAGCTCGGCAAGCTCATAGACGTGCGGGTGCAGCCACAGCAGAGCGGCGCAACGAACCTGTACCTCGGCGGCATCACGCTCGTTCAGGGGTCAACCGTGGCATCTACCTTGGGTGTCTCCACCACCGGCGCCGGAGCGACCCTCTCGGCCACCGTAACCGCCAGCTCAACATCCGCGCCGATCTCGGTCACCTCGGGGAGCGTCGCCGGCCTCCTCCAGGGTCTGGCTCAGCTGAGCGGCGTCCAGGGACAGCTCAACAACGTTGCTTCGAGCCTCGCCGGCCTTCTGAACACGGCCCAGGCTGGCGGCGTCTACTGGTATCCCGCAATAGCCGGTTCGGCCGCCCTGGCCAATCCCGTGACAGTCCCGACCGGTGGAGAGACCCTAGCGGTATCGGTGGGAGGAGTGGCGTCCACGTACACGATCCCGGCGGGTTCCTACACGCCTGCCCAGCTGGCCAACGAGGTTCAGGTAGCTTCCTCGGGGGCGCTGAACGCAAGCATCGGCTCGTCCGGCGCTATCGTCATCTCCTCCTCCAACGCGCAGGACGCAAGCTCCCTTACCATCACCGGGGGAACGGCTCTCGGCGCCCTCGGCCTCAGCACGTCTTCTGCGACAGTGCCGGCAGCTGACGTACTTGGCCCGCCACTCGCCTTCTTCGTCAACTCCTCCACCGGCTCCACGTCAGGAATCGATGCGGCCAACATTGCCGTGAACACCTCACTCGTGAACAACCCCCTAGAGCTCGCTGCCGGATCCTCGGTGTCAAACGGACCGCTCGACGGCAGCAATGCGCAAAGCATGGCTGCTCTGTACAACTCGCCAGCAGGCCCGGACAGCGCCTACAGAACCCTCGTAGGCAATATCGGGACCCTGGTCCAGGCCGCCAACCAGCAGGTCACGAACCAGTCGGCACTGTCGTCAGCGTCTCAGGCAGCCCTTCAGAGCGTATCCGGCGTAAGCGTCAACCAGGAGACGATCGACATGCTGAAGTACCAGGAGGCATACCAGGCCGCCGCGAAGATGCTGGCGACCATGAGCAGCTTGATGCAGTCTCTGCTGCAGGCAGCCTGAGAGAGGCGCCGGGATGACGTTCATACGACCGACCATGGAGTCGACCAGCCAGCAGATCCTTTCGAACATCACCGCCGATGAGACCCGGATCGCAAACCTGCAAGAGCAGATCTCATCGGGGAACCAGGTGGCACAGCCATCCGACAACCCACCGCTCGCGGTCCAGATCATGAGCACTCAGGCCTCCATCGACCGGGCAAACCAGTACGTAGCCAACGCCAACGACGGGCTGGCGCGCCTCCAGGTGGCCAACACGACCCTGAACCAGGTGATGACCGAGCTGGACCAGGCGAAGAACCTCGCTCTGTCGATCTCGACTGCATCGATCGGAGGGTCGACCTCGCTCAGCGCGCTCGCCGGCCAGGTGAGCTCGATCGGGAGCAGCCTCGTGTCGCTTGCCAACACGACGTACTCCGGACAGCCGATCTTCGCCGGAACCGCAGCCACCTCCCAGGCCTTCGACTCCGCCGGCAACTACCTGGGCAACAGCGTCGTCACGACCCGCACGGTCGCGGACGGCGTCCAGATGCCGGTAGCCACGACCGGCGACGCCATCTTCGGCTCTGGAACAACGGGGGTGTTCCAGGTGATCAAGCAGCTTGCCTCCGACATCCAGGCCGGGAGCACATCGAACGTCCTAGGCTCCGACCTGTCCAATCTCCAGGCAGCCACCAATCAGGTCGCGTCCCAGGCGGGCCAGCTGGGCGATTACTACCAAGCGATGCAGGCAGCGAGTGAGCACGCCACGACTACCCAGACAACGCTCACGGGAGCGCTGTCGAACCTAGAGAACGTGAACCCCGCCCAAGCGATCACCAACCTGAACCTCCTCCAGACCTCGTACCAAGAAGCACTCTGGGCAGCCTCACAAGTGATCCAGCCCTCCTTGCTGAAGTTCCTTGGATGACGTAGAGCATCTAAGATGACAAAGGATGGATGAGATGCCAACAAGCCCATCATGTTCCCCGCGGACATCTACGCCCGTGACGACATCAACTGCAGGAGCAGTGCCCACCGTAGAGCGCCAGGCCCCGACGCACGCAGGCGACGAGCGAGAAGGCGCCCAACAGGACCAGCCCGTCATCTCCTTCAGCTGCGGCTTGCCAGGGTTTCCCGACGCTCACCGCTTCGCTCTCGCCTCGCTCGGGAACGACCTGGAACCCTTCTGCCGGCTGGTATGCAAGGACCAGCTCGGAGTCGAGTTCGTAGCCGTTCCCCCAGAAGGGCTCTTCCGCGATTACAAGGTGCGAGTCGACGACGACACCGCAGCCGAGCTCGAGATCACGGGACCCGACAGCATGCTCGTGTTGAACATCGTGACCCTGCCGACGCCCGGCCACAACGACAAGCCGACGATAAACCTTCTCGGCCCGATAATCGTCAACAAGCAGACCCTCGCGGCACGCCAAGTAATCCTGCATGACACGGACTACGGCGTCGCAGAGCCACTTTCCGCGTAGAGGCTTCCTACGTAGAGGCTATGCCTACCATTGGGGCGTCGAGGCGCCTTCCGCCCATGGATCCGTAGAAGCGTGCATCCCCGTAGCTGAAGACCCCGCCATCTGTGGCCACTGTCCAGTACCCATGGGCATCCGGTGTAGATGCTATGGCCACCATCGGGGCGTTGAGATGCCTTCCGCCCTGGGATCCGTAGTACACCGCATCGCCGAAGACGAACACCCCGCCGTCTGCTGCGACAAGAAGGTATCCCCCGCCGTCAGGGGTCGGCGCCATCGCTATGATCGGCGAGTTCAGGCGCTTACCTCCCATAGATCCGTGGTACACAGCAGAGCCGAAGGTGAACACCCCGCCGTCTGCTGCGACGAGCCAGTAGCCGTTTCCTCCTGGGGTAGATGCCATGGCTACCACCGGGGCGTTCAAGCGCTTGCCTCCCATCGAGCCGTGGAAGACAGAAGAGCCGTAGCTGAAGATGCCCCCGTCTGCTGCGACGGTCCAGTACCCGCACCCCCCGGGACCCGTCGCTATGCCTACCATTGGCGCGTTCAGATGCCTTCCTCCCATCGAGCCGTGGAACTGGGCGTTGCCGAAGCTGAAGATGCCTCCGTCAGACGCGACGGTCCAGTATCCCTTGCCATCTGGCGTAGCCGCCATAGCGACCATTGGCGCGTTGAGATGCCTTCCTCCCATGGAGCCCAAGAAGCGGGCGTTCCCGTAGCTGAAGATGCCCCCGTCAGACGCCACGGTCCAATATCCCATGGATGGGACCTTCGAGGCCTGAAGCGGGCCGGTCGCCACGACGAGGTTGCCTTTGGCCTGAGTCGTAGACCCTAGGGGACATGACGGAACCGGATAGCCATAGGAGCCAAGGGCGGCACATGCGGAGCTGCTCGCACACGACACTGCGTTCAGTATGTTGCCTGCTCCAGGAACAGTGCTCATGTCAGGGCTCGGGGTGATGGACCAGGAGGAGCCGTTGTAGGTCTCTATGAGGGTGGAAGAAGTGCCTGGCGTAGTGCCAGGTGGCAGCTGTACGGAGTAGCCGACCGCTACGCAGTAGCTCGGGCTCGTGCACACGACGCCGTTGATATGCCCATAGCTACTGGGGCTCACAACCACGTTCGAGTAAGGGCTCGGCGTTATGGACCAGGAGGAGCCGTTGAAGGTCTCCGTCAAGGTAGCACTGAAAACCCTATTGTTGGATGATATTTCTCCTTTCACGAACCCTACAGTGACGCAGAAGCTCGGGCTGGTGCACGAGACGCTCACGAGATGAGCCATGTACCCACTTTCGGCGCTCAGAGGAAACGGGTTCGGTGGAGCAGGACTCGGCGTGACAGACCAGCTGGAGCCGTTGAAGGTCTCGATAAGAGGCAACTGCGTTCCGCTCAGGGGGCCGCCCCAGCCCGCTGCGACACAGAACGTGATGCTCGTACACGATACGCTCGGGAGCACGCTCATACCATCGCCGCCAGCAGGTTCGGATAGGTTCGGGCTCGGCACGAGCGACCACGAGGCGCCATTGAACTGCTCCACGATGGTAAAGACAAAGCCCGTCCCCGTATCCCGCTGGACCTCGTTGCTGCCTACTGCGACACAGAACGTCGTGCTCGTACACGACACTGATACAAGAAATGCAAAGAACTGGTTCGTCGGGTTCGGGCTCGGCACAAGCGACCAGGAGACACCGTTGAACTGCTCCACCAGGGTGCGAATCCCACCCGGCGAAGGGAGGGAATACCAGCCGACTGCGATGCAGAAGCTCGTGCTCACACAGGACACGCCAGCAAGCCCACCGCCCAATGCGCCACTAGGAAGCGGCGCAGCGGCCATCTCGGACCAGGCGCCGCTCCTGTAGACCTCGATGAGCGGGAGCCGAACGCCGGAGCTGGAAGCCGTAGCGCCTACGGTTACACAGAAGGTGGTCGTAGGACAGGAGATGTCCGATGTGTTGCCAAGAAACGTTTCACCAGCAACAATCGATGCAAACCTCGGCGCCGCAGGGCTCTGGGCCACAATCGCCCAGGGGCCAGCCGAGGCGCTTGCCTGTGAAGCGCCAGCTG
>JAJYWA010000047.1 GCA_021791755.1 Actinomycetes bacterium | reverse complement strand
GGCAAGGCGGACGGCTGCAGCTGGCCTCTCCGGTCTCCAGTGGGGTGTCGGAATTCCCGGCTCCGTTGGCGGAGCCGTAACGATGAATGCTGGATGTCACGGCTCGGACATGGCCTCTGTGCTCTCGCATGCTGAGGTGTTCAGCCTGGCAAGCGCCGAGATGCGCCTGCTCAGCAGCGAGGATCTGGGCTACGGGTACAGGTCCTCTGAGATCTCCGGCTTGGATGTGGTCGTTTCGGCGAGCTTCGACCTCGACCGTAGTGACTCCGGTCGCATGCGGGCCGAGATCGCAGAGATCGTATCTTGGCGCCGGCAGAACCAGCCTGGAGGTAGTAATGCGGGCTCGGTGTTTCGCAATCCAATTGCAGCCTCGGCTGGGGAGTTGGTGGAGACCGCTGGCCTCAAGGGAGAAAGTATTGGTGGCGCGAGCGTTTCGAGTAAGCATGCCAATTTCATTCAATGCGACGAAGGTGGTAGCGCTGCGGATGTCAGGCAATTGATCGAGTTGGTTCGCAAGAGAGTGCATGAGCGCCATGGCGTTTGGTTGGAGCTCGAGTTGCGGTTGATTGGATTTGACGACCTAAGCGGAGCCGCAGGTGGTCCCGTATTGGATATAACCCCTGTAGAGGGCGCTCTTACGGGTGCATCGGGAAAGGATGGCGCCAACACTGAGGGTGAGGGTGAGGGTGAGGGTGCTGGGGCAGTTGGACACTGGCAGTAGTATGCAGATACTTCGAAACGGCGCTCCATCTGATGAGGCCTACGGCTCCGAGCTCGGCGCAAGCCTGAACATTGACCCGCGTTTTGGCGAGCATCGCATTCAGCTGGAAATTCGCCGTCGCCGTCGCCGCCGGCGCGTGGCGCATAGCTTCATCGGTCTCGTACTGCTCGTTGTAATTGGAGTAGGCGTTCTCGAGCTCCCGGTGTTCGCGGTCGAGCATGTCCGGATCACCGGGGCATACCATACCAGCCGAGCTCAGATATTGGATGCTGCCGGGGTCGCCGGCCATCCTGCGATGGCCTTCTTGAGCACGTCTCGGATCGAGCGCAGCATCGGTTCACTGCCGTGGGTTGCGTCTGCATTGGTGGTCCGGCGCTGGCCATCGACACTTGATATCCGGATTGTCGAGCGTGCGGCTGTAGGCCGGGTCAGGTTGCCGAATGGCTCATGGGTCGAGGTCGACGAACATGGTCGCGTTCTCGGCGCATCGCCAATCAACTCCAGCATAATCCCCATCGTCGCCTCCGGCGAGATAGGCAGACCGGGGTCAGTGGCCAGTGGCATGATCCTGGCGGGCGCACGACTGGCTGGTGAGGTGCCGCAGGCCTTGGAGTCCATTGCATCGGAGATCAGTGTGGCCGCTGACGGTGCAGCTAGCCTTGTGCTCGCAGATCACATTGAGGTCGTGTTCGGCTCGGTGACGCAGCTTTCCGCCAAGTTCGCCGCGGCGATCTCGGTGCTCGACGCACTGCGTCATGGCCCAGCGGGCGCTTCACCCGTGGTGATAGATGTAACGGCGCCATCGGCGCCCACGGTGGCGGTCTCGTGATCTGGGGCGATGATCTGTGGCCGCACTCGTTGCCATGGACGGCTGTCCCGGTCGTGAGGCCGGCCGTCGAGCAAGCCACGATGTTTTTCTTGTCGGAGCGTCACACCGCGCGTGGCTCGGCTGTCGGGATGGAGCTACCGAGATGGCGTAACAGTGTCGAGAGCCGTAGGTCGTGGGTCGTGGCGGTCATTGACCACCACGACCCATACGGTGTAAAGTTATTGTCGCGCTCGACGGGCGGGAAAGAACGCTTGCCCTGTAAGGGAGCCTGCGACGCAAGCTCTGATTGAGGATGATGCTTCCAGTTGGCGTTGCTAGATAACGTGTATGAGAGGATTCCCAAAGTGACTGATCTGACGCAGAACTACATAGCTGTAATCAAAGTGGTCGGTGTGGGAGGCGGAGGCGTCAATGCCGTTGATCGCATGGTGGCTGTCGGCCTTAAAGGCGTCGAGTTCATTGCGGTCAATACCGATGCGCAGGCGCTAGTGATGAGTGATGCTGACTTGAAGTTGGACATAGGACGTCAGCTGACACGGGGGCTTGGCGCGGGCAGCGATCCCGAGGTTGGTCGGCAGGCAGCAGAGGAGCACAGGGGTGAGATAGAGGATGCCCTGAAGGGGGCGGACATGGTTTTCATCACTGCGGGCAAGGGTGGTGGCACCGGCACCGGCGCAGCGCCGGTGGTGGCTGAGATCGCCAAGGGACTCGGCGCCTTGACGATCGGCGTGGTCACGCGGCCGTTCGCCTTCGAGGGCAGGCGGAGGTCAGTCCAGGCTGAGCAGGGCATACAGAACCTGAAGGACAACGTCGACACGCTTATCATCATCCCGAACGATCGGCTCATGTCGGTCTCTACCGAGAAGACCTCGATGGTGAGCGCTTTCAAGATAGCCGACGAGGTTCTGATGCAGGGAGTGCAGGGGATCACCGACCTGATCACGATGCCTGGGCTTATCAACACCGACTTTGCGGATGTGCGGATGGTAATGAGCAATGCGGGCAGCGCGATCATGGGGATCGGTTCCTCGTCGGGCGAGGGCAGGGCTGTCAATGCTGCACGCGGTGCGATCACAAGCCCTCTGCTCGAAGCCTCGATCGAAGGTGCGCGGGGGATCCTGTTGAACATCGCTGGTCACTCTGACCTCGGGCTCTTCGAGGTGAGCGAGGCAGCAGAGATCATTCATGGAGTTGCTCACCCGGATGCGAACATCATTTTTGGGAGCGTGATCGACGATTCTCTGGATGAGGAGGTGCGAGTCACCGTGATCGCCGCGGGCTTCGAGCGGTGGGAGTCGGGCGAAGCGGGCATCGAAGCGTCGGTCGGCGACCACCATGATCAGGGTCGAAGCACGGACGAAGGAGAGCGAGCCAGAGACATCTTCAACGACGTCGATGACGACATTGGCCTGGACGACGCAGATCTTGACGTTCCGTCTTTCCTGAAGCCGTGATCACCCCGGTCGCCTCGTGCAATCGGAGAGCGATCTGGGTCAATGCTGTCGGGGGTCACTCAGCCGTTGGGGGTCGAACCCTCCTGCTCAGGTGATTTCCGAAAGCACAGCCGGCGCTGTGAGCACTTCCATCATCGACCTGCCAGCGAGTAGCTCGATCTACCGCCTCGGCGCTACGCCTGTGCTGGCGCACTGGACTGCCAGGCACGATGGTGACCAGCGTCCGCCGGAGATCGGTGGCGAAGACGATGGCGGGCGGGTATGTCCGAGCGGAAGGAGCCGGGTATGGCTTCGCCAGGTCCATGGTTCGGGAGTCGTTCGTGTTGATGGTCAGTGGGACCAGGTTGGTGTGGAGGGCGATGCCCTTGTCACTGCTCGCGAGGATGTGTGCCTGGCGATCTTTGTCGCCGACTGCGCCCCGGTCGCGCTCGCGAGTCCCGAAGGGGTGCTCGCGGCGGTGCATGCGGGCTGGCGTGGCCTGATGGCAGGCGTGATCGAGACGACCGTCGCCGCGATGGCGTCGATGGGAGCCACGAGGATTGTGGGCGCCGTGGGGCCATGCGTCCACCCGGAGTGCTACGAGTTCTCGGAAATGGAGCTTCGTTCTGTAGCGGAGCGTCTCGGAGATGGCGTCGTGGCGACGACTGTGTCGTCGCGTCCGGCGCTCGATCTTCCTGCTGCAGTCGCGTCGGCTCTGGATGCCAGTGGAGTTGCCTTGCTGGCGCAGGTCGGGGAGTGCACAGCTTGCTCTGGTTCCTACTTCTCGCACCGGCGCGAGGGATCCGTGGAGCGCCAGGCGATGTTGGTGTGGAAGCAGGGATGCCGTGCTGGGCTGCCTGCCGAGACGGCGGGTGTCCACATGACGAAGGAGATCGTGATGGTTGATCACCATCCATGGGTCTCGTCCTCTCATGAAGGCGCTCGGACGTGATGGGCGGATTGTTGGCCGGGGATGCCCGCGACGCTTGGCCTCGGGGTTCGCTTGCAACTGATAGCGGGCCCTTCGATGGACCTGGCGCCGGCGAGGAGGCCACGTGTGACGTCGGGGTGCAGACACTGAGGGACCGCCTCGAGAGGGTTAGGGAGCGTATAGAGAGCGCCGGAGGAGATCCTCGTGCGGTGAGGGTGGTGGCAGTCACCAAGGGCTTCCCTGTGTCGCTGGCTCGCCGCGCTCTGGAGGCTGGCATTCTGGACTTGGGCGAGAATTATGCTGTGGAGACGCTTGCAAAGGTGGAAGCGCTGACGGTTCTGGGTTGCCAGGAGGGACCTTCGACCGCGGGCATTTCCCGACCACAGCCGCTCTGGCATTTTCTCGGCGCGGTGCAGCGCCGGAAAGTGAGGTTGCTTGCGCCACATGTCGGCTGGTGGCAGGCTGTTGCTCGCATCTCGGAGGGAGAGGAGATCGCCGTGCGGGCTCGTGGATCCACGGTGCTAGTGCAGGTGAATGGGTCGCAGATTCCCGGCCGTCGCGGCGTAGCGCCGTCTCAGGTCCCTGAAGTGGTGGAGAAGCTGCAGGCTCTGGATCTCGATGTCCGCGGTCTCATGGCTGTAGGCACTCCGGGAGATGCTGAGGATACGAGGGCCCAGTTCAGGCAGCTCGCGACCATCGGGAGCCGCATCGGCTTGCCGGAGCTTTCGATGGGAATGACGGATGATCTGGAGATCGCGGTGCAAGAGGGGTCGACCATGGTTCGGATTGGGCGCGGTCTTTTCGGGAAACGCACACTCGCGCGCACTCGCGCGCAATAAGCTAGTGCCAAGGAGGCAAGCAATGGCGGAACGCTGGAAGCGAATCATGGACTTCTTCGGTCTCGACGAGATGCGCGATGAGGTGCAGCCCGCAGATGATCATGGCGTGCGAGGAGGGCGTCACGTAGACCTCGTCGACCCCAGCTTTACGAGCGATACTGGGGGGTCTGGGAGGTCGTCGCTGGAGGTGTTGGGGTCGCCGCGCGTCCCTGGCCAGCAGACACAAGGGGGGCAGGGGCCAGGCGGCAATCAACGTCAGGGCGCATATCAGATAGTAACGAGCGAGGACCGCGGCGCTCGTGCTGGCGCCGATATCGATATGTCTGACCGTGGCCCCTCCGGAGTGGGACGTGTTGCGAGGATAAGCCCGCCGCCGAAGCGAGCCAGCGAGAGCTGTGCGAATGATGTCAGCGTGATCAGGCCAAAGGAGTTCCGCGACGCGAGCAAGGTGGCCGACTGCCTCCTGGACAACCAGCCTGTTATCGTGAACCTGGAGGTCGCGGACAAGGAGTTGACGCGGAGGATGATCGACTTCTGCGCCGGCGCAGCGTACGCGCTCCAGGGAACTATGGAAAAAGTCGCCGAGCAGGTCTTCCTCCTGAGGCCACCGGGGCGCGGCTTGAGCGCGCAGCGCAACGGAGCCGTTAGGGGTCGCTAGAGCAGACGCGGCTCGCCGCGATTCACCGCTCACCGCGACGCTGACCCGACTTTAGGCGATTTATCGCCTAGGTTGTTCTTTGACGGCGATGTCTTCTCTCATCTGTGGCCTCATCAACATCTATATCGTGGTGCTCCTGGCGCGAGCCATCTTGAGCTGGTTTCCGGTGTCGAGTGGTTCTTTCATCGAACCCGTGAACAAGGCGCTCGGTGCAGTTACGGAACCGGTCATCGCACCGGTCCGCAAGGTGGTGCCGCCCTTGATGATCGGAGGGGTGGCGATCGATACGTCCTTCCTCATAGTCATCGTAGTTCTCGAGCTGCTCAGCAGCATACTGTGCTGAGGTCTTTGATGCCCTCCGGGGCCTGGGCTCGTGTCCGAGCAAGCCAGCGTGACCTGAGCTGCAATGAAGCCGTGCCAGAACGACTCCCGCGGCCGGCGGCCCGTGACTGCGACGTTGGCGGGATTGCCCGTGGACGTGGACGAGAACGGCGATAGAGACGACAGGGAGCCCGAGAAGCTGTGCGGAGCTCGCCACGGTTGTATCATCCGATTGCATGGATGATGAACGGTCGAGTGTGGACAGCATACGTACGGTTGAGTTCAGCCGGATGCTCAGGGGGTACGACTGCGATGAGGTCGATGATTTTCTCGACCGAGTGGCGAACGAAGTGGAGGAGCTGAAGCTCAAGCAGCAGCGGACCGAGGACGAGCTCCGCCAGGCCAGAGAAAGGGCGGACGTGGTCAGCGCGACGCGATCTGTGGAAGGGGGGCCTGCAAGCTCGGAGGCGGTCCAGAGGATGCTCAGCATGGCTGAGCGGTTCGTAGAGCATACGAAGAGCGAGGCGGAGCACGAATCGGAAGAGGTGCTTTCCGAGGCGAGGGACCGGGCACAGCGGATGGTCGCCGAGGCCGAGGAGCGTGCCGCCCGCCTCAAAGACCAGACCGAGCGGCGTCGCATCGAGGAGGTGAGCAAGCTGGAGTCCGTCAAGACGCAGTTGCAAGCCGACATAGAGAGCCTCATGCAGCACATGGAGGCGGAGAGGGAGCGTCTCAAAGCTGCGATGAGCGAGCTACTGGGTATGGTCGACGAGAAGATGCGGCCCATCTCACCGCGGCGGCCAGCGTCTGCTGGGGCCCCCGGGTCGCGTGGAGCGCCAGCGAGGCAGACGAGGTCTGCTGCGGTCGGCGCCGAACCACTACCAGGCGTCGATCCGGATTTGGATCAATCGGCGAACACCAACGACGCAGCGTCCAGCCTTCAAGGTGTGGATGCCTTGGCGGACTTGGCGGGCGATGGCATCTCCGCGAGCGAAAGGCCACGCCCTGCTGGAGCTCGATCTCGGGGCACGTCGTCGTCTGAGTAGCTGGCGTGCTCGTTCCATAGCTCGTTAGCTCATTGTGTCATCGCGCCGTCACGTGTCGCCGCTCGCTTGCCTTCTGGTTCTAGGTGCGGCTGGGTGTGTAGCTGCGGGCATTGTCGTGACGCAGCTGTACCTGGACATCGGCGCCTTGATTGCCAGTGCGGCTGGTTTTGCGGTTCAGCTGAAGTGGCTACGATGACTTCCAATGTCGCCAGCCCTTCCGACCGACTTCAATTTACCGGCGATCGAACTGCGCACCCTCGAACGTTGGCGCGAGCTCAGGCTTTTCCAGCGCGTTCAGGAGATGAGGGCTGGCGCCCCCCAGTGGGTCTTCTACGAAGGCCCACCAACTGCCAACGGTAAACCAGGTGTCCATCACGCCTGGGCGCGGGTTTTCAAGGATCTCTACCCCCGATTCAAGACAATGCGAGGCAAGTCGGTGCCTCGCAAGGCTGGATGGGACTGCCATGGTCTGCCGGTCGAGCTAGAGGTGGAAAAAGAGCTCGGGCTCAGCTCGAAGCAGGATATCGAGGCTTACGGCATCGAGAAGTTCAATGCGCGATGCCGAGAGTCGGTTCACCGTTATGTAGACGAGTTCGCCAGCTTGACCGAGCGATGCGGTATTTGGCTTGACACCGAAGATGCCTACTGGACCAGCTCGAACGAGTACATAGAGTCGGTGTGGTGGCTTTTCAAGACCCTTTGGGATCGAGGCCTGTTGTACGAGGGGTACCGAGTTACGCCGTACTGTGGTCGCTGTGGCACCGCGCTGTCCTCGCACGAGGTGGCTCAGGGCTATAGGAACGTTGTCGATCCGTCGGTCTACGTGCGCTTCCCCATCGCGGGGCCACCGGGCCGCTTGGACGGTTCAGATTTTCTTGTCTGGACCACCACACCGTGGACGCTCGTGGCAAACGTGGCTGTAGCGGTGGGAGCCGACATCCAGTACGTGCGTGTCGAGGTCGAAGGCGCCAGGGATCTGGTCCTTGCTGTCCAGGCGCGTGATCGGCTGTTCCCCGAAGCTCGAGTTGTGGACCGCTTCTCCGCTGACGAGCTCGTCGGTGCAGTGTACGAACGACCATTCGACATGCTGGACGTCGACGTGACCGGAGCGTTCCGGGTCGTTGCCGACAGCTACGTGACCTCTACCGAGGGGACGGGGATCGTCCATCTCGCGCCGGCGTTCGGTGAGGATGACTACCGTATCGGCTTGGTGGAGTCGCTTCCGGTTCTGAACCCGGTCGACGAGGCGGCATGCTTCATCGATGGCTTCACCGATGGCCTCCAATCTCTCTCGGGCCGGTTCGTGCGAGATGCGAACCGCGAGCTGATCGACGATCTCTCTGGCAGGGGACTCTTGGTGCGCGAGCAGCCATACGAGCACAGCTATCCTCACTGCTGGCGCTGTGATACCCCGTTGATCTACTGGGCCAAGTCGACCTGGTTCATGCGCACCTCGGAGCATCGTGCGGACTTGATCGCTGAGAACGAAGGTGTCGCGTGGCATCCTGGACATCTGAAATGGGGCCGGTTCGGCAAGTGGCTCGAAGGTAACGTCGACTGGGCGCTTTCACGAGATCGCTACTGGGGTACTCCGATGCCAGTGTGGCGATGCGTGAACGACCACGATGCCTGTGTGGGATCGATCGAAGAGCTGTCGAGGCTTGCTGGTCGCGATGATCTGAGCGCTGTCGATCTGCACCGGCCTTTCATCGATGAGGTGATTGTCGTATGCCCTACGTGCGGGGGCGAGTCTCGCCGCATCGAGCCGGTGCTCGATGCTTGGTTCGACTCGGGTGCGATGCCTACGAGCCAGCATCACTTCCCATTCGGTGACCGATCGCTATTCGAAGGCAGCTTTCCTGCCGATTTCATCTGCGAGGCCATCGACCAGACTCGGGGGTGGTTTTACTCGCTGCTTGCGGTGAACGTCCTGGCTCTCGGGGAGGCGCCGTACAGGAACGTCGTCTGCCTGGGGCTCGTGGTGGATGATCAGGGGATGAAGATGTCCAAGTCTCGGGGCAACGTGGTCGACCCGTGGGCGATCTTTGACCAGCTCGGCGCTGACGCGATGCGTTGGAATTTTTTCTCGTTCGGCCAGCCATGGACGCCGCGTCGCATCTCCGAGGAGTCGATCCGTGAGTCGAGCGCTCAGACGCTTGTGAAGCTCTGGAACGTGTTCTGCTTCGCGCAGACCTATGCGGAGCTCGACGGATGGTCGCCGCCCACTGGCGCCGATGCAGGCAGTCGCAGGGATGATGTTCATCACGTGCTGGACAGATGGGTGCTGTCGCAGCTGGACTCGACGATCACTGCGGTTGGAGATCTCCTCGAGGGCTACGACGCGCTCGGCGCCGCTACGCGCATCGCCCAGTTCGTGGACGACTTGTCGAACTGGTATGTTCGCCGGGGCAGGCCACGCTACTGGATGCTGCGTGATGCAACTGCACACCTGACGCTGTACCAGTGCCTTGAAACGCTCACGCGACTTCTCGCCCCCTTTTGTCCAATGTTCTCCGACGAGATCTACACGAGGCTCACTGGCCGTGACTCGGTGCACCTTACCGATTGGCCGTCTATCGGCGGGTACGAAGACGCGGCCTTGGATGCGCAGATGTCTGCGGCACGGCGTCTTGTCGCGCTCGGTCGCACCGCCCGGTCGAGAGCCGGCGTGAAGGTACGTCAGCCTCTTCCGAGGGCTCTGGTTCTTCACCCCGGGATCCGCTTGAGCGAAGCGGTCGAGGCCGAGGTGGCGGACGAGCTGAACGTGAAGCGGATCGAAGATGTCGCGTCGGTGTCTGAATTGGTGTCTTGGACCGTGGCGCCGAACTTCCGCAAGCTTGGTCCGCGCCTCGGTCCCAGGGTGAACGACATCAAGGAAGCGCTCAACGGATCAGATGGCTCTGCTCTGCGCCGGCAGCTCGATGAAGACGGTTATGTGGAGGTCATCGGCGAGCGCCTCCTCGCTGATGAGGTCGAGGTACGAGCCAGTGCGTTGGAGTCGCTTACCCTTGTGGAGGAGGATGGCTGGGCCGTTGCGCTTGATCTCAGCGTGACAGAGGATCTCGTGCGCGAAGGGCGTGCCCGCGAGCTGGTGCGTGCAGTTAACGACCTGCGAAAAGACCAGGGATTTGAGATAGCTGATCGGGTGCACGCCTTCTTCTCTGGGGACAAGGCCGCCGAGGAGGTCGTTGCAGCGTACCGGGATTGGATAGCAAGGGAGATCCTTGCCGAGAAGATGGTCTGGCTCGAGCGGGAGGATCGGGGCGGCGGCGACTCGGGCACGACTGTGGATCTCGATGGAGCGGAGGCGAGGATGCGGCTGGTGCTGGCGTAGCTGTAGCTGTAGCTGTAGCTGTAGCGGCGGCGGTGGTCTCCCACGGCTAACATGTCGCCGGTCGAGCTGGCGATGGCTGCCGCTTGCTGGCTGCAGCGGCTAGTGTTGCTGCAACGTGCCGAGCAGGCCGGTCTCGCCGGTGACTTGGGACGCTGGAGCGATCCATGTGTCAACATGCGAGCACGATCACGACGTTGCGGCATTGCCCGCAAGGACTTCGAAGAAGAGAGGATTTCCACGAGTGCCAGTTCAAGCCACGAACGCGGCCTGCTTGATGGCCGGAGCTCTTGTCAGAGCATCGGCTGGCCTTATGTTGACGGGATGTGAGCCCACGTGACGCCGGCCACGAAGGCTACGAAGGCCGCCCCGGCTGCGAAAGCCACGAAGGCTGCGAAAGCCACGAAGGCTGCGAAAGCCACGAAAGCCGCCCCGGCTGCGAAAGCCACGAAGGCTGCGAAAGCCACGAAGGCTACGAAAGCAGCCCCCGCAGCCCCGGCCGCAGCGAAGCGATCCAAGCGTGCGGGCCAGGCTGCGGAGGTACGAGAAGCGGCTCTCGACAAGAAGTTCCTCGCAGAGCAGCGGGCCCTGCTCTTGGACGAGAGAGCCACATATCTCGAACAGGCGAAGAGCCTCAAGGACGAGGCGGAGTCATTGGCCGAGGAGATGGAGCCCGGCGAGGTCCAGTTCGATGAGGAATCGGGCGAAGGAGGGACTACCACTATCGATCGAGAACGAGACTTGGCCCTGTCCGCGCAGGCGATGGTTGCCGTCGAGGAGATCGATGCTGCGTTGGAAAAGATGAGCTCGGGTACGTACGGCCTGTGCGAGAACTGCCGTACGCTGATCCCGCGCCCGCGGCTGCAAGCCCTTCCCTACGCGAGGCTGTGCATAGTGTGCAAGAGCGGAGGTCTGTCGCGGCGCTGAATAGCATGCGGTCATCGGATGGCGTAGCCGGGAGCGGCCTGCGACGCTGGATCCTGCTCGCCGGGACAGCAGCCGCGGTCGTGGTGGTTGATAGGATCACCAAGTCCCTTGCAGTATCGAGACTTGCTGATCACCCGGTGCACGTCATTGGCCCACTGTGGCTGAGACTTTCGTACAACACCGGCGCGGCGTTCGGCATCGCCCAGGGGTGGAGCATGGAGCTCGCGGTGATAGCAGTCGCGCTCATCGCCGTGTTGATATTCGTCGGCAGATCTACCTCGATGAACTTGGGCATCGTGGCCATCGGTTTGATGCTCGGCGGGGCTGTCGGGAACCTCTCGGACAGGCTCTTCGGGAACGCGTCCGGCGCCGTCGTCGACTTCGTCTACACGGGGTTCTGGCCGACGTTCAACGTCGCAGATGCGTGTATCGTCATTGGCGGCGTGCTCCTTGTTCTCACCATGAGCCGAGCGAAGAGACCGCACTGAGCTTGCCTGCGAGGCTGGCTCCTGAGCAGGATAGTGCGCTGCGTGGCCCTTGCCCCTGACGCTCACCACAGCGCAGCACGTGATCACGCTCACCACAGCGCAGCACGTGATCACGCTCACCACGGCTCAGCACGTGATCATAGGTAAGAGCGATCGTTCCAGGACAGGATCGTTGTGGTCTCGTGCTCGTGTCCGAGGATGCTCGTGCTGGCTGGCCCGAGGGCCAGGGAACGACCATTGTGAGGCGCCAGGGAGATCCAGCGGACTGCTAGGACCCTCAAGATATGAGCATGAGCGAAGATGACTACGCTGCCCTTTGACGCGGTTGCGTACGAGATGACCATGTCGGCACGCCGAGCGACGTCGTCGATCCCCTCGCCACTGGGTACGCCATCCCTCCACAAGGACCATCCAGGACGCGATTCACGAATCTGATCGGTGGTGCGTCCTTCGTAGGCGCCATAGTCCCATTCGGCGAGGTCGGCGATGGGCTCCATCGCGTCCCCGAACCCCGCGATCCGGCACGTCTCGGCAGCACGTGAGAGCGGGCTGGCGAGAACCTTGGTGAGCTCGATCCCGAGGGAACGGAGGTGTCGGCCAACCGAGGCGGCCTGGCGACGGCCCTCTGGGTCGAGCGGAACGTCTGTGAGGCCGGTGTGCTTGCCTTCGCGGCTCCAAGCGGTCTGACCGTGCCTGACCAGAAGGAGCTCCGGGGCCAGGTCGCCTGGTAGTTGAACCGGCTGGCCGGACTGGCTCACCAGGTTCTGAGCGTACATGGGTCATTACTCATGATCCGAGCGTACCCAGCGCAGGCGTGCTCAGCGAACATGAACGTGCACAATGCCTGCTCACCGGCTCGCGGGTTTGCGTGTCGCGGGTTTGCGTGTCGCAGGTTTGCTCCACCCTGGAATGTATTTCCGCCCGATGTTGTTTGCAGAGGTGACTATGGCAACTACCGTTAGTGGCACTGCGACAAGAAGAACGAGTGATCCGACCTCCGACAGCGTGAGGTTGTTCCTTGACGACCTCGAGCATCATCCCTTGGCCGATGCCTTCGGCCGCCAAGAGTTGGCGCGCCGGGTGGCAGATGGAGATCCGAAGGCTAGAGAGGAGATGATCGCCGCCAATTTGAGGCTCGTGGTCCATTGGGCGCGTCGGTACCAGGACAGCGGCTTGGATATGCTGGATCTAGTCCAAGAGGGCACGTTCGGATTGATGCGCGCCGTCGACAAGTTCGACTGGAAACGCGGCTTTCAGTTCTCCACTTACGCGAGCTGGTGGATCCGTCAAGCGTTGCAGCGGGCAGTTCACAATCATTCCCAAGGAATCCGTCTTCCAGCGGAGGCTGGTGAGCAGATTGGCCGGATCGATCGCGCGACGTGGGAACTGGCGGCATCGCTCAACCGGGAGCCCGGGCTCGCCGAGGTGGCGGAGGCAAGCGGGCTCGATCCAGGTCGGGTTGATGAGCTTCGCCAGCGAGCAAGAGTGGTTGCAAGTATCGACCAGCCTGCCGTAAATGGTGGTGAGACCAGCCTCGGTGAGCTTCTGGGGTCCGCTACGCCTGGTTTCGAGGACGACGTCGACTGGGAGATGATCAGGGAACAGGTGCGCAAGGCGGTAGACGGCATGGATGGTCTCGAGCGTGACATCGTGTGGTTGCGTTTCGGTTTGGACGGCGGCGGCCCGGTCTCGGTCGAGGAGGCGGCGCGAAAGCTGGGCATAGGGGTGAGACGGGTTAGGCGTCTCGAGGCGCAAGCGCTGCGATGGCTCGCTTCGCGTCCTGAAATTGTTGCAGCCCACCGCGCCGCCTGATCTTCCTGCAGCCCACCGGGCGGCCTGATCCACGAAGACGGCGGTGGAGTGGACTTGCCGCCGCGTGTCGGTCGATGCGATCATTGCGATCGTGGCAGTTCCAAAGACGGTCTCCAGCACGATCACTCTTGCGGCTCTGTGATCAGTATGGCTTTGCAGTCTGCTGGAGCCTGTGTGCAGCTGGTGGTGATGGCGCATCCCGAGATGTGCCTTGCCGGCGGGCTGTAGCGGAGGAGGTCGGGATGGGCTTCCAATGGCGCTGAGCGATGGGGAAAGCGATGGCAAATCAGTCGAGGGGCTCGTCGCCTGGGTTTGGGGCGTTGCTCGGGCTGGGGCTGACTCTTGGAGCATGTGTCGGAGGCGGGACTTTTCTCGGTGTTCTAGCAGACGAAAAGTGGAGCACGTCGCCGCTGTACGCGATCGTGGGGCTGGTCCTGGGTGTGCTGGCTGCCGTCGGTATCGCATTCGCGGAGATGAGGAGGTACTTCTAGTGGCCAGATGGCGCCGTCTCGGAGAGCGCCCTGAAGAGCGTCGCGAAGCAGGTCCGGTAGAGAATCTCTTGCTGGCAGGACTCGCGGGGCTGGCGGGGAAGATCTGCTGAAGTGTTTGCTGACTTGATAACGGAGCCGCAGCTGGCTCGTGCGTACAAGCGAACCGCGATCGTGTCCTCCCTAATTGGTCTTGCGGGCCTCGCCGGTCTTGCAGCGGATGGATACGCGCTCGCTGGCCTTGGCTTGTGCATCGGCATGTTCGTCGGCGTGGTGAACCTTCGCCTCGTCCAGACATCGGTGGCGCGGGTTGCCGCCAGCGGGCATGTGAAGCCCAGGCGCCCGCTCGCTCTTCACACCTTCGTGCGGTTGGCAGGCCTGACGGCGGTAGCGATCGGCATGCTTGTCTTCAAGGCTCCCGTAGGTGTCGGGATGCTGGTTGGGATGATGATCTTTCAGTTCACGTTCTTGGCGAACCTCGCCAAGGCGGTCTTTGGCGCCGGGAGGATGTCTTGATGCACCCGTTCGTTCTCGCGCTGGCAAAGGTGGAGATCGGAACCCATATCACCGCGAAGGTGGCTGGCATGACGGTGGACATCGACGTCATTGCCGCGACCTTGATCTCGGGAGCGATCCTACTCGGCTTCGGCTTCTACGCCAGGACGAAGGCGACCTCTGGCGTACCGGGGAAGGTCCAGCTGGTATTCGAGACGATCGTGACCGCTGTCGAGGATCTTGTCGACTCGGCGATCGGACCTGCCGGCAAGCCGATCGTGCCGTTGGCGGTGACGCTGTTCATGTTCATCCTCATAGCCAACTGGCTCGAGGTCATACCGACCGGCTACCCGCGAGAGCTGCTTGGCGCCCCCACCGGTGATGTCAACCTGCCTTACGCGATGGCGATCTTTGTGATCGTGCTCGTGCACGTCGCCTCGGTGCGAGCGCGAGGTGTCAAGGGGTATTTTGGACATTACGTCAAGCCCTTCAAGGTCCTTCTCCCGATCAACGTGGTCGAGGAGATCACCAAGCCGATCACGCTATCGCTGCGGCTCTTCGGGAACATCTTCGCCGGAGGGCTGATGGTGGCGCTCATCGGGTTGCTCCCGGTCTACGTGGTCCCAGCGGGTGACGTCGTCTGGAAGCTGTTCGACATGTTCATAGGGCTCATACAGGCATTCATTTTCGCCCTGCTCACGGTGGTGTACTTCGGGATCGCGATGGACACCGGGAGCCACTGATGCACCAGGAGCGGTGGCGGGAGCGTCCATGCTCCGGAGCTCAGAACACGCTGCAAGAGCACCTTCGAACGGAGCCGTGTGGCGCCTTGCATCAAGCATGTTGCGGAGGATGCTGAAAGTCAGGTAGACCTTTGCAAGTTGCATCTGTCGAAGCGTCGGGGGCTCGTAGCTCCGGGCCGTTGCCCGACCGAGCGCGAGGCGCACCGTGAGCACAGTGCCTGTGGAGCCCTTCCGCCAGTGTGCACAGAGAGCTCAAGGACAGACCTCACGGGGAGCTCCGTTCAAGAAATGGCATAAGAAGAAGATAGAGAGACAAGGCATAAGGAGAACGCCACAGACATGACTTCAACGACAAGCATGGATCAGGCAATTCAGTTGGCCGGCGCCATGGTGGGTGGGGGCTTGGCTCTCGCTGGAGGTGCAATCGGCGCTGCTGTAGGCGATGGTCTCGCTGGAAGCCAGACCATCGCGGCCGTGGCTCGCCAGCCGGAGATGGAGGCCAAAGCGCGCCTTTACATGTTCCTTACAGTGGGCCTGGTGGAGGCCATGTACTTCATCAACCTGGCATTCATGGCCCTTTTCGTGTTCGTCCTCTACAAGAAGTGACCGTGCTGGCAAGCGCTCGAAAGAGCCTCGGAGCTTCGTGCCTGCGGCGGGACGTCGCGCCCCGTGCTCCCAGGGAGATCTGCGCCAGCGCACCCCATGGGCTACGAACCAGGGGCGGGGTTGTCACCGGCGGCGCGGCGGCGCCTCGGGTCGGCAGTGCGGGTCGAGGACCGGGGCCAGAGGCGCCAGAGAGGCCTGGCAGGTAAGACCGATGCTCGTAGCCTCGTCGAATTTCCTCGTCCCGAACGGCACCTTTATCGCGGAGCTCGTAGCGTTTGTCATCATCGTTGGGATAATTGCGAAGTGGATCCTTCCACCTCTCAAGAAGGCGATGGTGGCCAGGGAAGAAGAGATACGCAGGTCGCTGGACGCGGCTGCAGATGCTCGTAAGGCGGCCGACGAGGGGGCGCGGGAGCGCCAAGAGGTCCTCGACGAGGCGCGCCGTGAGGCTCGCACGATAATCTCGCAGGCGACGAGGGTAGGGGAGAAGGTACGGTCCGAGTCGCAGGAGGCGGCCCGCCTGGAGTACGAGCGGATCGTCTCCAGCGCGGACGTGGAGATACAGCTTGCTCGCCAGCGCGCTATCGAAGAGGTAACCGATCTCGTGGCCGACCTTGTGATGGAGGCCGCAGAGCGCGTGCTTCGTGTGGAGCTCGACTCCGAGCGCCACCGCGAGCTCATCAGCGAGGTGATCTCGTCTCTGTCGTCGACCTCCTCGGGCAGGGATCGTCCGCAGTTCGAGGGCGGAGCTCGCGTTGCGACGCCGAAGCAATGAGGACGCCGAAGCAATGAGGACGCTGAAGCTAATGAGGACGCTGAAGCTAATGAGGACGCTGAAGCTAATGAGGACGCCATCACGCCCGTGGTGACATCGGTGATCCCGGTGGGGATGGCATGAGAGAGGCTCTGCGTGGCTACGCGGCCGCAGTGCTGGACGATCTCGTTGCCTCGAGCACTGCGCCCGAGAGGCCTGCCGATGCCGGCATGCTGGCGGCCGCGGTGAAAGAGGTTGCAGGCGAATTGGGTGTGCTCCTGCGTGCGCTCGAATCCTCCACGGAGCTGTGGCGGGTGATGTGCCAGGTTGGGTACCCCGTCGAGGTGAGGGTAGGCGTTCTCTGCGACCTGCTGCGAGCGGGCGCTCGAGCCGAGACATCGAGGCTGGCTGAGATCGCAGTTCGCAGGGAGCGGGCGTCAGACCTCGTGCCCGCGATGGTCGGGCTGGTGGAGCGCCTTGACGCAGAGGCTGGCAGGATTTCTCAGAGCGTTGTCTCGCCGGTGGCTGGAGCAGCTGCGATGGCTGGAGTAGCTGCAGAGCCACTCGCGTCGCGTGCCGGATCTCGTGAACGCCTGAGTGGCTATCTGGTTGGGTTGTTCGACTCCGTAGGATCCGCAGAAGGTGGGAGCCAGCTCGAAGAGCTGGAGGACGAGCTTTTCAGGTTCGCGCGTGTCATAGAGTCGGACACGTCCCTGCGGGCGCTCCTCACGGATCGGGATGCACCGGTATCTGCGAGGCTCGGAGTGGTGTCCGACCTATTGACCGGGCGTGCAAGCCGATCCGGTTCGCGTATGGTTGCGTATGCCGTGCGTGCTGGCCGAGCGCGTGAGCTGGTTGCCTCTCTCGACTGGCTGGCGGCGCAGGTTGCCCTGGAGCGTGGTCGGCGCCTTGCCAGGGTGCGCTCGGCGATCGATCTTGACCCGCAGCAACACCGCGAGATGTCCCTTGCGCTCTCAGCGCGGGTAGGTGCTCCAGTGGAGCTGCAGGTGGAGGTGGATCAGGCGCTCGTAGGGGGCGCGGTGGCTCTTGTCGGGGACATGGTGGTAGACGGATCCGTGCGGAGGCGCCTTGGCCAGCTGGAAGATACTCTGAAGCGAGGAGGAGAGATCGGGGCCGTCGTGAGTCGGATCGCGACCGGCGGTGATCCGCCGTTTTCGGCGACCGGTGGCGAGCCCACAGACCAGCCAGCACGTGGTGCTGCAACCGGCAGTCAGGCGCGTCCAGGACAGTAGCAGGAAGAGGAGTACTTACGACTATGACAGAGTTGACCATTAGCGCCCAGGACATTGCCGAGGCACTGAGCCGCAACGTCGCAGCCTACTCGCCGGACGTTGTCGCAGAGCAGGTTGGAAGGATCACAGAGGTCGGTGACGGGATCGCAAGGATCAGCGGGCTTCCGGATGCCGCGGTCAACGAGCTCCTCGAGTTCGAGGGCGGTACGCTTGGGCTGGCGCTGAACTTGGACGAGGAGTCCATCGGAGCCGTCGTGCTCGGCGAGGACCAGCACCTCGAAGAGGACCAGATAGTGCGGTCGACGGGGCGTATTCTCTCCGTGCCGGTTGGAGACGCGCTGCTCGGAAGGGTCGTCGATCCCCTCGGAGCGCCGATCGACGGCAAGGGGCCTATCAGCGGCTCGCTGGACCGCCGTATGGAGATCCAGGCGCCGACGATCGTACAGCGCCAGCCGGTGTCTGAGCCCCTGCAGACCGGGATAAAGGCGATCGACTCCATGACCCCCATTGGTCGTGGTCAACGAGAGCTGATCATCGGCGATCGCAAGACCGGAAAGACCGCTATAGCCGTGGACACGATCATCAACCAGCGCGGCCAGGGTGTGAAGTGCATTTACGTCGCGATCGGCCAGAAGGGCTCTACTGTTGCGCAGACTGTTGACACCTTGGCAAGACATGGTGCGATGGAGTACACGGTCGTTGTCGCGGCGCCGGCGTCGATGCCAGCTCCTTTCAAGTACCTGGCTCCGTATGCGGGATGTGCGATGGGTCAGCACTGGATGGAGAACGGCGAGCATGCCCTGATCGTCTACGATGACCTCTCGAAGCAGGCAGAGGCCTATCGTCAGCTGGCCCTGCTCCTGAGGAGGCCGCCCGGGCGCGAGGCATACCCCGGTGACGTTTTCTATCTTCACAGCCGCTTGCTGGAGCGGGCGGCCAAGCTCTCGGATGAGCTGGGTGGTGGTTCTCTTACTGCGCTGCCGATCATCGAGACGAAGGCTGGAGACGTCTCGGCGTACATACCGACCAACGTGATCTCGATAACCGATGGGCAGGTCTATCTGGAGAGCGACCTCTTTTACTCAGGAGTGCGGCCGGCTATGAACGTGGGTATCTCCGTGTCTCGGGTCGGGGGGGCAGCGCAGGTGAAGGCCATGAAGGCCGTGGCTGGGACCCTGAAGATAGATCTGGCGCAGTTCCGTGAGCTGGAGGCCTTTGCCACCTTCGGCTCCGAGTTGGACAGGTTGTCCCAGTCTCAGCTGGACCGTGGTTACCGACTGACGGAGCTTCTCAAGCAGCCTCAGAACGCCCCGATGCCCGTTGAGGAGCAGGTGGTTGCGATCTATGCCGGCACGAAGGGTTACCTCGACGACCTGCCGGTGAGCGAGGTGCGGCGGTTCGAGGTGGAGCTGATCGAGTACCTGAAGGCGAACAAGCCAGGCATCCTCGAGCACATTGCGACTTCGGGCACGCTCCCGGATGCAGAGGACCTCAGCAGCGCTCTTGACGAGTACGCCGCCAGCTTCGATCCAACTCCTCTTTTGGACCAGGGTAGGACCGGTGCTGGGGAGGCTCCTACGGGCGGAGCCGGCGCCT
>JAJYWA010000046.1 GCA_021791755.1 Actinomycetes bacterium | reverse complement strand
GAAGTTCGCAGAACGATCGACCAGATAGCAGAGGATCTTCACAATGCAGAGGGCGAGGCTCGGGGAGCTGCCCAAGCGGCTGGCGAACAGGCTGAGGCCGGGCCTGGTGAGGATGAGGCTGAAGTCGCAGGAGAGGCGCTTGCTGAGGCTGAGGAGGTTGAGGCTGAGGCCGGGCCTGGTGAGGATGAGGCTGAGGACGCCGGCGAGGCGCTTGCTGAGGCTGAGGCCGGTGGAGACGACATAGACGGTCTTTTTGCGAGAATCCGAGCCGCAGCTCAGCCAACGACGGAGGTGTCTCGTCCCCGTGGCGCGAGCAGGGCCGGTGTTGGCTCAGGACGCGGCTCCGGCCCTGTTTCGGCTGACGAGTCTGGCGGCAGGGCAGTGGATGGACCTGAAGCAGCTGCCTCCAGCGGCGTTGCCTCCGGCGCAGTGGGCTCCGGTGTGGTGGGCTCCGGTGTGGTGGGCTCCGGTGTGGTGGCTGCGACAGCGATGGACCGGTCGGCGCTCATCAAGCAGCGCGATGAGGTGATCGTGGAGATAGTCTCCGGTCTTTCCCGCAAGCTCAAGCGATCGCTGCAGGACGAGCAGAACGTTCTTCTTGACCTGGTCAGGCAGCGCGCCAAGCAGCCGAGCGAAGCCATTGGCCTGATCGACTCCATGGCCGGGGTGCTCGGTCCCGGCGACAGGTATCGGCATGCAAGCGAGGCGTTCCTGGAGCAGGCACGCAGGGCGGGCGCCGAGTACCTCAACGTGGCCGGCGGGACCCGTGGAGGCCCACACATGCTGCGCTCGTCACCACCATGGATGCAGGAGCACGCGGCCAACCTAGCTGCAGCGATCGTCGGTCCGCTCAGGGCGAAGCTGACCGAGGACGCCGAATTGGATCCTGCAGACGAGGCGAGTGTCGCAGACCGGGTCAGTGCTGCTTATCGCGACTGGAAGGGCCAGCGTATCGAGCTTCTGGCTGCTGACGCGGTGATAGGCGTTTTCTCGCGCGCCTCGGTCTCGACTGCCCCGCCCGGGACGCGCTTTGCGTGGGTGCTGGACGAAGGAGGAGCGTCTTGTCCAGACTGCGAAGACAATTCCCTGAGTGGGCCGATCTCGCTCAGGGCGTCGCGGGGCTCGAATGGCAAACGTGATCCGCGCGGCGCGGATGGCTATGGCGAAGAGACTGGAGATGGCGGCGCGTACCCGACGGGGCATCTTCACCCGCCGGCCCATGCCGGTTGCCGCTGCCTTCTTGTCCCTGAGCACCTGCTCGTCAATGAGGGATCGGGCGTCTCCGGTTGAGCGCGCAAGCGACCTGCCGCGTGAAAGTCCGATCGCTGAGCGCTTAGTCTGCCAGTATGCGCACCCCGACTGCCTTCCCGCGCCAGCCCCTCCAGCGCGGAATGACCCGGCGCCGCCTTATCTTGATAATTGCTGCCGCTGTGATCATCGTCCTGCTCTTGTCCCTGAAAGGGCTGGCGGGCTTCTACACCGACTACCTCTGGTTCGGCTCAGTGCACGAAAGAGCAGTCTGGAGCGGGATCTTGGAGGCGAAGGTGGAGCTGGCGGCGACGTTCACCGTCTTCTTTTTCCTGCTGATGTGGGCCAATCTCATCATCGTCGATCGCCTGCATCCCGCCGTCTCGGGACTTGGGCCGGAGGACGAGCTTGCAAAGAAGTTCCAGGAGATGGTGACGCCTCATTCGAAGATCATCCGCGTGCTGGTCGCGGCTGCGCTTGCTCTCTTCGCTGGGACTGGCACTTCACAAGAGTGGCGCCATTGGCTCCTTTTTCAGCACGCAGTCTCGTTCGGCGTGAAGGATCCCCAGTTCCACAAGGACGTTGGCTTCTTCGTCTTTCAGCTGCCCTTCTTGTCCTTTCTCGTAGGTTGGCTCTTCATAGCGCTCGCCATAGTCTTTGTAGTAACCGCTATAGCTCACTATCTGAACGGTGGGATCCGGTTTCAGGGATCGGGCCAGCGTGTCAGCCCGAAGGTGAAGGCGCATCTGTCGGTCCTGCTTGGCTTGATTGCTCTGGTCAAAGCTGCCGGCTACTACTACCAGCGCTATTCGTTGGACTTCTCGACGAACGGGGTTGTTAACGGAGCCTCGTACACCGATGTGCATGTGAGGCTGCCGGCACTTACCTTGCTCATGTGGATATCGCTGGCGGCGTTCGTCATCCTGCTTGTCAACATACGGTTGCAGGGTTGGGTCCTACCTGTGATCAGCGTGGGTCTGTGGGCCTTCATAGCTCTGTTCGTTGGGGTCGTCTACCCGGCGCTGGTGCAGAGCATCAAGGTGGCGCCCGCTCAGAGCGTGCTGGAGAAGCCCTACATCGCGAGGAACATAGCGGCGACACGCCGGGCGATGGGGCTGGACCATGTGGTCGTGAAGAGCTTCGCGGCTCGGCAGAACTTGAGCGCTACTGACCTTGCGGCGCACGCGACCACGCTGTCCGACGTTCGTCTCTGGGACACGCGTTTTTCGATCCCGACCGTCGAGAAGCTCCAGGACATCAGGTCCTATTATCAGTTCAACGAGCTGGCGGTGGATCGCTACATGGTCAACGGAAAGCTGACCCCGGTGATGATCGGAGTTCGCCAGGTGAACTCCTCGAACCTCCCGGCTTCTTCCTGGGTGAACGAGCACCTCGAGTACACGCATGGGTACGGAGCCGTCGTTGCGGCGGCGAACACCGCGACTGTGGACGGCGATCCGAACTTTGCTGTTCAGGACGTGCCGCCGACATCGAGCTCGAACCTTCCCCGGATCACCCAGCCGTCGGTCTATTATGGTGTCGGCATCTCGGGTTTCGTCGTTGCGCATACGAAGCAACCAGAGGTTGACTACCAGCTGCCCAACGGGGCCAACCAGGTGAGCAACTACCGTGGCAGCGGTGGGGTTCAGATGAGCTCCTTCCTGGCGAGGGCGGCCTTCGCCATCAGGTTCTCTGACTTCAACCTACTTGTTTCGAGCCTGATAACACCTCAGTCGCGCGTCATGTTCGTCCGCAATATCCGTACTCGAGTCCAGAAGGTGGCGCCCTTCCTGCGCCTCGATGCACATCCGTACCCGGTGCTGCTGAACGGTGGGATCTACTGGGTTCAGGACGCGTACACGACGACAAGCTACTACCCGTATGCTCAGCAGGCGGACACCTCGATGCTCTCGTCGGCAAGTGGCCTCCAGCGCGGGTTCAACTATGCCCGCAACTCCGTAAAGGTGCTGATCAACGCCTACACCGGCAAGATGACCTTCTATCTGATGGATCCGAGGGATCCGATCATTCGTGCTTATGCGCAGGCGTTCCCGCACCTTTTCACTCCGGCATCGAAGATGTCTGCAGCGCTTCGCGCTCACTTGCGCTATCCGCAAGATCTTTTCGTTACCCAGGCGGCGATGTTCAGTCGCTACCACATCACGAACCCCTCCGCCTTCTACAACGCCGGCGATGCCTGGAACCTTGCCCAGTCGCCAGGCTCGGGCTCTCCGACAGCGGCGTTGAGTGGCTCAGGTGCGGGTCAAGGTTCTCCGATGAATCCGATATACCAGGTCATGCGGGTGCCGGGGCAACCAGCTCCTACCTTCAACATCCTGGAGCCGTTCGTCCCCCGGTCTACCAATGGATCCCTTCAGACCTTGAGCGCGTTCATGGTCGCAGGGTGCGACCCGGGCCACTACGGCCAGCTCGAGGTGTTCGTCACCCCCCGAGGGCAGTCGATCGACGGCCCGGCGCTCATCGACGCGCGTATCAGCGCGGTGCCAGCCATCTCTCGCCAGATCAGCCTCCTCAACACCAACGGCTCCTCGGTCATCCTCGGCAGCGTCCTCCTGGTTCCGATAGCGCAGTCGGTGCTCTATGTGAGGCCCCTGTACGTGGAGTCATCGCGGAACCAGCTTCCGGAGTTGAAAGACGTAATTGCGATCTACGGGCCCAACGCGGCGATGGGGACGACGCTTTCCGCAGCGCTAAGCTCGTTGTTCAACGCCAACCTGAGTGCGATCGGGCCGACATCGACGGGGGCTCCGGTGAGCGTGCCGGCAGAGGTGCAGAGCCTGTTGAACCAGGCCGCGTCGTGGTACACGCAGGCGGGCGCTGCGCTCAGGGCTGGTCAGCTTGGCTCCTACCAGGCTGACATTTCCAAGATGGGCGCACTGGTCCAGGAGGCACAGAGCCTCTCCGCTGGAAAGCCGCCGACCTCCGCGTCGGGTGGAGGCTCTGGCTCGGCTACTGCAGGTTCACCCTCGTCTCCCGCTTCGAGGTTGACCACGCCGGTTGCAAAGACGAGCTCGCGATCGCGAGTCAAGGGAGGAAATGGATCACGAAACACCTCGTCGACGACTGTTCCGACGCAGAACACCTTAGGGTCGATGGCGTAGATTGGCCGGCCTCAAACGTCTAGTCGCTTGCATGCTGGCGACGATGGCTGCCTTTGTAGCGGCGGTGGTCGTTGCTGTGCCCGCTGGCGCGGTCGGAGCTCCACGAGCCATCATGAGGGCAGACCGGCAGCTCCTGGTCGCGCCAGGGCTACGTGCGCCGGTAGCGGATGCGCCGAGTGTCTCGGGACAGTGGTACGCGGTAGCGCTTGGCGCCTCGCTCGCTGCGGGCACTGGCGCCAGCCAGCTGTCGCTCGACTACGTCAACCGGGTTGCCGCCGCGGAAGCCCGGACCTATCCGGGGCTAACTGTGGTCAATGTAAGCTGCGGCGGAGACACGGTCTACGCGGTTCTCCACGGCGATCATTGCCGGCCTCCTGGCATGACCCAGCTCGCTGCCGCGCTGAACACGCTGAAGGCGCACGCGGGTCATGTGGCGTACATCACGATCGACATCGGCGCGGACGAGGTCTTGCCATGCATCAAAGGCGTCACGGTGAACGAGGGCTGCGTTGCCAGCGCTTTGTCCGAGGTGTCACAGAACCTTCCAATCGTGCTGGGGTCCCTCGAGGCGGCGGCGCCTGGCGTTCCGATCGTGGGCGCCGTGTACTACGACCCCGAGCTCTACACGTGGCTGCTCGGCTCTGCTGGACAGGCCGCTGCGAAAGGCGACGTGGCGTTACTGGCGAGCTTCAACGGCGTCCTCGAGCGGATCTATGCAGCGTCGGGGATCCCGGTGGCGAACTGGCAGGCGGCGTTTGACGCCCAGGACCTCTTTCAACAGACCACACTAAACGGAAAGGCGGTTCCGCTTGCCGTGGCGCGGACGTGTGAGTGGACCCACGAGTGCGACGCGGGGCACATTGGCCAGAACGTGCACACCAACGACGCCGGGTACGCGGTATTGGCTTTGGCTGTCGAGGGCGTCCTCGCCAGGGTGCGCGCAGGGTCATCGTCTCCAGGCGCAACGTGGCTTGCCTCTGGAAGCGGCGGCGTCTTCGCTCTGGGTGGCGCTCGCTTCTACGGCTCGATGGGGGGCAAGCCGCTCAACGCTCCGGTGGTCGGCATCGCGGCCACGCCGGACGGCAACGGCTACTGGCTCGTGGCTGCAGACGGCGGTGTCTTTGCCTTCGGCGACGCTCGTTTCTACGGCTCGATGGGGGGTCGCAAGCTCACGCGGCCGATCGTCGGGATCACGCCCGCGCCGTCGGGCAACGGCTACTGGCTCGTGGCTGCCGATGGAGGCGTGTTCGCCTTCGGTGGCGCTCGCTTCTTCGGGTCAACGGGCTCTATGTCACTCGTGGCGCCGGTGGTCTCCCTGGCTGCTTCCCCGGACGGCAACGGCTACTGGCTGGTAGCCGCCGATGGCGGTGTCTTCGCCTTTGGCGACGCTCGCTTCTTCGGGTCGCTCGGTGGTGTGAACCTCGCCAAGCCCGTGGTGGGTGCGGCTGCTTCCCCGGACGGCAACGGCTACTGGCTCGTGGCCTCAGACGGCGGCGTGTTCGTCTTCGGCGACGCCGGGTTTCACGGCTCGGCCGCGAGCATGCACCTGGCCGCTCCGGTTGTGTCTGTTGTGCCGAGCCTGAGCGGTAACGGCTACTGGCTCGTGGCCGCCGATGGCGGCGTGTTCGCCTTCGGCGGCGCCCAATTCGCCGGGTCCCTGGCGGGTGGTGCGCTTAGCGGCCAGGTCGTGGCAGCAACGGCGCCTTGAGGTACAGTCAACGGGTCAAGCGAGCGAAGCATGATTCGTGTAATATCCCTCGTGAGATAACGATATAGGTGGGCTGGCGTTCTGCTCGCGCCACCGGAACAGTGACAGGAGGCGCTCGCCATTCTCAGCGGCAAACGGCTGCTCGTAAGCGGCGTCGCCACGGAGGACAGTATCGGTGCGGCGGTGGTTGAACGGGCACTTCGCGCCGGGGCCGAGGTGCTCGTCGCTGCATACCCGCGGGACGTGCTCAGAGCCGAGGCGGCGCTTTCTTCCTTTTCAGGGGCTGTGGCGATCACCGCTGTCGATGCAACCAGCGAAGATGATCTGCGTGCCCTCGAGGACAAGCTGCGGAGTAGATGGGGCTATCTGGACGGGGCGCTCCACGCCATTGCATTCGCTCCGCGGGCAGCTCTTGCCGGGATAGTTGACGTCCCTGCGGCCGATGTGGAGGTGGCAGTGCGAACCAGCGTCTGGACTTACGCTGCGTTCGGGCGGTTGATGCATCGGCTTGCGCCGCGGTCTGGGGCGAGCCTGGTCGGGCTGGACTTCGACAGCGCACGGGCCTGGCCTGTCTACAACTGGATGGGGCCGTGCAAGGCGGCTCTGCGGTCTCTCAACGGGTACCTCGCCCGCGACCTGGGGCCGGCGGGAGTGCGCGCGAACCTGATTGCCGCAGGACCGCTCAGGACGCGTGCAGCATCGGGAATCCCCGACTTCGAGGTGTTGGTCGAGCGCTGGAGATGTCAGGCTCCACTTGCCTGGAGTCCAGAGGATGCCTCCGTCGTGGCGGACGCCGCCTGTTTCCTGCTGTCTGACCTTTCACGCGCGATCACCGGGGAGATCCTTCATGTAGACGGCGGTTTCCACGCCATGGCAACATGCCTGGAGCAACCCGGGGGCTGAAATGGCCCTCGACCCGGGGATGACGGGTACGGTCCGGCATCCGACGGGGCATCGCAGCAATCGCAACGAAAGGCAGCGGCGGTGGTCGCCACGGTCGTTACGGTTGTTATCGCGGTCGTTGTGGGACGCTTATCGCGGGTAGGACAGAAGTGCATCTCCTTGTGGTGCACCGCGACCACCAAGAGATCTTGCAGTTGGCCAAACTATGCGCTACGATTCACGAGATGCAGATCGTATGTGTGTGGTACGCCAAGTCATACTGTCATCTGGTGACATCACACCCCGGCCATCAGGGCCAGGGGGACATATGACCAGGATCATCGCCGAGCTGTCGCTTATCGGAGCCGTCGTCGCGCCGATGGCAGGCGCGGTTGTCTCGGTGGCGGGCAAGGGCTTGCCCGGAGGCCACTGTCGAGTGGCGGCAGGGCTCGCCTGGACATCAGCATTGTTGGCCGTTGGCGCGGCCGTGTCGGTTGCAGTGGGTGGGCCATTCATCGCAGCGGTGGACACGAGGGGCGGAGAGCCGCTCTTCGGTCTTGCTGCGAACCAGCTTACGTCGGTGCTTCTCGTGCTGGTGTGCGTGGTAGGCGCGGTCCTGCAGAGCTTTTCGCTTCGCTACCTCCAATCAGATCGCACCGGCTCGAAATTCTTCGCGGCCGCGAACGTTGTGGTGGTGGCGATGGCCATCGTGTGCACGTCGATTACCCCTCTGGCGCTCGCTGGCGGCTGGCTCATCGCTGGCGCGGGGTTCGTCGCTGTGATCGCGGTCCGGCCCGACCTCCCCGGCGTGCGGTTCGCTGCGCGCAGGACACTCCGAGTCTTCGCGATCGGTGACCTGGCAATGCTGGTCGCCGTGGTCATGATCACCGTGCGGGCTGGCAACGTTGACTTGGTCTCTGCCTCATCGCTAAACGCCGCGGTAGTGCATCTGCGAGGTTTCTCTCCAGTGGTTGCGGCCCTGATCGTAACGGCCGCGCTGGCACGTTCTGCACAGGGACCATTCGGACGATGGCTGCCCGGAACGGTGTCCGCACCGACGCCCGCCTCTGTGTTGTTGCATGCGGGGGTCGTCAATGGCGGGGCTATCCTGCTCGTGCGCCTTGGCGCACTTTCCAGCAGCTCGATGCTCGTCATGATGGCAGCCTTCGTTGTGGCGGCGCTCACCGCGACCGTTGCCACTGTGCTGGCGAGCCGCAAGGCAGACGTCAAAGGCGGCCTGGCGCTCTCGACGATGGGCCAGATGGGCTTCATGGTCGCAGAATGTGCGGCGGGCGCCTACCTCGCGGCGCTCGTGCATCTGATCGGACATGCGATGTACAAGGCGACGCTGTTCTTCGGATCTGGATCGCAGGTGGCGCGACGAGGGCAGGCGCCCGTGGCGCCGGCAGTCGTGATGTCCATCCCGGCGCGAGCTGTGGTGTCGGCGGCCGCTGTGGCGGCCGCCGTGGGGGTAATGTCAGCGGTTCCAGGAGCGTTGACCCACCGTGGGAGCGCCGTGCTGTCTGTGTTCGTCGCTGCTACAGCAGCGTCAGCCGGGTGGGCGTGGTCAGGCAGGCGTCCGGCCGCTGCCCGCATGGACGCACTGTGGGCAGGGGCCCTTCTTTGTGCAGGAGCGCTCTACGGCCTCGCGCTCGGTGCGCTGGGAGGCTGGATAGCGCCTGCGCTACCGGCTGCTGGCAGTGGCGTCGTCAGCTCTTGGTGGCTTCTCGCGGTGGCGGGCGCCGGCGCCTTGGTTGCAGGACTGGCACGGCTGCCCTTTGCGCAACGGCGACTGGTGGCGATCCTGGTCAGCGCTGCTGCCCCGCCAGCTCGGCTGGAACTGGCGGGCGATGGAGATCGGCCAGCGGCAGGGAGGTCACGTGGCGACTCCGGAACAGGTGATGATCTATTGACGGAGCGCCGTGTTCTCGTGTCGCGAGATGAGACTGCCGCGTGAGCGTCAAGGCGTCGAGCGAGGACAGGGCTCGTCTGTGCTCGGATATCGAAGAGGCAGCTCGTGTGATCGCCCCGGTCTGGCCGCTCGCAACCTTCATCGCGGTCAACCCGCTCTGGGACCTGCGTGAGATGCCGATCGACGACGCGATAGCTCACGCGGGGAAGGTGCTCGGGATTCACGGATACCCGCCCGCCGAGCTCTTCGCCGAGGCGTTTGCGAGCGGTCGTGTAACGGTCGCTGACGTACGTGCCGCTGCGGAGCACATGGAGAGCTACTCCGTGGCGGCGAGTAGGGTCACCGGGGCGACGCCTAGGCCCGACGACGATGGCGCCGCGTTCACCTTGGAGAAACGGACTGCGGCCAGTGCGGAGCGGCACAACCGTGTTTACGGGCCGAGCTTCGCGACGAGCGTCGACCGAGAAGTTGCGAAGTGGTGCTCTGCCTACGTTGCGGGAGTCCTACCCGTTGATCCCGCGGGCGGCTTCTACACGGCCTGGCAAGATGTCATCGGTCTCGACCCAGCCGCTCGATCCATCTTTGGCAAGGCCGGCCGCGGTCGCCTCGCGGACTTTGGAGCTGACCCCGAGACAGCGATCCTCTCATCTCTTGCGCTGGCGGGTGTCCCAGATGAGGAGCGGGTGAGCGAGCTCGAACGGCAGTTTGCAAGGATGCCGGGGTGGGCTGGCCACGCCAAGTGGTGGTCAAACTGGGCAGGCGCCCGGGAACCTGGACCGGCGCTTCACCTTGTGGACTACCTTGCAGTACGGCTCTGCTACGAGGCGCTCATGCCACAGGCCAGCGGGGAGCCTGGAGCGATCGACCGGGGTTCGCCCGGCGGCTCTCCGCGGCGCGGCGTGCTCCGTTGGGCGCGGCGGGATGAGCAGCGCTCGCCGGCGCAGCCATCAAGACATGGATCCGCTGGTTCGCAGCGCCGGCCTGCTGACCTGCCGAGCGAGGTTCGCCAGGTCCTGTCGGAATTGCCACCGACAGAGGGCGCGAAGCTGTTGCTTTCCGCATTCGAGGGCCACTACCGGGACTGGCTTCTTGCTGCTCTCGATGGGCCTGCAGCGCCCCCGGTGGATTGCCCTCGTGCACAGGCCATCTTTTGCATCGATGCACGTTCTGAGGGGTTGCGGCGACACTTGGAGGCCCTGGGGCCGTACGAGACACTGGGGTTCGCCGGGTTCTTCGCGCTGCCGCTTCGGTTCCAGCCGCTTGGATCTTCAGAAGCGATCGAGCTGTGCCCGGTCCTGCTGCGCCCGAGCGTAGAGCTAGCCGAGGGACCAGGTGGCGATCTCGGGCCATCCCCAACTCGGGAGCTACAGGCTCGCCAGGCGCTTGCTGCTGCAAGGAATGCCTTTGACTCCGCGAGGAAGGGCTTTCTGGCCCCGTTCATCCTCGCCGAAGCGGCCGGGTTCCTGGCGGGTCCCGTTGCAGTTGCCAAGACCCTTGCGCCTCGTCGGTGGCAAGCGCTCCGGAACCGGGTGGGCCGGATGCTGGCTCCTCGGGCTGACACGACAATAGATGTTGGACCCGAAGCAGGCCCGATGAGCGACGAAGATCAGGCATCGTTTGCTGCGACAGCGTTGACGATGATGGGTCTCACGCAGGGCTTCGCCCCCATTGTGCTGGTCTGCGGTCATGGCAGCGCCAGCGAGAACAATCCGTTCGAGTCGTCCTTTGATTGCGGCGCCTGCGGCGGCAACAGGGGCGGGTCGAGCGCCCGAGCCGTCGCGGCGATCATGAACCGCGCGCCCACGCGGCGCCTGCTCTGCGAACGCGGCATCGTCGTGCCGGACGGCACCGTGTTCGTGGCCGCAGAGCACGACACGGCTACTGACAAGGTGAGGGTTCTTGATGTCCATCTAGTCCCCGCAAGCCACCGCATGAGGGTCATGGAGCTCCAGGCGGACCTAGACCGTGCTGGGGCCGACCTTGCAGAGGAGCGAGCCGTGCTCCTGCCGGGAGCGCGGCGCCGAAGAGGCCTGAGCCTTCCGAGCGAGCGCTCAGCCGATTGGGCTCAGGTCCAGCCCGAGTGGGGACTTGCCCGCAATGCGGCTTTCATAGTCGCGCCGCGCGGCGTCACCGCTGAGGTGAACCTGGAGCGCCGCTGCTTCCTGCACTCCTATGACCCCGGAGTCGACCCCTACGGCACTGCTCTTGAGACGATCCTCACGGCTCCGATGATTGTTGCGCACTGGATTAATGCTCAGTACTACTTTTCCACCGTTGACCCGGAAGCGCTGTCGGCGGGGGACAAGACCGCTCACAACATTGTCGCTGGGGTAGGTGTCCTCCAGGGCGCCGGAGGCGACCTGCGGGGTGGTTTGCCGATCCAGTCCGTCTTCGACGCTGGCCGCGCCTTTCACGAGCCGATGCGCCTGCTAGTCGTCGTTCAGGCGCCCCGAGAGCTGCTTGAGCGCGTCATTGGCCGCAACAGGGTACTGCAGCAGCTCTTCAATGGGCAGTGGGTGCACCTCGCGACGCGCGAGGATGGGCTCGATCCATGGAAGATGTGGCGTCCGGGCGGTGTCTGGGAGCGCTGGGAGCCCGCAGAGCGTCGTGTCGGAGCGGAGCGATGGTGTGAATGAGGTTGGCAGTCGACGGTGGCTGGCAGTATAGGTGTGACGGTGTGGATGTGACGGTGTCGGCGTGATGGTGTGGACGTGATGGTGGAGTGCGGCGACTCCCTGGCGGAAGACGTGCGGTCGGAGCGTCCCAGGCTCACTGTGGTGGTGTCAGGAACTGGCACCGAGGTCGGCAAGACCTGGGTGACGGCGAGGGTGTCCGAGCAGATGCGGATCCGGGGGTTCGAAGTTGCTGCCCGCAAGCCAGCCCAGTCGCATGAGCCAGGCGATCCGATGACCGATGCGGCTGTGCTCGCAGCGGCAACAGGTGAGGATGCGCGGGCGGTCTGTAGAGAAGAACGAGACTACGAAGTCGCCATGGCGCCGCCGATGGCCGCTTCCGCTCTTGGAATGGAGCCGTTCACCATCGCGGACCTCGTGGCTCATCTCCAGTGGCCTCGTGGTTGTGATGTCGGCTTCGTTGAGTCGGCTGGAGGAGTGCGCTCACCGATCGCGTCAGATGGCGACACGATCGATCTCATCGAGCATGTTCAACCGGACCTGGTGCTGCTCGTCGCCGACGCAGGGCTTGGTGTCATCAACGCCGTGCGGCTCAGCTTGGCTGCCATGGTCTCTTCCCGCGTGCTTGTCGTGTTGAACCGGTTTGATGGGGATGATGACCTGCATCGTCGCAATCTTGCCTGGTTACGCGAGGTCGATGGTCTGGACCCCCTGGTCTCGCCGCAAGAGGTGGCTGTCCGGCTCGCTCGTCTGCTGGAGGATCCTTGACGCAGCATTGCACCGTGCCTCCGCCTGGGACCACGCGGGCGGGTGGCGACGGATGAGGTAGGCGCTCAGCGGGGTGGCGACGGATGAGGTAGGCACTCAGGCGCACCTACCAGGGCGCCGCAGGACGCGCTGCCGACAAGGCGCGCGTACTTTGCCAGGAAGCCATTGCCGGCAGGCGCTGGGGGCTCAGTCCACAGGGCTCGTCGGCGGGCGATCTCGGCATCGCTGACCACCAGATCCAGGCGGCGCCGCTCGACGTCTATCGAGATCTGGTCGTGATCATGCACCAGGCCGATGGTCCCACCCATCGCGGCCTCTGGCGCCACATGGCCGATGGAGATGCCTGTCGTGGCTCCGGAGAACCGACCGTCTGTGACGAGGGCGACATCTTTGCCGTGGCCGCTCCCATTGACTGCGGCTGTCACGGCAAGCATCTCGGGCATCCCGGGTCCGCCTCGCGGACCCTCGCCGCGGATGACGAGCACCTCACCTGGGCGCAGCGCTCCAGAGCGAACGTAGGCCATCGCGGGATGTTCTCCGTCGAAGACCCGCGCCGAGCCCGTGAAGCGCCCGACGTCCAAGCCGGCAACCTTCATCACGGCTCCGTCCGGGGCGAGTGAGCCTCTCAGGATCGCAAGGCCGCCGTCGCTGCGCAGCGCGGCGCCGATTGGATAGATGACCTGGCGATCGGGGCCTGGGACCTGGAGACTGGCGAGGTTATCCGAGATCGATGCTCCCGTCACGGTCAGGCAGTCGCCGTTGAGCAGGCCGGCATCGAGCAGCACGTTCATGACCGCCGGAACCCCGCCGGAGCGGTCCAGGTCGGCCATCGCGTACTTGCCTGCGGGACGAAGGTTAGCGATATGAGGCACTCGCCGGCTGATCTTGTCGAAGTCGTCGAGCGAGAGCGCCACCCGAGCTTCGTGGGCGATGGCCAGGAGGTGAAGGACTGCATTGGTGGAGCCGCCCAGCGCCATCACCACCGTGATCGCGTTCTCGAACGCCTTCCGGCTCAGCACGTCGCTGGGCCGGATCCCAGCGTCAAAGAGGCGGGCTGCAGCCAGACCGCTCCGGTAGGCAACGTCTTCACGACGTGGATCGCATGCCGTGGGAGTCGCCGATCCTGGCAGAGCCATACCGAGTGCCTCGGCTTCGGCCGCGACAGTGTTCGCTGTGTACATCCCGGCGCATGATCCCTCACCCGGGCATGCAGCCCGCTCCAACTCGTCCAGCTCAGCGGGGGACATGCGCCCAGCGCTCACCGCACCAACGCCTTCGAAGACGTCCTGGACCGTGACGGGGCGGCCGTGGTAGCTGCCAGGAAGGCTGCTCCCCCCATAGACGAACACGGTAGGAAGGTCGCAGCGAGCAGCGGCCATCAGCATTGCTGGAAGGCTCTTGTCGCAGCCGGCGAGGGTTACGAGGGCATCGAACCGTTCTGCATAGGCCATGCACTCCACCGAGTCGGCTATCAGGTCCCGGCTGGGCAGTGATGCTCGCATGCCGTCATGTCCCATTGCGATGCCGTCCGACACGGCGATCGTCGAGAAGCCCAAGGCAACCGCGCCGGCGTCCTTGACTCCGCGCCCTGCGGCGGCTGCCAAGCGGGCTAGGGGCATGTTGCACGGCGTGACTTCGTTTGCCGCGGCAGCGATCCCGACCTGTGGCTTGCTCAGATCGTCATCGTCTAGACCAACTGCTCTCAGCATTGCCCGAGCTGGGGCTCGTTCGATACCTTCGGTCACGTCCTTGCTGCGCCATGCTGGTTTCGAGCTCATAGACATACGAAGAAGATAACATGAAAACTGCAACATAGGATGTTGGGTCCACTGTGCAGGCGTGTGCAGGCGTGTGCAGGCGTGTCCTCTGAGCTGAAGACTTCCTGAAGATGGCGGTGGCTTCAGCCCACCTTCAGCTTGGTAAGGCATGATCTGGCCATGCCCTCGAAGCGGGGGTAGGCGGCTGGGAACCGGGCCGCCGGCAAGCAAGCGTGAGCGAGGCTCGCCATCGAGCCGGATCAAGGAGGACAGACATCATGCGTATCGCATCCACCATGCGTACCACATCTCATTCGGGCCGGATCGCGAGGGCGGCGATGGGCGTGATCATCTCCGCAGGTGTCGCAGCAGGCAGCTATGGTGTAGCCGCCGCAGCTACGGGCCCGCTGCCTGCTCCGCGCGGCGCCGGCCCAGCTGGGATAGGTCCACCTGGTCCGGTTCGCGCTCCCGTGCCACGAGGCCCGGGTGCGGGCGTTGCGGCGCAGCCGCCTCCCGGCCCGCCCGGCGATGGCATCGTGACAGCCATCGGGCCATCGACGCTCACGGTTGAGACTCCGACGGGTGTACCGGCGACGATCGACACGACGAGTGGGACGACCTACGCCGAGGCCGGCAAGAAGATTTCACGCAGCGTCCTGCACGTTGACAACCTCGTGCGGGTGCTGGCGAAGGTGGCCGGGTCGGCCGCCGCGAGCCGCTTGCCGGCGCGCGAGGTAGCTCGATCGGTGGACATCGTGAGCTCGCGGCTCACCGGCGTCGTCAGCGGTATCGGGAGCTCCACGATCACGATCACGGACTTCCAGGGTTTCCAGCGCCAGATCGCGACGTCTTCATCTACCCGGTACACCAATGGATCTGGTGGTGTGGCGCGCTCAGCAATCGCGAAAGGGCTGGTGATCAGCGCAACGGGCGCCGTATTGAATGGCTCTGAGCTCCAGGCGGCTTCGGTTGTGATAGGCGCGCCTGGCCCTCTTCCCGGGGGGCCTCGGATGCCGCCTCCGGGGAAGCCAGGGCTCCCTGCTGCTCGGCACGCGTAGCGGGCGTGTGACGATAATGGGACGGTGACGAGCACGACATCCCCGCGAGCCACGCCACGGGCGTGAGCACCGGCGGCGGCGCAGCCGGACCAGCACGCGTCCTGGTGGTCGAAGACGAGCCAATCCTGCGCGATGCGATGAGCGGCGCCCTTAGCCGGAGTGGCTACGAGGTGTGCAGCTTTGCCGACGGGGGTGATCTAGACGGCATCTTCGCGTTCTCCGCCGACCTCGCGCTGGTCGACGTGCTACTGCCGGGGAGAGACGGATTGGATCTCGCGAGGGCGTTACGTGAACGCGGAGACATTGGCCTGATATTTGTGACGGCGCGTGACGCTATCGAAGATCGTCTCCACGGCTTCGAGCGCGGCGCGGACGATTACGTGGTCAAGCCGGTCGCGATCGAGGAGCTGCTGGCGCGAGTGCACGCGGTCCTGCGGAGGAGCGGGAAGGTGATGTCGAGCGCAGTGAGCATCGGCGACCTTGTGTTGGACGAGGGCGCCGGCATCGTTGTACGGGCGGGCCGCGTTCTGGACCTGACGGCCACCGAGTACCGCCTCCTATCGTTCTTGGTCCGCAACCGAGGAACGACGCTCTCCAAGCTCCAGCTTCTCACCCAGGTGTGGGGTTACGACGCGTACGATCCGAACGTCGTCGAGGTCCACGTGAGCGCTCTCCGGCGCAAGCTCGAGGCATGCGGACCGCGCCTCATTCACACTGTTCGAGGGCTCGGGTACCGAATGGCCCCGGCAGCAGGGGAGCGCGTGGACCGATGAGGCTTGTGGACCGATGAGGCTTGTGGGTCCGGGTCGACGGAACAGCCAGGCTCCACGGGCTTCCCTCCGCCGGCGGGTCACCTGGCTGGTGCTCGCCTTTCTCGGGGTCGTCCTCGTGGTGCTCGACATCGCAGTCGTGGGAAGCCTCAGGGGCGCCCTCGAACGAGGGCTGGTGCAGCATCTGGACGAGCGTGCTCGATTGGCGCTTGCCCTCCCGCCAGCGATGAGCGCGGGCCAGATCGTGAGCCGCTTGAGCGGTGGGGGGATCGAGGCTCGGGTTGTCGCCACAGGGGCCGGGAGTGGCTCAGCTGCAGGCCAGCGAGCACCGGATGGGCCGCCGCCGGGGGGCGGAGCGCTGCGGTCGGCTGCGCTGCGGGGTGCGTCTCCTGTGAGCCCTCCGGGTGGGCCGCCAGGACCGGGTCCGGGCCGATCGCTGTGCTGCCGGATGGCGTCTCTGCCGGCGGTTGAGCACACGGCGGGGGGTTTCGCGTTGCGAGAGGACATTGGCCCGGGTGAGGCAGTCGTCCTCCAGTCGAGCACAGCAGGGATGGATCATACGATCAGCCAGCTGGTAGTGGTGGAGGCGGTCGCATCGCTCGTCGTTCTCGTGTTGGCAGGCCTGCTGCTCGGCCGGCTGGTTGGCTTCGCGCTCCGCCCGCTGGACGAGCTTGTCATGGTCGCGACTCGCGTCACGCGAGGCGAGCGGGGCGAACGTCTCGAGCCTTCTCCTGGTGGCACCGAGGTTGGGAGGATGGCAGCGGCCTTCAACATGATGGTCGACTCTCTGGAGCGGTCGGCGGCACGGGCTGAGTCGTCCGAAGCCGGCATGCGGCGTTTTCTCACGGACGCATCCCACGAGCTACGGACTCCCGTCGCTGGAATTCATGCCTGCGTGGAGACGCTCCTGCGCGAGGATCCACCGCGCAAGCGGCGGGAGCAGCTCGAGGTGGCGTTGGTGCGGGAGGTGAGGCGGCTTGGCAGGCTGGTGAACGACCTCTTGGACCTCGCTCGTCTCGATACGATCGCCGTCGCGGGAGGTTCGTTGCCGGCAGCGACGGTCGTGGACATGGCCGAGGTGGCCAGGAACGAGGTCGAGCAAGCTCGTCTACGTTTGCCACTGGCGCCGATAGAGCTCCGGGTAGATGAACCGGCAGTCGTCGATGGAGACGAGGCTGCTCTGGGCAGGGCGCTCGCCAACCTGCTGGACAACGCTTCCCAAGCTACGCCAGCGGGTGGCCACATCAGCGTAACGGTCAGCCGGGGTGAGGGGGTCAGCCGGGGTGAGGGGGCAGGACGAGAGCAGGTCGTGGTCGAGGTGGCCGATACGGGTCCGGGGATCCCACCCGAGGACAGGGAGCGTATCTTCGAACGGTTCGTTCGCCTTGTCCGGACTGAATCCGGCGAAGCCGGCGAATCCGGCGAAGCCGGCGGGCTCGGCCTCGGGCTCGGCCTCGGGCTCGGCCTCGGGCTCGGCAGCGGGCATGGCAGCGGGCATGGCAGCGGGCTCGGCCTCGCGATCGTTCGGGCCATCGCACGTTCACACGGTGGGGACGTTGCGTGCTTGGATGGCGGCGAGGGGTCGCGGTTTGTTGTCACGCTTCCTACCTCTCAGCAAACATCTGCCCACCGCACTGCACGATTGTCCGAGAGGCCCAGCGCAACTGGTTGATCGTGGCTGGCCAAGCGTGCTCATCGGGCCAATCGCGATTGGTGGTTGCCAGGTCGCGATGGGCAATTCGGGTGAGGGCGCCTGGCGTCAGGTTCGCTGGGGCTGGCCAGAGGCGTGGGGCTGGCCAGAAGCGTGGGGCTGGACGCTCAGGAGATCATTGGCAAGGGCTTGGACGTGGTGGTCGATCGTGTCGCGAATGGAACGGACGACCTCGATGGGTTCGCCCGCGGGGTCGGGAAGCGCCCAGTTGAGATAGCGCTTACCAGGGAAGACCGGGCAGGTCTCATCGCATCCCATCGTAATTACGACGTCGGCTGCCCGAACTGCTTCGGTCGTGAGCGCGCTGGGGCGCTCATGGGTGATGTCGATACCTACCTCGTGCATGACCTCGACCACGGCGGGGTTCAACTCGCGGGCGGGTTCTGAGCCAGCAGAGCGGACCCTGACCTTTCCTGCCGCGTGACGCTCCAGCAGGGCCGCGGCGATCTGAGAGCGTCCCGCATTATGGGCACATGCAAACAGCACCTCGGGCACCTCGCTGTCGCGGGTCTCACGGTCGGACACGAAGCGTCAGCGCTCCAAGTGAGACGGTGGCCGATGACGTATCACGTCCTTCAGGATAGACCCGTCGGGGCTCTGGACGGGGGGACCGCTGGGCCGACGGCGCGTGGTTAAACGGCTTGCCAGTGGGCAAGGCCGGGCTTTCCCTCTGGCGAGCAAAGATATGACTCTGAAGGGAGGGACAATGGCTGAGCAGGTGGTTAAGGTTGGACATAACACACGAGAGCGTTGAGGACGTCGGATGTTGGCACGAGCAGGTTGGCGGGGACGTCGGATGTTGGTGACGGTTTGGCGGCCTCCGGCCTGGCCAGCCTGCCTGTGCCGGCCGATGGTGCAGTAGCGCAGGTTGTGTGCTGCGCGCGAGGAATGTTTCTTGGTGCGATCCCAGGATGCCGCGCCGGAATAGGAGTAAGAATTGCATGAAGGAGGTTTGGTGGGATGAACAAACTGGTATGGCATTCGCGAGCCACTGATCGCCAGGCGAGGATCCATGGGGGGAGCTCGCTAGGTCGTAGGACACCGGTCGGGACACCGGTCGCCAGATTTGGTGCGGCGGTTTTCGGTGTTGTATTTGCACTGGGTCTGTCGGCCGGTCTCGCTGCTTGCTCGGCCCCTGGGCATGCGGTGCACAGTGTTGCGCCGGTGCGCACGAGCACTGGCAATGCACTCTCCGCAGGGTCGAACCCAGGTGGCTCCCAGGTTCCGGCAAGCCCCGCTGAGCGTGCGAAGGCGCTCTCTTCCTTTGGAAAACTGAGCCTTTCAGCTCGAGTTGGAGTGTGGGGGGGGCGTACCAGCTCCGTGCTTTCCAGGCTTATCACAAGACTGCCGGCGAATGAGCTCCCTTCAGTATCGAAGAACTGGTCGGGATATCAAGTCATCTCTGCGAGGACCCATGTGGCGGCGTCGTCTGCCGCGGGCGCCTGGGTGGTGCCAAAGGTGTCGTCGCCGAACGGCGCCGATGTTGGCTTCTCCTCCATATGGGTCGGAATAGGTGGATCATGTCTGGACGCCTCCTGCAAGGTGACGGATCAAAGCCTTATCCAGCTTGGTACCTGGCAGATCGCCTCTCCTTCTGGCCAGACGGATTACTTCGCATGGTACGAAGTGCTGCCGGCCGCCGAGGTCATGGTACCGAGCCTCGCGATCACTCCTGGCGACAAGGTGACGGCTTCGCTGGCTCTTCAAGGCAATCCGCGTCCCTACGGCGCCGGCGCTCCA
>JAJYWA010000045.1 GCA_021791755.1 Actinomycetes bacterium | reverse complement strand
GTAGATCTCGTCCCGCGGGGCCTCTTGAAACCAACACATCCTCCTCCTCCGCTGCTCTTCCCCCGCCCCCCCCTGTCTCTCCAGGATCGAGCGCGGCGGGTGCAACTGCCGTTCGCGCTGCAGAAAGCCAGTTGGGAGTTCCCTACGTATGGGGAGGCGCCACACCCGGCGTGGGCTTCGACTGTTCAGGCCTCACCATGTGGGCATGGGGCCAGGCGGGAGTGTCGCTCACACACTTTGCTGCAGCTCAGTACAGCGAGACCACCCACATCCCAATGTCTGCTCTGCAACCAGGAGACCTGCTGTTCTACGCCTACGGTGGCTCTATCGACCACGTGACCATGTACGTGGGCCCGGGCACCATGATCCAGGCAGAGCAGACAGGCACAAACGTCATGTTCACACCGATCTGGTACTCGAACCTGGTCGGCGCCGGCAGGCCCTGAGGAGACCTGCAGAAAGCTCCCGGCATCGGCCGACAAGCTGCGCGAGCCGCTTTGATTTGATGACCGACGCGGTCTGCAAATCTGTAGGTCGGCCCTTATATCGTGTAGAGCAGCCAGGGGAAACGTGCCCCGCCCAGTGGGCTGGCCTGCTACGTCGGCAGGTCGAGCACAGCGATCAGCTCCGCGTCGACTGCCGCCATGGCTTGTCTAGACAATGGTCCTAAGTTGCAAACCAACTCGCCACTGTTCACGTCGTAGATGAAGTCGCACAGGACGCGACCCCGCACCGGTTCAGCGTCTTGCAACCTAACCGTCCTGGGAAGCGCCGGCAGCTCGATCTGGGTGGACACAGGACAGACCAGGGTCCTCGGGAACACGTGGTTACGATCGTCGCTCGAGACAACCAGGACGATGGCCAATCCGTGAGCAGGGCTAGCCCACTCCCAGATCTCGCCTCGGCTCACCACGTGAGTTACTCCACGCCTGCTATACGAACACCTACTCCTGCTCGCCGCGCATGCACCTCGTCGACTCCCCCCAGCGCCTCCTGCGATGCCGCGAACAGTGCGGCGAGGCCCTTGTCCTCCATGACCTCCGTCAACGCTGGCGCCGCGGCTAGGTACTTCAGAGCCATGTGCTGACGTGCTACGGCATCGAGCCCAATCCGTACCAATGCACGCACGACATCCGACGCAGAGTCCCCCAGATCTTCGACGCTAAGAAGGTCTCCCCCTACAGGGACCCGGTGGCGAAGTCGGCTGGCGCGATCCCAGAAGACCTCGGCCAACTCTGGAACTTCAGCGATCTCAGCCAGCGCCTGGCGCTCACCCTCGTCGAAGCTGACGCTCATTCTCTCACTCGCTACCATGCCTCTCCTTCTGCCACGCCTCCTGCTACGGTCTAGCCACTACCGTAGCAGCTGAGATACTTCAGAAAGCGATGCTTTCACTGCTTCACACCTGCTGCTAGAACTGATGCTAGCATGTACACGTGCCTGCGCCGGACAGCGAGCCCGAGATGGGCTGGGGCCGACTTCAGACGGCTGCCCAGCTGGTCCTGTTCGCCGTCATCCTGGCGCTGATCTGGATCAAGATCGCCCTCAGTGCCCAGGGCTCGCCAGCCGGGAGCGCGATATCAGGCTCCATCGACATCCTGATCCTGCTAGCGATGGCGGTAACCGTCCTGCCCCGCCTGAGCTCATTCAGCTTCGAGCCACCTGGCGTGACGGCCCAGATGGCGTTGCGCACCGCCAAGGCGGCCAGCCAGAGCGCTACTCAGGCCACGGGCGGCGCCGTTGCGACGAAAGTCGCCCAACAAGACCTCTCCGGCAATCAGGAAGGCGTCAACGAACCCACAGGGGTCGATCGAGATGTCGCGTCGGGCCCTAGCCGCCTAGCTGGTCCAACTCGCTGAAGAGCGAGTGGCGCCCAACACCGGCGACATGGCCTCCACCGCCGAGGCCCTCAGCGATGCGGGAGAACTGGAGCCGGCAACCACAGACGCCGTAGCCGAGGTCGCCAAAGCGATTGCACAAGGGGCAGCAGGTCCGGCGGCCTACACCGGCGCTGGCCCTCACAGTCGACCACGGGGCGCCACTCCCGATCGGTCAAGTGCGATACGCGATACGAAGGACAAGGGCGATGAGAACACGTCGCGCTCGGGACTGAGGCGAGCATCAGTCGCTCAGCGGGCTGACATCACCACGAAATCACGCGCCGTTGGCTCGAAGTAACGGGTAACCGGCCGGATCATGTCCGACAGGAGCTTCTTGCCATTCGCCGGCGAGGCAACCTGGCCAGGCTGGGGATGGAAATAGAAGAAATTGACCCAGTCGGTGTTGATATCGAGCTGCATGCCACGAACTACTCCGGCCCGCACCAGAAGACGGGCAAGTGTGAAGACGCTCAGGCCTGGCCCGCCAACGTACACGAGCGCGCCGTCGGCAGTGACGCCCAGGCCAGAACGCCAGACCAACACCTGATTGCCTACAGTGGCTCCCCACTGCGTGTAGGAAGAGTGACGAAGGCCGGGCAACGTCTTACCGTGGTCCACTATCAGGCTCAGGTTCTGGCGAACCGAGGCCACGTTGCGCGACATGAAGACGTCCCTGCCCCACGCTCCAACCGTCGCAGTGCCGTTGTCGTATATGACCAGTGAGGCCGCGCCGTTCCTCAAAGGGACTGCAGTCCGGCCGCCCATGTAGAAACCGCCCTGCGACTCGCTCATCCGGAACCCGGCATTGAAGACCGCCACCATGTTGGCCGCATCTAATGCGGGTATCGGAGACATGTGCGGCCACGTGGTCCCCCTGCCCGGAACCTGACCGCCGGCAAACTGCGTTGCACGCAAGAGCGCCGTGTCCATCCAGACCACTCCGGCAACGAGGCTCGTGTGAACTCTGTCAGGTCGAACGAACGCCGCATACGCTGCAGGTATACCATTCACTGGCTTGCCTATGGGATGCCAGACACCCTCGCCAGGCAGCGAAGGTGAAGCGATCGGCCTAATCGGCGCTGGCAGGGGAAGGTGCGGCGGCCCGACATCGGAAGCCGGAGGCGCAGGCGGGACAGCCGTCGGGATGAGGCCAGCCTGCGGCCGGCCGCCTTTCGGAGGGGTGTTGAGCCCATACCAGATCTTCTCGGCAAAGGCGACGACACTTGCGCCTCCGTGACCGCGTATCCATTCTACGGTCCGCACACCCAAGCCGAGGGTTCCAGGCGCCGTCATCGCGTTCACGTAGGAGACCTCGAAGGGACTCAGAAGGACGATGATAGCTACGAAGATCGCGACAACCCGCCTGCGCCGCACCTGACGCCGGGTCGGACGCCTTGACGAGCGCCGGGGCGGAGCACTCCGCACCAGAGAGATGGGCGGAAGCTCCTCGTACCCGTTCTTCCCGTTCAAGACACCTGCCGGGCGCCTAGACGAAGCCGCTCGCGTACGCCTCTCTCCGGATCCCTGCTCAGATGCTATCGCTGCCAAACGCTCCCAACTCTCTAGCTCGCTCCAAGTTTTCACTGCCGACTCCTGAGACCGGCACTAGACCCGCTTCGCCTGCCATCAGGCCCGTTCTAATAGCATGCCACATCTGGCCTGAGAGGCAGCTGAACCAACCCTGAAAGGCAGCCGAACCATGCGGACAGACGCGCCGTGCACACAACCTACATTGCGGCGTAGACTGCCGCGAAGGAGAACCTCAGAAAACCATGAAGCCGATACCCATCCAGTTCCCCCTCGGTCCACTGACCCTGCACACGTACGGCATCGGCCTTGCGATCACGTTCTGGTTCGGTTTCCGCTACTTGGAGCGTCGTCTGCGCAAGAGCGGCTACACCACCAACTGGCTGGCTACCACCTTTTTCTGGGTCGTCATATCCGCGATCCTCGGCGCCCGGGTGGTCCATGTGCTGGCGAACACCGGATACTACGCACACAATCTGGCGCAGATCCCTGCGATCTGGGAGGGAGGCCTCTCGTCCTTCGGCGGTCTGCTGTTCGCAATACCCACAGGACTTGCGATAGCAAGAAAACGCTGCCCGGAGCTCTCCCTTGTAACTGCCATGGACATCTCTGCGCCGGTGCTCATGGCCAGCTGGTCCCTGGGGCGCCTCCTCGGACCCCAGCTCATGTACCGTGGCGGTGGGTACCGGACGAACGCCTGGTACGGGATGTACTACGCCGGCGAGCAGGGCAAGCGCATTCCTGTACCGATCTTTCAATCGCTCGAGTGCTTGGCGATCTTCGGAATCCTGATCTGGATCGAGCACTCGATCAAGGATCGCCCGAACGGCTTCGTCCTGGCAGTTGCCGCTGCCTTTTGGGGGCTCTCACGCTTCACCGACGAATTCTTCTGGTTGGCGCAACCGCATCTCGGCTCCAAGCTTGTCGAGGCGGCCGGCCTCACGATGAGCGCATCCGGCGTGGTGGCGGCAGCGATCCTGTGGTCGCGGCGCGGCAAACAACCAGCTGGACCCGCGACCAGCGCAACCCCGCCAGAAGAACGCTCGGGGTTGCCTGCTGAGCACGCGAAGGCTGAGAGCACAGCGGGGGGGTCGTTGCGAAACGGAGAACATTAGCCGGATTGTGAGGAACAGACCGACGCAGGGCCGTTCTGGCAGGCGCAAGGACGATCCCGCAAGTTCAATGAGGTAGGCTTCGCCCTCATGTCAAAGGTGTTGACCCCACGGGCTGAGGATTTCCCGCGTTGGTACCAAGAGGTCGTCTCAAAGGCGAAGCTGGCCGAGGCCGGGCCGGTTCGAGGCACGATGGTCATCCGACCGGCTGGGTACGCGATCTGGGAGCGCATGCAGGCAGAGCTCGACTCGCGCATCAAGGCTGCAGGCGCAGAGAACGCCTATTTCCCGCTCTTCATCCCCAACAGCTACCTCGAGCGGGAGGCCGAGCACGTGGAAGGGTTCTCACCCGAGCTGGCAGTCGTGACGGTCGCCGGCGGAAAAGAGCTCGAAGAGCCGATCGTCATAAGACCGACCAGCGAGACAGTGATAGGCGAGTACCTTGCCAAGTGGGTTCAAAGCTACCGTGATCTCCCGCTCCTGCTGAACCAATGGGCCAACGTGGTCCGCTGGGAGCTGAGGCCACGGGTCTTCCTGCGAACCAGCGAGTTCCTCTGGCAGGAGGGCCACACCGCGCACGCAAGCGAGGAGGACGCCCGAGCGTACGCTCGCCGGGTCCTTCACGAGGTGTACCAAGACTTCATGGTGAACGTGCTGGCGATCCCGGTCGTCGTAGGGGTCAAGACTGCGCGCGAGCGCTTCGCAGGCGCCGCCGCCACCTACACGCTCGAAGCCATGACCGGCGATGGCAAGGCTCTCCAGATGGGGACCAGCCACGAGCTCGGCCAGAACTTCGCTCGCGCCTTCGAGATCGACTATCTAGCTGCGAGCGGGAAGCTCGAGCTCGCATGGACAACATCCTGGGGCACGTCAACTCGCATGATCGGGGGCATGATCATGTGCCACGGGGACGATCACGGCCTGCGCGTTCCACCAGCGCTTGCACCCGTGCAAGCCCAGGTCATGGTCGTCCGAGACGACGACGGCGTCGCGCTCGCTGCCACACGTCTTGCTCGTGATCTCGCGAAGGCGGGAATTCGTGCTGTGCTCGACACCAACACTGACGTCGCCTTCGGCCGCAGGGCCGTCGATGCCGAGCTGAGGGGCATCCCGATCCGCCTCGAGATCGGCCCGCGGGAGCTGTCCATGGAGCAGATCACCTTGGTCCGCCGCCACGACAGCAGCAGGGCTCGGGTGAGCATCACCGACGCACCCGCGCAGGTTGCCACAGCGCTAGCCGATGACCAGCGCAGGCTGTTCGACGAGGCATTGGCTATGCGAGAGGAGCGAACCGCCGACGTTGCCACCGTCGATGAGGCCATCGAAGCATCCGGTGAACATTGGGCCAGGCTTCCGTGGTCCGAGGTCGGACCAGAGGGAGAGCTAGCCCTCAACGAGCACGGAGCCAGCGTTCGCTGCCTGACAAGGCCCGACGGCTCGCTCCCTGAGCGCGGCGACAGCGATCCCAATCTCGTGGCATACGTGGCCCGCTCCTACTAGCGGGAGCAGGGTGAGCAGCGGGAGCAGCGGGACAGCAGAGCGCAGCGGGAGCAGCGCCACCTAGCGGGAGCAGCGGGACAGCAGAGTGCAGCGGGACAGCAGGATTCCCTCTTGCGGTCAAGCGGCTGACTGCAGTCCAGGTGGCCCGCCAGCGGTTCGCTCTCGATCTCGCCTCGATTCGTCAGCTCGCAAGCGGGAAGGGTCCCGGCAAGCAAGAGACGGACGATCTCAGAGAGACGAAACGGCAGCTCCGCAAGGAGCAACGTACGCGCGCCGAGGCGGCTGCAGACCTTATTGGAGAACTTATTGGACACGAGCTCGGCGACAAGATGTCCGAGGTGTTCGCCAGCCTGGCTGCCAGCGATGGCGGCGATGACGCAGGCGAGCAGGTTGTGTGGATACCTCACCTGGAGGAGATCGCTGTCATCGCGCTCGACCGGATGGGGCGCTCGACGGCTTCGGCTGTCGAGAACCGATTCTTGGAGGTTTGCCAGGGAGACTCCGCGACGGCTAACTATGCGGCTCTTCTCTACCAGTGGAAACACAGTCCGACCCCAATAGAGTTGCTCCGCCCGGCACTCGTCACCATGTTGGCAAGCGGGTTCAATGACTTCTTGGCCGCCCTCCTGCGAACGTGGAAGCTTCCCAAGACAACAGGCGACTACAGCGTTTCGGAAGCGATGGACCTGCTCAGGAAAGCGAGCGAGCATGCAACAAAGTTGTTGAGCAACAAACCGTCCGACTGGTGTCGCAAGGTGTCCGAAGAAGTAGGGGTAGACCTCGAAAAGATCACGCCAGAGCGCTGGCATAGCGCGTGCGAGGTCTTCGCTCGACGCAATGCCATTGTCCACACTGGCGGCCGCGCCGACCAGCGGTACCGGGAACGTGTACGGGGCTTACCCTTTGATCCTCCAGGACTCGGCGCGTTCCTCAAGTGTGACGAGACCTACGTAGCCGACGCGGCCGAGACGTTCGAAGGTCTGGCCGACGTGCTCGCAGTCGGCTTCGGTACGCGGCTCGCCCCGAAGACCGACGAAGCAGCGCACCTGGCGAATGACGCCGTGTTTCGTGCGCTGCGTTCTCGGCGCTACCAAGAAGCAAGGTACATGGCCGAGTCAGTCCTCGAGGGACTGCCGCCTGACCACGACCACCATGAGCTACGGGTCAACTTGTGGATGGCTAAGCAGGAGCAGCCTAGCGACAACGAGGTCGCCCTGCGACCCGAGATTAAGAAGTGGACGCCGCCCGCAGACAACCCCCGTTTTCGCCTGGCGAAGGCTGCACTGCTCGACGATGAGGCCGAAGCGATCGCGGCGCTCGCGGCGCTCGACGCATCCGGGACCGATGGCACGACAAATGTAAACGAGCTACAAATGTGGCCCCTCATCGTCCGGTTACGAGGGCGATACCCTGAGTTCGACAAACAGTTCAAGCTGGCCCTTGGTCGCAAGAGGCCACGGCCGACCTGAACGCGCCGACCTCACGGGCGTCGGGTTCGCTGAACGAGCTCAACCCTGCAACACCTGAAGGGCGCCGACGTCTACCACATCGTTCACACAAGACGCTCCACCGTTGCCAAATCAGATGACACCTGCGAGAAGACCTTACACGGCACCGTCACAACCTCCCCGAGCAGTGTTCTGCGTGAGGTGCCGCTCCAGTGGACAGACTGGCCACAAGGCGCCTTTGGGCACAGAGCTCTTGCTGTGAGTCCCCCACGTGGTTGGGTTGCGGGCGACCCAGGGGTCCACCGGTAAGGTGACCATCGGGACAATCCTCGGCGTGTTCCTACTAGAACGCACCAAAGGCACACACCCTAATGGCCCTGCTTCAGTCTGACGTGTCCGCGCTGATCGGCACGCTCGGTTCCGGTGACAGCGTGGACCTCATCGGCAACCCGGTCCACCTCGTCCTTCAAGTGCGCGCGGGGCTTGCTGGCATCCCCGTTCGCAGCGGCTGAATCACGCTAGTCAAGGAACGATCCGGCAGCTCACCAGAGACTCTCGAACCCGTGAAAGCAGTTACGAAGCCCCACTGCGCCACAGGCCCGAGCTACGCGGGCACGGACCCGACAGGCCCTCTCGCACCCTGTCATATCGTACATGTGTTCGCTCATAGCGTGAGATAGCGATATGATGGATCTCATGTTCCTTACCATCCAGCGTTGCTCGACGAGCCCCAGACCGGGATCGCGGACCTGCGGACCCGGGATCGCGGACCTGGGATCCACGAGATCCAAACGCCCGGCGCCTCAGAGGTTCGACACCTCAGAGCACCCGTCTTGCGTGTTCACGCGCCTGTCCACAGGAAACGCGCACCTTCTACCACATGGAAGCCACAGAGCTGATGCCCTTTATCAACAGGAAACACCCACCTTGTGCTACTTACAAACCACAGACCAGATGAGCAAGGCTGTACGACAATGGTCCAGACACTAGAGCCCGCCAGGCAGGCAAGCGCCGTCCAACGTCCGGGGCGCCTTCCACCACACAACTTGGAAGCGGAGGAGTCGCTGCTCGGAGCGGTGCTCCTGTCACGCGACGCTGTTGCAGAAGCAGTCGAGAGATGCTCTACGGCAGACTTTTACAAGCCAGCGCATGGCCACATCTTCGACGCAGTGTGCAACCTCTACGCCCGCGGTGAGGCCGTAGACACCGTCACCGTCGCCGACGAGCTCCGGCGCAGGTCGCTCCTGGATGCGATAGGAGGCCTGTCGATCCTCATAGGCCTCCAGGCCAACACCCCGTCTATCGCCAACGCCGCGCACTACGCCCAGATCGTCGAGGAACATGCACTCTTGAGACGTCTTATCGGCGTAGCGAACGAGATAGCAGAGCTCGGCTACAGCGTCCCCGAAGACGTCGACGAGGCGGTTGACAAAGCCGAGACCATGGTCTTCGCCGTGGCCCAGCGGCGAACAATGGACACACTCCAGCCAATCCGGGACTTGCTGGAAAAGAACCTTGACCTTCTCGAGAGCCTGAACGGCCGAGGACAGGACATCACCGGTGTCCCGACCGGCTATACCGATCTCGACGAATGGCTGTCGGGGCTGCAGGCATCAAACCTCCTGATCGTCGGCGCACGACCCAGCATGGGCAAGACAAGCTTCGCCCTCGGTATGGCAGCTCACGCCGCGGTTCATGCAAACATCCCAGTGCTGTTGTTCTCTCTCGAGATGAGCCATCTCGAGATCACTCAGCGCCTGCTGTGCGCTCAGGCAAAGGTCGACGCTTCCCGGCTCAGGAACGGACGCCTGCTCGATACCGACTGGCCCAAGATCAGCTCTGCTGTCGGTCGCTTGGGTGAGGCCCCCATCTTCATCGACGACAACCCAAACCTCACGGCCATGGACATCCGCGCCAAAGCACGCCGGCTCAAGAGCAAGGTCCCCTTGGGCCTCGTGATCGTCGACTACCTTCAGCTGATGTCGGGAAGATCGACCGCAGAGAACCGCCAAGTAGAGGTCTCCGAGATAAGCCGTGCTCTCAAGATCCTCGCCAGAGAGCTGTCGATCCCCGTGGTCGCACTTTCACAGTTGTCGCGCAACCTCGAGACCCGGGTCGACAAGCGCCCGGTGCTAGCCGATCTGAGAGAGTCGGGATCCCTGGAACAGGACGCAGATGTAGTTATATTCATCTACAGAGACGAAATCTACAATACGGACTCACCTGACCGGGGAAGCGCCGAGATCATCATCTCGAAGCACCGCAATGGGCCGACCGGCTCCACCCAGCTCGCCTTCATCGGACGGTACGCACTCTTTGCGAACATGGCTCACACCTGAGTCCAACGTCGCTCTCGAGCGCCACTTCCTCAAGGGCATCAGCTACCGGTGGATCAGCGCCGGTGGATCAGTCGCCGACTGCCCTCGCGGTGAGCGCCGGCGCCTCCGGCAGCTGTGCAAGCTGTGCAGCCGGTTCACCGCACGACTCCTCGAGGCTGACGCCCATCGGTTCGGGAAGTGTCGTCAACGTAAGCAGAACACCCAGCGCCGAAACGACCGCCATGATCCCCATCACGCCTGAAAGGTGGACCGACTTGAGCAACGTGGGAACGACCAACGCTCCAACGAAGGCTCCTATCTTCCCGCAGCCAGCAGCGATCCCATCACCAGTTCCCCGGATCGACGTCGGGAAGACCTCTCCCGGGTAGACGAAGGTAGTCACGTTCGGTCCAAACTCGATAAAGAGATAGCTGAGCCCGAACAGGGCCAGAAACGCCCATGCGCTCTTCGTCAGGCCGGGTATCACAGCGATCGCGGTGAAGGCGAGCGCCATTACGAGAAAACCTTGCCACTGAACGCGCTTGCGACCGATCTTGTCCATGAGCCAGACAGCCAGCCAGTACCCCGGCACTGCGCAGATCAAGAAGATCGCGCCCGCGATCAAGATGTTGTCCAGTAGGGTGGCGTGGGGCCGCAGCGCCTTGAGGATCAGCGGGCTCGACACCGAGTTGCCATAGAACGCGATGTCGAGCAGGAACCAGCTTCCTGCGGTCCCGATGAGGCGACGCAGGAACTTCCTATCCGTCAGCTTAGCCCGAACAGCGCCGCCCTTGACCAACGACAATGCCGACTGGCGGACTGCCGGCGCCTGCCCCGTAGTCCATCTAACAGTTTCGCTCGCGGTCTCCAAGTCACCTGCGATCGCGACGCTGTACCGGGGCGTCTCCCGTATCCTCCGACGGAGATAGATCACAGAGGCTGCAGGTACGGCGCCAAGTCCTAGCATCAGCCGCCACGCAAGACCGTGAGACACACCCGCCCCGAGCAGCAGCGCCGCTACTGCCGGTCCCGCCAGCAACCCAAAGCCCTGCATTGCGAAGACCGTTCCGACCAGCCGTCCCCGGTTCTTACGGTTTGCGTACTCGGTCGTGATCACCGCCGACGTCGCGTAGTCACCACCTACACCGATCCCTACGACTATTCGAAACGCAAAGAGAACTCCATAGCTCGGAGACAATGCAGACGCTATTGCCCCGACCACCAGTAGGAGGATCTCGATTCCGTACACCGCCTTGCGTCCGAGAACGTCCATGAGCTTTCCAAACACCAGCGCGCCGACTACCGCGGCGAGGAGCGAGACCGAGTTGAGCAGGGACAGCTGGCTCGTTGACAGATGCCAGATCGGGGTGAGAATCGCGGTCACCGTCCCGATGATGAAGAGATCGTAGGCGTCGGTGAAGAAGCCCATCCCAGCGGTCACCACGGTGAGCCAGTGCTTCGAGTTGATCGGTGCGTCGTCCAACGGCTTGTAGATCTCGGTGATCGAGGCCCCATCAGCCATGCTGTGCTCCTCCTTCACTCTCCTCGTAGCCGCCCCAGCCACTCGTGAACCATGTACACGCGCAGTCTTGGCCGCGGAAGTGAACACGAAACCCCTTCTCCCCTACTTAAAGGCGATCAGGAAGTTAAATGTTGGTGAACTGAGTTGCAGTGCGCCTGGGACCCTGAGCACGGCCCGGACCGACACGGTCGGCAACGGCGCCCCTCTGGACCGGCTCCTCAGCCGGCTCGTCCCACCTCGTCGAGCAGCACGAGCAGGTCATCCGCGTGCTCTTCCTCCACGGCCAGGATGTCTTCGAGCAGTCGCCGCGTGGTGGGGTCATTGGTCCCGATCCATCTGATGATCTCCTGGTAGGAAGCGATCGCGACGCGCTCAGCCACCAAGTCCTCCTTGATCATGTCTACGAGATCGCGGCCGGCCGCGTACTCGGCGTGACTTCGTTCGGCCAATGTAGCCGGGTTGAAATCAGGCGCACCTTGGAGTTGGACAATCCGTGCCGCAATCATCTCGGCATGGCCCTGCTCCTCCGCGGCGTGCTGCAGGAACTCCTGAGCCACGGGACCGGAACCGATTCCTTCAGCCATGTAGTAGTGGCGCTTGTACCGCAGAACGCACACGAGCTCGGTGGCCAGAACCTCGTTCAGGACCGCGAGCAGACGAGTACGGTCTGCACGGTAGGCCTCAGTGATGGGACCCTGCTCCAGGTTCTCGCGGGCTTGCCGCCTAAGGGTCGGAACGTCTGTAAAGGGCTCGTCCACGCCAACATGCTATCTCGTGGCGGCGACGGGATCCCGACCAGTTCCTTCAAATGCAACGGTACCGAAGAGCGAGACCCTAGTATGAGAGGCGTGGAAGCTGCCTTCTTCGATCTCGACAAGACAGTCATCGCAAAGGCATCTGTGGCCGCGTTCGGAAAGCCGTTCTACGACGACGGGCTGATCTCACGAACCACCATCCTGCGAATGCTCTATGCCCACCTCATATATCTCCAGCTCGGCGCAGGCGAAGAGAAACTGGCCCGAATCCGAGACTCGATGCTGTCGCTCACCAAGGGCTGGGATCAGGCACGCGTGAACGAGATCGTCCGGGAAACGCTCCATGACGTGGTCGACCCGATCATCTTCCCCGAAGCATTGGAGCTGATCGACCTTCACCACCAGGCGGGACGGCAAGTCTTCTTCATCTCAGCGTCACCGGAGGAGATCGTGTCACCCCTTGCTCAGTACCTCGGAGCGGATGGTTGCATAGCAAGCAGGGCTCGGCTCGATGACGAGGGTCGCTACACCGGCGAGATGGACTTCTACGCTTATGGCCCTTCGAAGGCGAAAGCGATCACAGACCTAGCACGAGCCAGAGACATCGACCTCACTGCATCTTTCGCCTACAGTGACTCGCTCACAGATCTCCCAATGCTCGAAGCGGTTGGCCACCCGGTAGCTGTCAACCCAGATCGTGGCCTCGCAGCCATTGCCCGCGAACGTCACTGGGAGACACGGGACTTCAGGGCTCCCAGCAAGCCAGGTCCTCGTATCAGCTCTCCGAGCTGGGTAGCCGCAGGAGCGACCTTGATCGCGGTGATCGGCGTAGGCGCCGTCGTCGTCGGGCGAAACATCGCATCACGAAGGCGGGCGGGCGTCTTCAGCCTGGCCTGAAGGACCGGCAACAATACATGCCAACGCGGTTGCAAGACACAGCCGACGCGCTTCGAGAACGCTATACCGAGCGTTCCTCGTTGCCATTGGCCCGGAACCAAGTCGTAACCTAGCGCCGCGACAGGCCTAAATGCCGAGTCGGGACACGGAGCACGTCCGGTCGAGTACGAGTGGATCGCTGCGGTACGAGACCAGTGCATCGCAGACGGCGTGCCGTTCTTCTTCAAACAGTGGGGCGGGAGAACGCCAAGATCCGGCGGGAGGGAGCTCGACGGGCGCCACTGGGATGAGATGCCAAGGAGCCTGGCGAGGAGCTCGGTGAGCTGAGTGGCGGTCCCCAAGGAGGTCGTGTGGGACCGTGACCCGCACACCAAAGCGAAGCACGACTTGCTCAAGGCATACCTGGATGCCTGGTTCCCGATCATGGCATCGGGGTGGCCGTCGACCGGGATCTGCTACGTCGATGCGTTCGCCGGACCCGGTGAACACAGCGACGCCAGCGTCGGGTCGCCAATCATCGCCCTGGATGCTGCCTGCCGATCTGAGGTCAACCAGCCCCCGACCGAGGTACGACTGATCTTCGTCGAGAAAGAACCCAAACCGAGGCTAGTGTCCCACCAAGTGGTGTAATTCCACAGTCGGCGTGAGGCTCGACAACGGGAATGCAAGCAGCGATCCTGGCGCACTTCGGAGGGGACCCTGTAGTAAGGGAGATGCGAGATCCGGCGCCGGATCACAGCGAGGCGCTCGTAGAGGTGAGCATGGCGGCCTTGAACCCGGTGGACCTGCGGGTCGCGACGGGCGGCTTCTACGGCGCACGCCCCGAGCTTGCCTACGTGGTCGGCAGCGAGGGCGTCGGGGTGGTGCGGGCGTCTCGGCGCTGGCCGGCCGGCCAGCGGGTCCGCTTCGGCCTCGCGCGCCCTGGGGCGCTCGCCGAGATCGTGGCGGCGCGAGACGACTCGCTCGTAGCTGTGCCAGATGCCGTCTCGGACATGCTGGCTGCAGGTATCGGGATTGCGGGGATGGCCGCCTGGTGCAGCCTGGCGGCTGGGCGACTCCACGAAGGAGACCGGGTGCTCGTGCTCGGGGCGACCGGGGCGACCGGCCGCCTCGGTGTCCAGGTGGCGCGCCTGCTCGGGGCCGCGCGTGTCGTCGCTGCCGGTCGGGACGCGGCGGCGCTTGCAGACCTCGTCGATCTCGGCGCGCACGCGACCGTGGTTCTCGACGGCCGGGACCCGGCGGCTCTTGCCGAGGCGATCGTGGACGCAGCCGAGGGCCGCCTCGACGTCATCATCGACCCGCTGTGGGGCGAGCCCGCGCTCAGCGGTGCGATGGCCGCGGCCTCCGGGGCACGCCTCGTTAACCTTGGCGACTCCGCTGGCACGACGATGAGCCTGCCCTCGGCGCTGTTGCGCTCCCAACGCATGGAGATCCTCGGGTACACGAACATCGCACTTTCCGAACCCGAGCAGCGATCTGCGATCGAGTCCCTCCTTCACCACGCGAGCAAAGGCCGGCTGCGCCTGGACCACAAGGTGGTGGCTCTCGAGGAGGCAACGGCGGCCTGGGCTGCCCAGGCCGGCTCACCGCACGCAAAGGTGCTCGTGCAGGTGAAGAGAGCATGACGCTACCAGCAGCCGAGAATGCCCCCACGCGGATGAGCTGAGCTTTACCGCCATGCCTCTCGCCTGGTCCCGTGGCAGGCAAGGTTCGCCCCAAGTCACAAGCTATAGCTAGGGCATGTATCAGGCAGTACGGAGCTTCTTGACCACCACAAAGCCCAGGGCGCCGATCACTGCCAGGATCAATATCTTGCGCATGCCGCACTACACCTTTCTCTGGTTCCTTCTCTGGTTTTTCCTATTGCTTGCATCTGGGCCTCGCTCGTTCGCAGCCCGCACGCCCACGCTAGCCGTTGTGAGCACACGGAGCGTGGCTCACAAACGCGCCCCCAGAAAGAGCGACATTGCGGATGCAGCCTTCCGGGCTGCGAGCGAAGACACGAGCGGAGAGCGGAGGCGCCCGCCCAGGCTCGGTAGGCTGATGACGTGCCGAGCATCCGCTTTGCTCTCTGTCAAGTCAATGCCGTAGTCGGTGATCTTACGCTGAACACGTCCAAGATCATCGACGCCCTGGGCGTCGCCGAGGCTGCAGGGTGCGATCTTGCGGTCTTCCCGGAGATGGTCGTCACCGGGTACCCACCAGAGGACCTGCTCCTGAAGCCAGGTTTCATAACCGATAACCTCACCGCCCTACAGCAGGTAGCGGCGGCAACCGGATCCTGTGCAGCCGCAGTAGGCTTCGTCGATCGCGACAGTAGCCGGCCCGAGCTGGGCCAGGAACCTTCGGCGCGTCCGCGCCTCTTCAACGCTGCAGCGCTCTGCTCTGCTGGCCTGGTACGCGGCGTTTACCACAAGAGGCTCCTGCCGAACTACGGCGTGTTCGACGAGGAGCGCTACTTCGTCCAGGGACATGGCCCTCAACAGCTGTTCGAGGTGGCGAGCAGGCGCATCGCACTCTCGATCTGCGAGGATGCCTGGCTTGCGAGCGGGCCGCTTGCCCAGCAGGCGGCTGCGGGAGCAGAGCTGCTGGTGAACCTGAGCGCTTCTCCGTACTCGGCCGGGAGGATCGGCGCAAGAACGAGCACCTTGCGCGAACGCGCGCTCGAGTGCTCGATCCCGGTGGTCTACGTCAACCTCGTAGGCGGCCAAGACGAGCTGGTGTTCGATGGGGGTTCCATGGTGATCGACGCGACCGGAGAAGTCCTGGCACGGCTTGGCCAGTTCGCCGAGGCCGTTTCTGTCATAGACATCGATCTCGGCGCCGCTGGGACGGCGAGCATGGCCAGCTCGGGCGCTTCGGGCCGGGAGTCCACAAGCACATCCACAAGCACAAGAAGGTCGGCGATTACTTCAGGCTCCAGCACCGGTCCCGAGGTTGAATTGATCGTGGTCGCCGAAACCCCAGCACGCGCTGGAGGAGAACGCGCTGGAGGAACCCACCCCCCTGACCTGGCGCCAATGCTCGAGCTCGAAGACGAGATCTACGCCGCTCTCGTGCTCGGAACAAGGGACTACGTGACAAAGAACGGCTTCACCGAGGTCGTTATCGGGCTCTCTGGTGGGATTGACTCGTCGCTGGTCGCCGTGCTGGCCGCCGACGCCCTCGGGCCATCACACGTTCATGGCGTCGCTATGCCGTCTCGCTACTCGAGTGAAGGATCACTGAGCGATGCTCAGGACTTGGCAAAGCGCACCGGGATCGAGCTGTTCACGATCCCGATCGAACCCGCGCACGCTGTCCTGATGGACATGATCTCTCCCTCAGCGGGTCTGCAAGTACAAGGTCTCCCCGAAGAGAACCTCCAGTCGAGGATCAGGGGGATCATACTGATGGCGCTGTCGAACGCACACGGATGGCTGGTTCTCTCCACCGGCAACAAGAGCGAGATGGCGACTGGCTACTCCACCTTGTACGGCGATGCGGTCGGAGCCTTCGCCCCGATCAAGGACGTCCCGAAGACTCTCGTGTACTCACTGGCCCGCGCCAGGAACACCAGGGGATCACCCAGGGGATCGCGAACACCTGGTCGTGATGGTGCGCGTGATCCGATACCCGAGGATGTCCTCTCGAAACCGCCATCTGCTGAGCTCCGACCGGACCAGCGCGACGACCAATCGCTTCCGCCCTATGACGTTCTGGATCCGGTGCTCGAGGGATATGTCGAGGATGACATGACGACCTCCGATCTCGTAGAGAGCGGCTTTGGCCCGCGACTGGTCGCACAGGTGACCCGCCTGGTAGACCAAGCGGAGTACAAACGCCGGCAAATGCCTCCAGGCGTACGGATAACCCAGAAGGCCTTCGGAAAGGACCGGCGGATGCCCATGACCAACGGCTACCGTGGCGAGATCGCCGACTTCGACAAGGAGGGGACCACGTGAACGAGCAAGAGCCACCAGATCCGTCGGCGCACGGCGCCGGACCGGAAGGGACCGCCCGCTCGGGGCGCCAGCCTTCGCGCCCCGAGAACCAGCCTTCGAGCCCCGAGAACCTGCTGGCTCGTCATCTGGACCTCGAGACATCCCGCGAGCTTGTCCGCCAGTACGCATGGCTTGAACGGTCTCTGTTCGAGATCGCAGGAGGTTGGGTCGCCTCTATCGAAGCCCCTGCAGCCCGCGTGCAGCTGGGAACATCAAGCCGCCATCACGTCCTACACGCTGAGCTGTGGGAAAACCTCACTGTGGGACTTGGAGGATCTGCAAACGATGCGGCGAGGCCAGAGTGCGCCGACGATCTTGCGCCGCTGCTCCAGCAGCTCCGGGCAGCCGACAATTGCGACACGCTCGAAAGGATGGTCGGCTACTATAGGGTGCTCCTACCACGACTGATAGGCGCTTACACGATCCACGCGCAGCGTACCGGTCGAACCGCGGATTTGCCGGCATCAAGGGTCCTGAGGATCGTCCTGTTGGAAGAGATCGACGAATGGACAAGAGGTGAGATCATGCTCCAGACCTACCTTGCAGACAAGGATGCGATCACGAGGGCGGCCCGGCGCCAGGAAGCGCTCGAGATCATCGCCGATAGTTGCCGTTTCACTCCGGCAATAGACCTCATATGGGGATCACGATCTCGGGATCGAGCCACCGCACCCAAATAAAGTGATCTGGGCACTTGACTCAGGGACTACACTGTAAGGTGCTGGACCATGGATGCTGTGTCCTCGGCCAGCGAGCGATCTCCGCGAGCAATCTCCGGTGGACCTCTTGGCGATGAGAACATGCCTACACAAGTGCTCGATAGATAGCCACCTCGATAGATAGCCACATAGAACCAGTGAACGCCCGGAATTGGGCTGCGTTTCCAGGGCTCGACCGGGCTGGCAGGCTTCGTTGCGCTGGGTAGGGCTGTTTGGTTACTGGGTAGGGCTGTTTGGTTGCACGCAGGACGAGCCAGAAGCAGGCTCGACAGGCCATGTGACGAGGGGCATCATGCGGTGCGGAGTGCGGAGTGCGGAGTGCGGTGCTGTACGGAGACATATACAGGACAGGACCGAGATAAAGATGGCGGGCAACGAGCAGGTACGAGCAGAAGATAGGAAGGTTGTGAGCTCTTGGCAAAGGAGCGCGTAGAACGTGACGAGGAAGACCTAGTACGCCTTTACCTCACCGACATAGGCCAGTACCCGCTCCTCACGAAGAACGACGAAGTCGATCTGGCCCAGGCGATCGAAGCGCGGGTCGAGGCGGAGCAGGAACTGCGTTCATCCTCCAGCCTGCCTCCAGCGAAGAAGCGCGAGCTTCGCCGCAAGGTGCTTGCTGGCGAGCGTGCTCAGCAGACCTTCGTCCAGTCGAACCTTCGACTCGTGGTGTCCATAGCGAAGAAGTACCAGGCATCCGGGCTGCCGCTCTTGGATCTGATCCAAGAGGGCAACCTCGGCCTCATGCATGCTGTCGAAAAGTTCGACTGGCGGAAGGGCTTCAAGTTCTCCACCTATGCAACGTGGTGGATACGCCAGGCGATCACGAGAGGTATCGCCAATACAGGCCGTACGATCCGCCTGCCTGTCCATGCAGGCGACACGCTTGCTCGGGTGCAGAAAGCGCAGGCGCGCCTCGAGCTGAAGCTGGGAAGGCCGGCGACGCTCTCCGAGCTCGGCGTCGAGGTGGAGATGCCGAAGGACAAGCTGATAGAGGCTCTTCGCTTCAGAGCCGAGCCGCTCTCACTATCGGAGCCACTGCGCGAAGACGGAGACGCCGAGCTCGGCGATGTCGTCGAAGACCGGTCGGCTGACTCGCCGTTCGAAGTCGCCGCGACATCGCTGCTGCCCGACGAGATCGCCAGGCTCCTCTCGCCGCTCGATGAACGTGAGCGCGAGATCCTTCGACTCCGGTTCGGCCTCGATCGGGGAGAGTCTCGTACCCTCGAGGAGGTCGGAGAGTACTTCAGCCTGACCCGTGAACGGATCCGCCAGATCGAGGCTCGAGCAATGTCCAAGCTCCGCCACCCGTCGAGCGACACTGGAGCGAGGGACCTTCTCACGGTCTGATCGTCCGAGCTTGACGTCGCCTGTCGCTGCCTTCTAGGAGCTGGATGGACCCTATTCTCTGTTACCCTGATCCGGTTCAGCCTGAGCTCATCGCGGCGCTCGAGAGAACGGGCTATCCCTGGCGAGGAACCAACAAGCTCGAAACTGCGCCAGCAAGCGTGCCCCAGGGCGGATACGCAGGAAGCATCGTGTCCGCCGCCAGCGTGGGGGCAGCAGAGGCGATCGACGCCAGCAGGGCGCTGCGCAAGGCGGCGGGGCCCGCTCTGCCGTTGCTGATCCTCGTCAAGCTGGAGCACATTGGCCGGAGTGAGCTTGCAGAGGACGTGTTCAACGACGTGTGTATCCTGCCGTGCTCCCCCTCTGAGTTGCACCTCCGCCTCGTTCGACTATTCGGTCCTGCTCGCAGGCAGCAGAGCTCGGAGGTCATCGCGCACGACGC
>JAJYWA010000176.1 GCA_021791755.1 Actinomycetes bacterium | reverse complement strand
GCATCGGATCCGCGGATGCCCTTCGGTGGAACGAAGGAGTCAGGCTACGGCAGGGAGCTGTCATCATACGGGCTGAAGGAGATGGTGAACGTTCAGGCGGTGAACATCTTCAAGCCATAGCGATGGCCATCAGGCCGTCACGGTAGGCAAGCGGCTCGGCAGACTCCGTGTTGACCACGCTCGTCCTGTGGCGCCGGCTGGTGGATGGCGTGCCGGCCTCGAGCTTGGCGACGGCTCTCTTCATATCTTCCACGAGGAGATCCGCCATGTCTTGGCTCACTCCCTCTCGCACGACGACTCGCATGACAGAGATGTGCTCGGCATTTGGCGCAAGGGTGTAGGCCGGTACGATCCAGCCTCTTTCACGCAGCGCATCCGAGATGTCGAACACGGTGTAGGGACGCTCTCCACGTAAGGCAAAACGTACAACCGGCAGGTCCTCACCCCGCGAGAGCAGGTCGAAGTGGTCGGTGGTGTCGATCGCGGCGACAAGACAGTGCTCCTGAAGGTTCAGAACGGTCAAGAACGGGAGCGACAAGCCTGTCTGACATGCCGGTCTGCGAATAGTTGGGTCTTGTCATCAGGATCCTCTACCCGCAGCTCCGGAGCACGTGTCCGGTGAAGCAGGCCTGCGGGCCCCAAGAACGTCGACCGTGCAGCTCATGTGTGGTAAGGCGCATTTTCTCGGCCAAGCCGTTGAGCAGCCAAAACGAGCTATGAACAGGCACTGGTCATACCGCGTTCCTCCGCGGGCTGCGCGTATGCCGGCTCGCCTACTACCGTGGTAGTATCAGTTCTTATGAGCGTCGAGAAGCTGTCCATTTCAGTCGAACGCGACCTCGCGGCCCAAGTTCGGGCTGCGGCCAAGTCCCAAGGAGCAAGTCTGTCTGCCTACGTGGCCGACGCGGTGGCGCACCGGCTCCGCCTCGAGGAGGGTCGTCGGGTGCTCGCGGCATGGGAGGCCGAACACGGCGAGATCACCGAGCGGGAGCGAGCGGCTGCGCGGCGGTCATGGCCGGTCTGACTCTCGACGCCGGAGCCCTAATAGCGGCCGATCGCAATGACCGCCGCTTTTGGAGCCAATGGGCCGAGGCCATGGACCGAGAGGTGGTACCCGTGATCCCGGCGGCGGCACTGGCCCAAGCCTGGCGAGGGCCCCGCCAGGCCCGTCTCGGGCAAGTGGTAAAGGCGTGTTTCGTGGATCCGCTGGAGGAGTCCGCGGCTCGTGCCGCTGGCGAGCTTGTCGGCAAGGCCAAAGGAGCCGACGTCGTAGACGCCGCCGTCGTTATCAGCGCGGCGCGTCGAGGCGACGCGGTGCTAACCGGCGATGTTCGCGACCTCGGCCGGCTCGCAGAGCACGTCGGCGGAGTGGTGGTCGTTCCGCTCCAAAGCGCCTAGGCGCCTGGCGCGCCTATATCGACAAAATGTTGTGGATGTGAGGCGCGGCGTCTAGGATGGGTTCTCGCTGGAAGCGGCACAGATCCTCGTCATGGGGCGCCGTGTTCAGCAGCCTTCTTGGGTGCGTAGGTTGCCGCAGAGCAAAGAGATCCGGCGTCGAGACGGCGTGGGGGCTTGGTAGCGCGTGGGCTGAGTTGCCCCGAAGGGGCCGCCGGCGCCGAGCTTGTCTCGGGGCCAGCGTAGGTACTTTGGAGCGGGTTTCGAGTTGGGGGTTTCGGGCCCGTTCGGTTGATGCCAGGTGTTACTGCGGACCAGGATGTTTCGCAACTCGGCACGACCCGCAACGAACCCAGTTTCCCCCCTGTAGCGCGTCTGACTTGGGCAGAACTTGGCAGAGCGGGGCGGGAAGGTCGGGGCTGGACATCTCCAGGGTGTCACACACGCAGTGGCTATTCGTTGATGCTGACGAGGTACCTGCGAAGCAAAGGGTCGGTGATCGTCCATCCGCCCCGTCCGACAGAACCACGGCGTTCCACGATACCCTTTTGCTTGAGGGCCTCAATGGATCGCTGTACGGCCCAAGGTTCAGCAGCCTTGTATGGGGGGTCGCCACTAGCGATGTGAAAAGCGATGTCCAAGGCGTACCTTCCAAGGTCGCGGATCTGTGCGACGGTGACCTCGAGGGCGCCCGATTCGGCCTTCATCGCTAGGTCCAACGCGATCACTGGCCTGAGGTCGTCGAGACAGCGGGTTGGGCTGGTCACGGCAAACACGTAGGCATGCTGAGCGAGCAGCACGGTCGTACGGGGATGGCCATCGCCGTGCGCGACGAGGTGATCCACGGCTGAAGATGAGCTCACGTCCACCCCTGCGTCACGGAACCGCTGGTCGATCCCAGCTCGCCAGACCGGCGCAGGAATGGGAGCAAGAGTGAACCACGCTCCCCACTGATAGTAGGCGCGGTGCTGAGCAGCAAGCAGGCCTTTCATCATGTGCTCGACGCTCCCGGCGAACACGCACGTCACTGATGGGGAGCTCTGGAGGACTGCTTGCATGAGGTTCGTCACCTCGCCGGGGTCTCCGTAGAGGTGACGAGACGCCGCGATCTCCTGGAATTCGTCGATGAACAGAACGAGATGCTTCCCGTCGGCCTCGCAGATTCGCTGACACAGGCGAAGTGCGTGCTCGAAGTACCTCATTGGATCAGAGCGCCCCGCGGCCGGTTTGAACGCCAACTCGATGTCACTTCCAAGCTCGGCCTGTGCTCGCATCGTGACGGCGGCCGACATGGTCTCGGCTGCGACGACAACGCCCTTAGCTGCGCTATGTGCGGCCCGGCGGAACGCAGAGCGATTGGCCATTGCACGTTCGACGATGAGCTGGGCGAACCAGGCGATGTTGGCAACGGTGAACAAGTCGATCTCGACCGTGTACACGCCATCTGATGCGACCCGTGCCAGAGCCGCTTGGCATACCGTCGTCTTGCAGTGTCTGCGTGGTCCGATGACCAGTTGATGCAGTCCCTCGTGAAGGAGCGCCATCAGACGCACCACATCGTCGCCGCGCTCGATCATCGCGTCAGGGACGGGGCGGCTCGTGGGGAAGATATCGTCGGCTCGTATATAGCTATCTGTGCCCTAGACTATAGCGGAATATGCGATAGGTGGGGTCACCATCGCCGTGCTCGTGAAGTGGGCTGCGAAAGGCTGCGAACTGGCAGGGCATGGTCGTCTGGCGCCTGGTGACGCGCATGTCGTGTGTCGGGGCATTGGACCAATTGCTCGCTTGTCTTGCCAGTGACGTGGGACCGCAGCGTGCTCGTGGAGTGGCGTCCCGGCCCGCATGTTGTCCTATTTCGGCAAGGGGGCGTCGCTGTCCCTGGGTGGCGCGCCATGGCTCTGCCTGATGCAACTCCAGGGTTGCTTTCTGTCAGACACGGCACTGCTACCTGGGGCTACCGGCGAGCTCGCGGCGAACTTGCCTATGGGCATCGTCATTGCCGCCTTGAGCGACTAGCGATCGTGAAGCGCGATGGCGTCAAGAACCGTCGACTCGCCGATCCGAGGCCGACCTGGAAGAGCTCCTCTCCGCCCAGGCGGCGGGACTGCTGGCGTGACTTCT
>JAJYWA010000044.1 GCA_021791755.1 Actinomycetes bacterium | reverse complement strand
TCGGCCGGGCCGCGCGGCCCGGCCGTTCTCGGGGGTGGGCCGGTAGCAACGGATGAGCACGGGTTCTGGTGGTCAGCCGGGCCGTTCGGCCCGGCCTTCATTGCGGCAAGATTCTTGACTTTCACGGCGTCGAGACCGATAGGTACGTCAGCCGGGCCGTTCGGCCCGGCCTTCATTGCGGCCGATCAAACCGGCTGCACGGATTGGAGCGGGAGCCACGAGTCAGCCGGGCCGTTCGGCCCGGCCTTCATTGCGGCCTCCAGCGTGCAGAGAAGATCTACGAGGAGTTCGGCATGTTAGCCGGGCCGTTCGGCCCGGCCTTCATTGCGGCGCGCTTGCCCCCGCCGGCGTGGTTACCGCGATATTGTGTCAGCCGGGCCGTTCGGCCCGGCCTTCATTGCGGGTTACCTCCTTAGGTAGTAGTTGCTTACTGACCCCAGTGTCAGCCGGGCCGTTCGGCCGACGCCGCCCGATCCACCCCGGTGAGAAAGCATGAGTCTTTGTTGTTACGTATCGTGGGATTCCGGCGGGGTGCAGGTCGGTGCGCGCTACCGCTACGACGAGCCTCGTGTGCCGCTACGATGAGTCCACCGTGATCCCTCGTATTTACACGAAGAAAGGCGATGACGGCACCACTGGACTGCTATACGGAGGCAGGACGAGCAAGAGCTCCCCGCGTGTAGAAGCCAATGGTGCGGTAGATGAGGCCCAGGCCGCCATAGGCGTTGCGCGGGCCGAGACCCGTCGGGGATCGGAGCTCGACACCATTCTATTAGGCATTGAGCGGGACCTGTGGGTGCTGATGGCAGAGGTGGCGACGGCTCCGGAGAACCGCCGTAAGCTTGCAGCTGGGTCGACGCTCGTGACGGCCGAGATGGTAAGCCAGCTGGAAGATCTGATAGACGAGGCCTCTGGCCGCTTTGAGCAGCCGGCAGAGTTCGTGCTTCCGGGCCAGTCGCGCCTCTCGGCCTTGGTGGATCAAGCACGGACTGTCGTTCGGCGCGCCGAGCGCTGCCACGGAGCTATAGCGGTGGATGGCTCCTATGTCGGCCCCTACCTCAACCGGCTCTCAGATCTACTGTGGGTCCTCGCCCGCGGCGCAGAAGGCGAGCACTTGGCGGCTCGGAGCAGCGTCCCTGGTCCCGCAGATACCCGACCTGACAACTTTATCAGGGTGCCCGGTCTTCGGCCCCGCTCGCTCGGGCCTACCACCGAGGGATCATCCGCGCAGAGCGTGGTGGGTGACAAGGGAAGCGACCAAGGGAGTGATGCGTAGTGGCCCGCGAACCCGTGGACAGTAGCGGAGCGGTTCTGTCTGGATTATTGAACCCGCCTGCGAGTGCGGCCGTGTTCGAGGTCGCGGGTGATGTGCCGGTGGTCGACGTGGTCGTGATGCCCATGTTCAAGGGCTTGGTGACGGAGGCTTTCCGTGACGGGGGAGAAGCTGGGAGTACAGGTCCTGGTACGCAGGATTGGGCGCTGTCTGATCATGTAGATGTGGCGTACTGCCGGAGCCGGGGGTTCAACGGCAAGTTGGGTGAGACGCTGCGCATGCGATCGGTCCGCGGGCGCGCTGTCTCGTCAAGGGGCGATGACGTTTCCGCTCACAGCGATGGTGGCAGCAACAGAGCGGTCGGGCCTACCGGTAGCAACACGGCAGATCGGTCCGCAGCCGGCTATGACGATACGTATGACCTGATGTTTGCAGGTCTGGGTGACGAGTCCACGGTGGACCTCGAAGCTCTCAGAAGGGCATCCGCGGCAGTCGTGCGGTCCGTCGAGCCAGCGAAATCGGCCGCTATGGTACTGACCGGCCTGTTGGCAGGAACCGAGCTTGACCCGGCTCGAGTGGCCCAAGCTGTCGTGGAAGGCGTGCGTCTGGGCGCGTACGAACCCGGCATTTACAAAGCCGGTCGTGCTCAGGGTTCCCTGGAACGGTTCCTGCTGGTGGCAGAGGTCGCCGGTACTGAACGTCGTGGTGCGCTGATGGATGGCGTCAGGCGAGGCGAGATCATCGCGGATGCGGTTTGCCTGGCGAGGAACCTGGTGAACCAACCTGCAGGGTTCGTGACTCCGCGTGCGCTTGCCGACGTTGCACAGCGGCTGGCCGGGGAGACGCCTGAGATTGAGACCGTGATCTGGGACGAGGCGGCCATCAAGCAGGAGGGGCTCGGCGGCCTTGCTGGAGTATCCCAGGGGAGCGCCGAGCCGCCGCGCATGATCCGAATCGCGTACACTCCGGAAGCTTCCGGCACGGCGGAACAAGATATAGGTGCGAGCGGTGTCGAACGTGCTACAGGCTACGAACCCGTCGCAGATGCCGCCACGCCCCCGGCTCCCGCTTCCGCTCCCACTCCGCCATCTGCTCCCGCTCCGCCTCCAGCCCCTCCCGCTCCCGCGCCGCCTCCAGCTCCTGCCGCGCGATGTCCCACGGTCGTCCTGGTCGGGAAGGGCATCACATTCGACTCCGGCGGGCTGTCACTCAAGTCGGCGGAGGGAATGTCGACGATGAAGACGGATATGAGCGGTGGGGCTGCGGTTCTAGCCACGTTTGCAGCGCTGGCTCGTCTCAAGCCGAGCGTGCGAGTGATCGGTTTCGTCCCGGCGGCAGAGAACATGCCCGGCCCCGGAGCGATGAAACCGGGCGATGTCGTGCGGGCTCGCAACGGCAAGACGATAGAGGTCCTTAACACAGACGCCGAGGGCAGGCTCATCCTTGCCGACGCACTGTCTCTGGCGTGCGAGGAAAGACCTGATGCAATAATCGACGCCGCCACGTTGACAGGCGCATGCATGACGGCGCTTGGCCCGAAGATAGCTGGCCTCATGGGTAATGACGAAAGCCTTGTCAACATGGTCCGTTCCGCTGGCGATGTCGCAGGGGAGCCACTATGGCCGTTGCCGTTGCCCAAGGAGTATCGAGACCATATCGATTCTGACATCGCTGACATGAAGAACATCGGCCTTCCCGGCGGCAAGGCGGGCGCCTTGGTTGCGGGATTGCTGCTGGCCGAGTTCATTGATGACGTGCCCTGGGTCCATCTCGATATTGCCGGTCCGGCTCGGTGCGACACGGATGATGGCTACCTTCGCAAAGGCGGGACGGGCTTCGGCGTGAGGACTCTGCTGGAGTTGATTGCTACCTTCGCAAAGGCGGGACGGGCTTCGGCGTGAGCCCCACCGGCAACAGCTGGTAACAGCTGGCGACAGCTGGTTTGTCTAGTTTGGCTGCAGTGCCGCTCAGGGTCCTTGGCCGCCTTCGAGCAGGGGCCGGTTCGCAGAGATGGCGGCTCCTAGACCAGCGACGTCCGATTGCTTGCAACCCTGGTGGTGAGCGACGGCCCACGTGGTCGCCTCTCTCGCGAGCTTTGGATCCACGGCCCAGCGAACCAGCTGCTCCTCGGCGCCTGCTGGGCTTCTACCGGTCTCGATCAAGCCGAGGGCGAGCTGACGTGCTCTGCGCTGCGTCGAGCCTGGAGCCCCGGAGGCTGGTTCTTGCTCGACGAGGCTTCGGTGCTGCTCCTGAAGCGACGCGGGAAGGCGGAGGAGGTTGTGGCGGGCAAGCGGCGGGATGCGGCGTCGCACGGCAAGCGATCCTGGGGAAGTGCGAACTGCGAGCTTGAACATCTCACATCGAGCGATGCTCCTCATGAGCGGTGAGTGCCTGCTGACGGATGCGCTGAGGCCAAGCCGCCTGGCAGTGTCAGGCAGGTCGATCGTGAAGCCGCTTGGGAATTGGTCGAAGCTGGCCGCCAGCCGGCGCATGAGCAGTGTCGTCGATGGACCGAGCACACCGAGCCAGTAGGTCTCGACGTAGGCCGAGCGGGGGTCATGGCCGAGCGCGTCGATGAGGGGATCGATCCAAGGCGTGATGCTGAGCTTTTCGATTGCCTGGTCAAAGCCGTCGAGCGGTTCCCGGGTGGGGAAGACTAGAGCGCCTTCTGGGGCGACGGCGCTTTCCGGCCCGGATGAGCCCTCGCTGGTAGCGCCCATCCTCAGCTCCCTTCCGGCTCCTTCTTTGTCAATGTGCATTTACATCAAACTACCCGAGATGTGTGAAAAGATCAACTGGTGCTAGTAGACGACCTCCTCGGCTCGCGTGCAACCTACGACAGGTTTCGCCTATAATCTCATTGCTGTGACACGATGTGACGCTGCGAGCAGCGCCGGCGCCAGGTCGCGGTGGCGCGCGAACAGGAGGCATCACGGGAAGGGGTTGGTTCGGCGGCCGTTGAGCTTGCTCGCGGCGGCGTCGTGCGCTCTCGTCGCGGTCACCGCATTCGTCCCGGCGCAGGCCGCGTTCGGGTCTCAGAGCGCCAGCTCCTACAGGGCGCAGATCAGCCAGATCCAGCAGGAGCTCGTCGCACAGGGCGCAGCGGTTCAGAGGATCGTCGTAAGCTACGACCAGACCCAATCGCAGCTGGCTGGTGTTCGTGCCCAGTTGACGGCCGTGGAAGCCCGCTTGGCTGCAGACCGACGTTCGCAGGCTGCGGACGCGTCCCAACTTCGGCGTGTCGCTATTGACACGTACGTGTCCGGGGGCTCCGTGGCGCCGACCGTGTCGGTGCTCATCGCAACGTCGAACCCGAGTTCTATGGCTGTACGATCGGACTTCATGTCGGCGATCTCCGGCAAGCTGCAGACGACCCTGAACGCGCTACAGCTTGCTCGACGCCGGACGCAGGCCACTGCTGCGCGACTGTCGTCGGAGAAGGCGAAGGCCAGCGCGACCCTGGCTCAGCTGGCGCGCCAGCGCAGCTCGGTCCAGGCGGCGATAGCAACCGACGACGCCATGCTCAGCCATGCAAGGGGGAGCCTGCAGGCCGTCCTGCGTGCTCAGGCTGCTCAGCAACTGGCTGCTCAGGTCGCAGCCGAGCAGGCCATGGTCCATCCGGCAATCCAGGCTTTGCCTGCAAACGCGACACCGGGCGCTCCAGGCATCCCGCCACCGGTCGCTCCACCATTGCCGATCGCGCCGCCCGGACCTCCGGTCTCCGTGGCGCCAGGGACCTACGCGAACCCGCTTCGAGGCGTCAGCGCCCTCTCGCCTGAGCGGATTGACCAGGGTGTCGACTACAGCGGCTTCGGACCGATATATGCCATTGGCGACGGTGTCGTGCTGAACACGGTCAACGCTGGTTGGCCTGGCGGGACCTTCATCACGTATCGCCTCAGCGCCGGCCCGGCCGCGGGGTTGGTGGTCTACGCCGCTGAGGACATCTATCCGCAGGTGCAGGTCGGCCAGACCGTCACCCCGAACACCGTGCTCGGGACCATCTATGAGGGGCCGGACGGCATCGAGACGGGATGGTCCGATCCGTCGGGGTTGGGCGCCACAATGGCGTACGACTATAACCAGTTCAGCGGCTCGAACTCCACCGCGTTCGGGTACAACTTCTCGCAGTTGCTGCAGTACCTTGGCGCTCCGGGCGGTATCTTGCAGAACAACCCGCCGACCGGGAGCCTTCCGTCGGGGTGGCCCAGCTGGTAGAGCGTGTGTGGTATGCCATCGCGCTATGTCGTCATCACCACTTGCCGTGGTGCACGACCTGATCGAATGGGCGTCGCCCGCGTGCCACTGAGGTTGACAGGCGGTCGTCGACGTGGGGATGGCCGATCGCAATGGCTCCGACTGGCACGACGTGCGCTGGGATGCCGAGGTCGTGTTTGAGTTGCGCCTCACCGCGGAAGATCCCGAAGAATAGGGCGCCGAGCCCTTCGCCCGTGCAACGGAGGAGTATCGTCATCGCTGCGAACGAGGCGTCGACTATCCAGTAGGGGACCGGCCATGCTTCAGCGCCAGCATCGCGCCCGAGCCCGCTCGCGTACTTGTCGGGTTCGGAGTAGCGTTCCAGGTACGCTTCGGGGTCGGCGAGACATATCACCACCACGGGCGCATCGAGCAGCCGGCTGTGCAGCCTGGTGCCGCGGTGGTTGCGCTCCCGCCACTCGGAAGTCGTGGTGGCGTTCCAGAATATTCCGGTCTGTTCGGGGCCCTCTAGGAGCATGAGATGACATCCCTGGGCGAACCCTGCGGAGGGAGCCTTCAGAGCGTCGGACAGTATGGAGTAGACGATTGTCTTGTCGACCGGCTCGCTGGAGAAGCTCCTTGTCATCTTCCGCTTGCGGATAGCGTCGGCCAGTTCCACAGATGCGAGGTTAGCGAGGTTAGCGACACGTGTGGACGGTGATAGCCCGTCTGTCCAGCTCAGGCACGGACCCGGCACTCGTGGACCAGGTCGGCTCAACGAAGACCGGGGACGAATCCCGGTAACTACGCTGGCTGTTCCTCGGCATTGCGCGCCGGGCGGCGCCGCCGTGCCGGGGGGCGTCAGGCGCGCGGGAGCGTTCGGTCGCAGGCCGACGCCCTCGACTCCGAGGTGCGCCAGGGCGCCGAGCTCTCATCGTCGGCCTCCGTCACCCGACGCCCGAGGTCGGATGGCCAGCAAACCTCGCACTTATCGTCGCATTAGATGTGACATGAGTATCATGTAATGCGAACGTCTGCCCCGCGCTGCTGCCGTTGTTCCGCTCAGAGCTCGAGCTCGAGCTGTTGGGCGAGCTGTTCGTGCGGCCGACCGAGCGAGGTCGGTGTCCGACCTCGCTCGCGCTGTTGGTGCGACCGTCCAGACCACCGCGCGGGAGATTGTCCGTCTCGAGGATGCTGGCGTCGTCTATGCCCGCACCCAGGGACGCAACAAGATCATCGAGGCGAATTGGCGGCTCGGCTGGGCGCCCGAGCTGCTTTCGCTCCTCGACAAGACCATCGGGCCGCGGGCGCTGCTCGCCGACGCGCTCTGCGCCGTGCCGGGCATCGAGGAAGCGTGGATCTTCGGGTCGTGGGCAGCGAGGGCCGTCAGCCGGCTTGGCCCCGCGTCCCGTGACATCGACTTGCTTGTCATCGGCAACGGCGTCGACCCCGTCGAGGTCGCCGCGGCCACCAGCCCAGTCGCCAGTCGCACCGGTATCGATGTCAACCCAGTGTACGTCGCTTCCGACGAGTGGGCGCGGCTGAAACCGAGGTCGTTCGTCGCCACGCTCCAGGAGCGGCCCCTGGTGCGCCTGGATATCACGGATGCATACCGTGCCTGATCGCCCCCAGCGGTGGGGGTTCCCACCCGCACGGCGACAAACCGTTCCGGGCGGGTGCTTCGCCGTCCGCCGCCGGACGGACCTCGCTGCGCAGTGCGGCAGCGCCGGCTGATGTTTAGAAGTGGCTACAAAGCCAGGTAGCGGCCGGGAGGCTGGTTCGTGAGCCCCCGAACCGGGGCTTCCAGCGCCAGGTGATCGAGAAGGTCGCCGCCACGCTCAACTACTTGAGCAGAGCCGACACCTCGGCCAGTCCCGATTCTTCGTTCACGCTCGCCTAGGACGCCATCCGCCAATGTTTGTCCGTCCACCTCAATACCAACGGACTGCCGGGGGACTTGATCACGCACACAGAGGACTCGTCGTTTGAAAGACCTCGCGAATGGGTGTGCTCTGAGATCGTTACGGTGTTCTCTGTGCGGCTCGACGGATCGAGAAGTCACAAGAGCCCCAAGGTGGTAGACGAGCTCACCAAAGCTGACAGCGCAGGTTGCCCCATGACCAGATGTCAGACCGGCGTGTAAGGATGTACCCCGTGAGGCGCACCGTCAGGCTAGCGACGCTCCCCCTCAATGGGGTCAAGCGTGACCAGATCCTTGCAGTGGCGCACACCTATGCACAGGTGAAGGACCGCTTCCTCCTCGCTCTGGCCCCTGCTTCGATGTGGCGGCACTTGGCGAGTAAGCAACGATTCCGAGACTGGGCCAAGGGTGAGGGTCTCTACCCCGACGGCGCGAACGTCCACCTGGTCGACCATGCGGCCTTCGATGCCGTAGAGACCTGGGTCCGCCACATCGAATCAGTCATCGCCACCTCGAACTTGAAGGCCAGGATCTGGCGCAGGTTCACTGGCGCGCAGCGCCACTATGCCTACTCTTTGCTCACTAACTACGCAGATATTGGAGCAATCCTCCAAGGAGAAGCGCCTGAGCGAGCAAAGATCCAGGTCGATGATGCCGAGAGGAACGTGGTCTGTGGCTTCTGCCGCCGGCATCTGAGAACCGGGCTCCAAGCGGCAGGCAACCCGCGAGCGCACCTCGAGCGCTCTATCTCCCTCGACGACACGCTCTACTCCACCTGGGTAGCGCAACGGCCAAGTGGAAAGCCGTCAAGACGCCAGTACGTCTCGATCATCTCCAACAGACCGGGACAGCGGATCGTCCTTCCTCTGGCTGGCATCTCAGAAGTCTCAGGGAACATCCGGGTGGTGATGGACGAGGGAGCCCAGAGCGCATCGGTGCATGTCTCCTACGAGGTTCACCAGATGAAAGAGGCGAAAGGACCGCCGCAATCGATCGACTGGGGCGTGACCGAGGTGGCGGTGGACGCAGCCGGCGTCCATCACGGTCAGGGATATGGCAAGCTGCTCCAGAAGATCTCCGATGAGAACACGAAGAAAGGCCGACGACGGGGCAAGCTCTGGTCGATCACCAAGCTCCAGGCGCATCGCAAGAGGGCCAAGCGCATCACAAGGCACAACCTCGGGACGAAGAAGCAAGCCAAGCGCAGCAAAGCCGGACGAGCGGGTCTCAGAAGCGTCACTGGAGCCGCAGTCAAGGAGATCGTCTACGGTGAGGGAAATCGCACCAGAGCACGCGGGCCAGTGCTCCAGCGCCACGATCAGCGCCCCCGATTGATCGTCTGCGAAGACCTCTCGCATCTTCGCGGCAAGGCCAGATCGAAGAAGCTCTCACGACTCTGTAGCGCATGGATGCGCTCTGAGCTCGAAGGTCGCATGACGGTGCATGCCTACAGGGGACGTTCCCCGACGAAAGCAGTCAACGCTGCCTACACCAGCCAAACCTGTCCCGAACCGAGCTGCGGGTACGTCTCTTCGACGAACCGCAACGGGGACAGGTTTCACTGCCGCAACCCCCACTGGGATTGCAACTTGCAGGGTGATGCAGACCAGGTGGCCGCCGTGAACCTCTTGGAGAGGGTTGGTGATCCTCGGATCACCATCTTCACCACCCACACCGAGGTGAAGAAGATCCTCTCTGAGAGGTTCCAACGCCGATTAGAAAGCCGAACCGGAGGTGTGAGCGTTCCTTTGGGAACCGCCAGCGATGGTGTCCGTGCTCGCATCGCAGAAGGGGAGGCTACCGCTCACGGCAGGACTCCAAGCAAACCACGACGGAACCTCTCGGACGTGGGAGGCGCCAGCATCACCGGCGCCGACTCGCAGGGTCCGGTCCATACGGCAAGGACCGGGGAGACTGAAGCGGCTGGAGAGCGAAAAGAAAAGGAGCGCTTAGAAATGCCTAGGTACTCTGGAGCGGAAGGCCGATAACCGCCGGTCAGGTGCAGGTGAGCAGGCGGGCGAGGAACTCGGCGGTGAACAGTCCCTTTCGGATCACCTTGGGCGGGACGGGGGCGACGATCACCCCGGGGGGCCGCAACGACAGCTGCGCGGGTAGGTCGGGCGCCGGTGCACGATGCGCACCGGCCAGTCGACCTGATCGGAGGTCTCCTCTCCCAAGCGCTCGTTGTCCGCACCGCAACGGGGACAGACCTTCTCGTCCTCGGACAGATCGTGGATCTGCTGTTCGGTTTCGAGCTTCGAGTAGTCCCCATGTCCGTGTCCCTTGGAGCCCGGCTTCTGGCCGCGCCGGCGCTTGGCGTCTCCAGTTGACAACGAGGCACCCAGACCCTCGTCGCCGCCAGCGGGGCCAGGGCCCGGCTCCGTCTTCTCCGTCTGCTACTCGGTCTTCCTGCCCTAGCGGAAGTTTCCGGGCTATGCCGATGAGGTGACCTCAGCCCTTCGTGACTTTCGTCACGAAGGGCTCCTTCGCTTGACGAAGAACCCGGGCGCCTCCCAGTGGGGCGCCCTTTTTTTGCGCCCCTGACGTTGTCGCCACCCAGATGATGCCGAGGTCGCGTAAGCGGCTGGCGAGCGGCCTTCGGCCCGAAGCGCATCGGCGCAGAGATCGGGGGCGGGGTGCCTGCCAAGTGCGTGGCTGGCCGGTCAGTGCAATGCCGACTGCTAGAGTAAGATTTGGTATAGAGCGGGAAAGAGCGCCTGGCGCAGGCGCGTAAGCCGATGAGAGCTAAAAGGACAGAGGTAGGGTAGAGGTGCCAAGTTTCCGGGAAATCCTGGCCAATATTCGATCACAGATCCGTGAGATATCGACCGCCGATGCGGAGGGTCTCATCGGGCAGGCCGTCTTCCTCGACGTGAGGGAGCCGGACGAGTACGAGCAGGGCGCTCTTCCAGGAGCGATCCACCTGCCACGAGGGTTCCTCGAGTTCCAGGTGGAGGGGAAGCTTACGGACAAGTCGGCGCCGGTGGTTGTGTACTGCGCGGTCGGCGGGCGATCTGCGCTCGCAGCAAAGGCCCTAGGCGAGCTCGGGTACGCCGATGTGGTGTCGATGGCCGGTGGGTTCAATCGCTGGAAGGACGAGGGGCGGCGCTGGTCTGTGCCGAGAGCGCTGACCCCCGAGCAGCGCAACCGCTATCACAGGCACTTGCTGCTGCCGGAGGTGTCGGAGTCCGGGCAGCTCAAGCTGCTGGACTCGAAGGTGCTCCTTCTCGGCGCCGGCGGGCTTGGATCTCCCGCCGCGATGTACCTGGCTGCGGCCGGAGTCGGGACCATCGGGGTGGTGGACATGGACATCGTGGACGCGTCCAACCTCCAGAGGCAGATACTGCACGATCTGTCCCGTGTCGGCGAGAGCAAGGTCTCCTCGGCGAAGACGACGATCGGCGGACTCAACCCCGATGTAAATGTTGTCACATATGACACGCGTCTTTCTGCGGACAACGTCCTTGAGATCATCGACGGCTATGACGTGATCGTCGACGGGACGGACAACTTCCCGACGCGCTACCTGGTCAACGATGCATCGCTTCTTAAGCGGATTCCGGTGGTGCACGGCTCTATATTCCGCTTCGACGGGCAGGTCACGGTGTTCGCTCCGTATGATGGTCCCTGCTACAGGTGCATGATCCCAGAGCCGCCTCCGGCTGACCAGGCTCCGTCCTGCGCGGAGGCAGGGGTGCTGGGTGTCATATGCGGGATCGTCGGCTCGATCCAGGCGGCGGAGGCGATCAAGCTGTTGCTCGGTCTCGGGGAACCGCTTGTAGGCAGGCTCTTGTCCTATGACTCGCTGGACCAGTCCTTCCGGACCTTCAAGGTGCGCAGGGATCCGCAGTGCCCGGCTTGCGGAGATGGCGTAGAGGAGATCGTCATCGCGGAGTACGACGAGTACTGCATGCCTCACCTCTCGCGTACGCCAGCGGCAGCGGCAATGCCATCTGCGGCCAGCGGCGTCTTAGTGCCTGGGTGAGCACTGCAGGCGAACAAGGCGCGCCGCTCGCGACGGGCTCCGGCATCGAGGTGAAGCCGGTCTACTCGGCTGGCGACCTGGGTGGCTGGGATCCTGCAGAGCGGCTCGGGGCGCCAGGCGAGTACCCCTTTACGAGGGGGATCTACCCGACGATGTACCGTGGCCGGCTGTGGACGATGCGCCAGTACGCTGGCTTCGGGACCGCTGAGCAGACGAACGAGCGCTTCAAGTTCCTCCTGGCAGCGGGCCAGACGGGGCTGTCGTGCGCGTTCGACCTACCAACTCAGATGGGCTTTGACTCGGATCACCCGAGAGCAGACGGTGAGGTCGGAAAGGTCGGTGTGGCGATTGACTCGATCGAGGACATGCGGCTGCTGCTCGCAGGGCTCCCCCTCGACAAGGTCACCACCTCGATGACCATCAACGCGACGGCCGCGATCCTCCTTCTCCTCTACGAGCTGGTCGCGGAGGAGCGAGGCGTGCCTGCCGAGAAGCTTGGAGGCACGGTTCAGAATGACATATTGAAGGAGTACATCGCCCGGGGCACGTACATCTACCCGCCCCGGAGCTCGATGCGGCTGGTGACCGATACGTTCGCCTACTGCGCCGAGAGAATGCCGGCCTGGAACACCATCTCGATCTCTGGCTACCATATCCGAGAGGCAGGGTCGACTGCCGTGCAAGAGCTGGCGTTCACGCTTGCCAACGGCATCGCCTACGTGGAGGCTGCCCGCTCTGGCGGCCTCGAAGTCGACTCCTTCGCCCCCCGGCTCAGCTTCTTCTGGAACGCCCACAACAACCTCTTCGAGGAGGTGGCGAAGTTCCGCGCGGCGAGGAGAATGTGGGCTCGGATCATGTCCGAGCGCTTCGGCGCTCGCAATGCGAAGTCTCAGCTGATGCGGTTCCATACCCAGACCGCGGGGTCGACGCTCACCGCGCAGCAGCCGGAGAACAACATCATCAGGGTGACGGTGCAGGCGCTCTCAGCTGTTCTCGGCGGGACCCAGAGCCTTCACACGAACAGCTTCGACGAAGCTCTCGGCCTTCCGACCGAGAGCGCCGCAAAGATAGCGCTTCGTACGCAGCAGGTGCTTGCCCACGAGTCAGGCGTTACCTCGACGACGGATCCATTGGCCGGGTCATACTTCGTAGAGACCTTGACCGACCAGGTAGAGGAGGCCGCTTGGGACTACCTGGAGAAGATAGACGCGATGGGTGGAGCGGTCGCGGCTATCGAGTCGGGCTTCATGCAAGCCGAGATCGAGCGAGCCGCCTACGCTGCAGCGCGGGCGATCGACGTCGGCTCGGAGGTCGTGGTGGGAGTTAACGCGTTCACCGAGGACTCGGTCGGCGAGCCGGAGGTGTTCCCGATCGACCCAGAGCTGCAGCGCGCCCAAGCCGACAGGGTGCGCCGCCTCAAGAAGGACCGGGACGCAGGAGCCGTAGCCTCCGCGCTTGCGGAGGTGGAGCGTGCTGCAGCCGGCAGTGACAATCTCCTCGTGCCGATGAAGGAGGCACTCAAGTGCCGAGCGACGCTGGGGGAGGTATCGGACGTGCTCCGGAGTGCGTTCGGCCTTTACCAGCCCGGCTGATCAACCGGCTTCGTAGCCCGTCGGACTCAGCTGCGAGATTGGCCGTGGTGGCTCAGAGCCAGGTCGATTGCCGTCCAGGCCATTGCGACAGCTCCGTCGAGCACGGCGCGGTCCGCAGACTCGTTCGTGCAAGCGGCAGCGAACTCAGGCTGGTGGATGGTGGCGCCTGCTGCGTCTACACCGATCATCGGGTGTATTGACGGAGTGTGGTGTGAGACGTTCCCCATGTCCGTCGAGAGCTTGATCGGCTTCGTGCCCGTCGGCGGGAGATGCCTACCCAGGCGCCCAGCGTTCTCGCGGTAGAAGCCCAGCATCTCCTCGTTCACGACGAGGTCTGCGTAGGTAGGGCTCAGCCGATCAATCGCCACCTCCGCCCCGGTCGCTATCGCTCCTGCGCGAAAGCACCTCTCGATGCGAGGCTCTAAGATCGCGAGGTCTTCGATGGTGTGTGCACGGATCATGAACTGTCCTCGAGCGTGCTTCGGAACGACGTTCGGAGCGCTGCCGCCCGAGGTGACCACCCCATGTACCTGGTCCGTCGGCATCAGGTGTTGGCGAAGCAGCCCGATCGCCACCTGGGCGATGGTGAGCGCGTCCGCCGCGTTGACGCCTCGCTCTGGAAAGGCCGACGCGTGGGCTTCGAGGCCCGTGTAGCTGACCTGGACATGCGAGACGGCGAGGCAGGAGACGTCTGTGGTGTCGAAGCTTGCCGGGTGCACCATCATCGCGGCATGGATGCCATCGAATATGCCGCGCTCCAGCAAGATGATCTTGCCCCCGCCGCCTTCTTCGGCAGGCGTTCCGATCACCTTGATGGTGATACCGAGGTCGTCGGCTATCGCTGCAAGCGCAATCCCAGCTCCCGCAGCAGACGCTGCGATGATGTTGTGCCCGCAGGCGTGGCCGATCTCAGGCAGCGCGTCGTACTCAGCGCAGACGCCGACTGTGAACGGGCCGCCTCCAGCGTGCGCGACGAGCGCGGTCGGAAGATCTGCGACGCCTGTGTCGACACTTAGCCCTCGGGCGCCGAGGTAGTCAGCGACGCGGGCCGATGACTCGTGCTCCTCGAAGGCGAGCTCCGGCTTGGCATGTATCGCGTGGCTCAGAGCAATCAGAGACGATGCCTCGTCGTGCACACGGGCCCGTGCAAAACCCTTCAATGCTTCTGACGCCTCGAAGACGCTGGCCATCTAGGGACTCCGTCAGCTAATGACCACGACGACGTCGCCAGCTGCCACCGCGGCGCCGGCGTCCACCTTCACGTCGGAGACAGTCCCGGACTTGGTCGCATCGACAGAGTTCTCCATCTTCATTGCTTCGAGCACACACAGTGGCTGGCCTGCCTCCACCTCATCGCCTTTGCTGACAAGGACCTTTACGATCGTACCCTGCATCGGGACCCGTACCTCACCGGCATCGCCGATGGCGCTGGGGGCTCGGTGGTGCGGCGCCGCTCTCGTGTTGTGGCGCTGTCGCGCCTGTCGCTGGTCCGTTGCTTGATCTGGTGGGTCGGGTGGGTCTGGAAGCCAGAGCTTCACCTGGTAGCGCCGACCCTCGACCTCTGCTGTGACCTCGTGCATGGTAAGTGGCGCTCTATCTGCGTCAGTTGAGTCGCCGGAGCCACCGTCAGGCGCTGGCGGGCGACCGGAGACGGCCGCCAGCGCGTCGAGGTTGGAGAGGTCGGAGAGGTCGAGCCGCTCCTCGACCCATCGGGTGGAGTGTCGTGCGGCGGCGAAGTCCGGGTGGGAAAGGATGGCCGTGTGCGCAGGGATGGTTGTCGCGATGCCCTCTATACGTGTCTCGGCGAGGGCTCTCAGCATCCGCCTGCGTGCAGCCTCGCGGTTCTTTCCCCAGACGACGAGCTTCGCTACGAGGTTGTCGTAGTACTGGCTCACCGTGTCTCCGGCGCCGTAGCCGGAGTCGGTGCGTACCCAGGGGCCTGCTGCCTGGCTGAAAAGCGTTATCCGCCCCGGGCTCGGGGTGAAGCGGCCGTGCGTGGGATCCTCTGCGTTGATCCGGCACTCGATCGCGTGCCCGTGTGCCTCGATGTCGTCTTGGCCGAAGGTGAGAGGCTCGCCAGATGCCACACGAAGCTGCCACTCCACGAGGTCGAGACCCGTGGTCAGCTCAGTGATGGGATGTTCCACCTGCAGGCGCGTGTTCATCTCGAGGAAGTAGAACTCACCATCCTGATAGAGGAACTCGACTGTTCCGGCGTTCTGGTACCCGCACGCCTTGGCGACTCTCACCGCAGCCTCGCCCATCGCGCGGCGCACCTGATCGGACAGTCCGGGGGCGGGGCTCTCCTCGATGAGCTTCTGATGTCGTCGCTGGCTGGAGCAGTCGCGTTCGCCGAGCCACACCACGTTCCCATGGGTGTCCGCGATGATCTGCATCTCTATGTGCCGCGGCCATCCCAGGTAGCGCTCGAGGTAGATCTCGGATCGCCCGAAGTAGGCAAGGGCCTCTCGTTGCGCAGAGTCCATTGCGTCAGCGGCCTCAGAGGGACCGGACACCACCTTCATGCCGCGCCCGCCTCCGCCAAAGGCTGCTTTTATTGCAACGGGCCAGCCGCTTTCGTCACCGAACGCGATGATCTCGTTGGGATCCTGAACCGGCTCGCTCCGGCCAGGAACCCCCGCAACACCTGCCTTCTCGGCCGCGAGCCGTGAGCTTATCTTGTCGCCCATCACCTCGATCGCCTCGGGCGGTGGTCCGATGAAAACAGCGCCTGTGCTGTGCACTGCCCGAGCAAAGTCAGCGTTCTCGGAGAAGAACCCGTAGCCCGGGTGCACTGCATCGGCGCCGCTTCTTTCTATAGCCGAGAGCAACGAGTCAGTAGCGAGGTAGCTCTCGGCCGCAGTGGCGCCACCAAGCGGGTAGGCCTCGTCTGCCATGCGGACGTGCATAGCGTCCCTGTCGGCGTCGGAGTAGACGGCGGCGGTAGTGATGCCGAGCTCTTTGCAGGTACGCAGCACTCGGATCGCGATCTCGCCCCTGTTAGCGATCAGGACCTTCTTCAGCATCTGACCCCGCTTGCTCCCGCCTTCGTTGCGTCGGGTGTGTGGTGCGCGTCGTTGGCGTCGTTGGCGTCGTTGGGTTCGCGATGTCTTTGGAGCCCGCCTCGCGGGCCAGCGACAGGGTTTCCGCGGAGGCCTATCTCTTCGCTTTCACTGGGTTCCAAGCGTCTCATTACCTCCAACCTTCGCATTCCTCTCTTCCATGGGACCAGTTCACACCTTTCGTGCCATCCAGCGTAGGGATTGCTCCTGCACCCCCAGCCTCCCCAGCATGCTTGTGCCCACCTGGACTAAGCTAAAGAGCGTCATCGCAAGCCCGCGAGCCCTGGGCTTGCGATGACGCCAGCTGACCCAAGCCAACCCGAACCTTCTCACCCGAGGAGGCGCGGAAGTAGCTCTTGCGTGCTCACCCGGGAGCTATTGCGGCCCACGACGCGGCCTGTCGACAACGCAGCGCCCCTCGCCGAGGGCAATCCCTGAGTGACCTCGTGCCTGTCAAGAACATCAAGAGCACAGAGATCGAATTGGCCGATGCCTTCCAATGAATTCTCGGCTGCTGCATGACGAATCGATCTTGGCGCAGCCACTTCTGTCGACTCTAGAGCGCGCGGAGGATGGATTGGTGGACCGTGGTGCTATTTGGCAGAATTTTCCTGGGAATTTCGATGATGACACCCGGGCGCGACCCATCCAAGCCACGGCGGGAAGAGGCAGCGGAGCCGTTCACGGAGCCGTTCACGGAGCCGTTGAGCTCCGACCGGCCTGGTGGTTCGCGCCGTACCGACGGCAACCGTGGGCAGGCCTTACAGGTGTTCAAGGAGATCCGCCGGTTCCCCGAGATCGACTCGACCAACAGCTACCTCGTGGTTGAGGCTCGGCGCGGCGCTCCCGAGGGCATGGTGGTTGTTGCAGACCACCAGCGCATGGGACGCGGCCGGATCGAGAGGTCTTGGGTGGCGCCGCGAGGATCTTCACTTCTGCTGTCGGTATTGATGCGGCCGTCCTTCGGAGCAGAGCTGGTCCATCTCTGCTCGATGGTGGTGGGGCTGGCGGCGCTTGATGCCTGCCGCCTCGTCGCCGGCGTCGAGGCAAAGCTCAAGTGGCCCAATGACCTGCTCGTGGCTGACAGGAAGGTCGCGGGCGTCCTAGCGGAGGCGGTCTTCGCAGATGGTCCCGCAGGTGGCATGGCAGATGGCTTCGCAGGTGGTATGGCGGTCGTGGTTGGGCTGGGGCTCAACGTGAACTGGCGCGGGCACGAGGGGCTGATGGTCTCCCTCGATGGTGCAGCGACCGCTCTCGATCGTGAGGTCGGACACGCGATCGATCGTGAGCAGCTACTGCATTGCTTTCTCGAGTCGCTCGAAGACCGGTACGGCGCCCTGTCCTCTCGAGGTGGTCGGAGATCGCAGGCACGCGAGTACAGGACGTCGTGCGGGACGATCGGCGCTCGGGTGAGGGTGGACATCAACGGGGAGCAGCTGGTCGGCGCCGCGGTCGATGTCACCTTGGAAGGACACCTCTTAGTGGACACCGGTACGTGCACCAAGACCGTGGTCGCGGGCGATGTGGCTCATCTCCGGCCGCTTGAACGGTGAGCGACGAGGTCACAGGCGCAAAGCGGGTCGTGTTGCCACCAGCGGGTCACGTCGGGATAGTCGCCCGGTAGCCTTTCTCGACTATGGCTGGCGCCTTCGCCGCGTACAGCGCGGGATCCTCTGGAACCCATCCGGCAAGGGCATCGACGTAACGGTTGTACATGCAGAAGGCCGCGGCGATGAGCACCGTGTCGTGGATTTCGAGGTCGGTCGCCTCCGCGGCACGTGCTGCCGCGATGTCGTTGTCCGTCACGTCCTTGCCGTCGCGTGCCACCTTGCCGGCGAGCGCGAGGAGCGCCTTGAGCTTGGGTGAGATCGGCGCCGACTGGGGATCGGCGATCACCTCAGCGACTGTCTCGTCTCCGCGGTTGAGCTGCGCAGCCGCGAAGGCGCCGTGGGACATACGACAGTAGGTGCAGTCGTTGCGCGACGACACATATGTGGCGATGAGCTCGCGTTCACCGCGGCTGAGACTGGAACCCGCGTACAGCAGCGCATCGGCGAGGTCTGTGAGCGGGCGTCCCGTCTCTGGCCTGTAGGCGAGGAGTCCGACAATTCCGGGAAGGTTTTCCTGAAGTGGCAGGCGTGCCATTGCTGCTCCTTTGAGGTTCGATCAAGTTGTCGTGTATGAACAGAGACCACGATACTCCCGTCCGAACCGGAGGATGCGATGGGAAATCTTAACTTTTCCCTAATCAACGGATCATGTTGTGCTCATGTTGGTGTTGCATCATATTGATGGTGGAGACCGAGTACGAAGTATGAACCTCGATCCCACGAACACCAGTTCGGAGAGTTCATGAAGGGAGCTTGCCAGAGATGAGATGGGCACGTAGAGCCTATTCGGGCATGAGCACTATCAAGCGGAAGCTGTTGATCGCGGGAGCTGTTGTCGGCGTTGCAGCCGGAAGCTTCGGCGGCGTGGCATACGCGGCGGGCGCGGGCGCGAGCGCGGCTACAACGCCAACCAGTCATTCACATCACACAAAGGTTCTCGCCACGAAGGGGCACCGTGGTCGCCGTGGGCTTTCCGGCATTGCGCCCAGGGTCGTACGGCTTGTCGAGCATTCGATACACATTGACGCGATTGTTCATCTCAAGAGCGGGTTCGTGACGGTGGCGATCGACAGGGGCGTTGTCAGCGCGGTGTCGGCATCGAGTATTTCGCTGAAGGAGGCGAATGGTCAGGTGGTGACAGAGAAGGTCGCCAGCTCGACGCATGTCCTGCCTCGTGGCATTGGTGGCATCTCGGGAGTTCGTGATGGTGAGCACGTGGTCGTGGTCTCTGAGAACGGCTCAGCGAAGCTGATCTGGGTACCCGGGGCTCGCCCGGTGCGCATGCGGGGCACGGTGACCTCGATCTCGTCGACGAGCATCACCGTGAAGAACCCCAAGGGTAAGACGCACACGGTGATCATCGACGCGGCAACCCGCGTCCTTCCTCCTGCGACGGGTGGCATTGGTGGCATCCACGACGGTGAGCATGTGGCGATCGTCGAGATCGCCGGCGCGGCAAGGCTCATCAGGGTCCTGAAGTAGCCGCTTCCCTCTCCATCGACTACGCCGGGCTGACCCAAGGCGGCCAAAGGCGGCGGCCTGACCGACTCCGGCTTTGCAGTGATGCGTCGCCTGACTGCCTGAGGATGCAGCGCATTGGGCACCAGTCACCACCGGGGCGCTTCGCTCCCCTCGTCCATATGACGGCTTCAGCCGTACGGCTCCCACGCCCTTTTCTGACACCCGGAAACGGCAGGACAGCCCGTATGACTGCCCGGGGACCAACGGCACAGTGGATGTGATGCATGATGCCAACTGCGCGATCTGGCTTGGCGGCGGCGCTGGCTACTCCAAATGGGGCTCTTCCGGTTTTCCCGGGGTGACCCACAGTTCGTGCTGCCTCACGTGACGACGATCGAGTCGAGCACTCGCAAGTTGGGTTTGCCGGCGTAGAGCAAGGCCCGGATGCGGAAGTTCTCGAAGTT
>JAJYWA010000175.1 GCA_021791755.1 Actinomycetes bacterium | reverse complement strand
GACGCCGTACAGGCTTTCGCCTGGTTGGACGTCGCAGACGTAGCCCGGGATGCCGACCTCGTTTCCGTGAGCGCTCACAAGTTCGGTGGACCGAAGGGGACCGGCGCGCTGGTGGTGCGCGAGCCGGCGGAGATCCGCCCGCTGCTGCTGGGGGGAGGACACGAGCGCGGCAGGCGGCCTGGGACCCAGAACGTAGCCGGGGCGGCGGGCATGGCAGCTGCAATGGCCGCCTGCGCAGCGGCGCGCCCGGAGACCGTCCAGAGGGTGGCGGCCTTGAGGGACCGTCTTGCTGACGGCCTTCTCGGAAGCGTGCAGGGCGTTTCGGAGACCGGAGATAGGTCGCGAAAGGTTGCAGGGAACTGCCACCTCCGCTTCGAGGATGTCGAGGGCGAGGCCCTCCTCGTCCTCTTGGACGAGATGGGGGTGTGCGCCTCGGCAGGGTCAGCCTGTTCGAGCGGAGCCACCGAGCCGAGCCATGTGCTCGTCGCGATGGGCCTGACTCCCGAGGATGCATCTTCGAGCATCCGCTTCTCGCTCGGGTACGCCACGAGCGCAGCGGAGGTCGAGTGGTGCCTGGACGCGGCGCCGAAGGCCGTCGCCCAGCTGAGGCGGTGAAGGTTCTCGTCGCGATGTCGGGCGGGGTCGACTCGTCGGTCGCTGCTGCGATGTGCCTGGAGGCGGGCCACGAGGTCGTAGGGGCCACCATGAAGCTTTGGGGTGGGGCATCTAGCTCCTCGGGCGGCTGTTGCTCGGTAGCTGACGTCGAGGACGCACGAAGGGTGGCCGACCAGTTGGGGATCGCCCACTACGTCTTCAACTTCACCAGAGAGTTCAACGACTGGGTCGTGGATCCCTACGTCATGGAGCACTCGCGCGGGCGAACCCCCAATCCCTGCATCGAGTGCAACAGGCGCATAAAGTTCGACCGGTTCCTCGATCGAGCCATCACCCTGGGCTACGATGCCGTCGCGACGGGGCACCACGCACGGCTTGCCCGTGAGGTGCCTAGCGGCCGGTGCCTGCTCTTGCGCGGCAAGGATCCCTTGAAGGACCAGTCCTACGTGCTGGCTGTTCTGGCGCAGCGCCAGCTCCGCCACTGCTTGTTCCCGGTGGGGGAGATGAACAAAGCAGAGGTACGCCAGCATGCGGTGGACATTGGCCTGAGGACCGCGCACAAGCCGGACAGCCTGGACCTCTGCTTCGTCAGCTCGGCGGTAGGAAGGGATGGCTTTCTTGCCGACAGGATCGATCTTCATCCCGGAGACCTGGTCGATGCACGGACGGATCAGGTGATCGGCGCCGTGTCGGCCGTGGAGATGGTCACCGTCGGCCAGCGCCGCGGGCTCGGCCGCGGGCTCGGGCTCGGCCGGGAAGGAGAGCGACGCTACGCTCTGGAGGTCGATGTTGCTTCGCGGCGGGTTCGGGTCGGCTCCAGCGAGGATCTCCTGACCGAGATCCAGCCACTCGACAACCTCTGCTGGACGTCGGAGCCACCACCTGCTCCGGGCACGCGCGCGCTAGCCCAGGCGAGCGCTCACGGTCCTGCTCTCGACTGCTCGATAGAACCAGGCGGCGTCCGGTACCTGAAGCCCGCCCGCCGTGCGGCGCCTGGCCAGACCGTAGCCATTTACGATGGTGACATCGTCCTCGGCTCCGGCATAGCGGCCCCGGCCCCGGCATAGCGCCCCCGGCCCCCGGCCCTGGCCCGTCTAGTCGCGGAAGTTGATCATCTCGAGTGGCACGCCGAAGTCCTCCGCCTTCAGTGCGCTGATCGCAGCCTGGAGGTCGTCGCGCTTCTTGCTGCTGACTCTGACCTGGTCGCCGATGACCTGGAACGACAGCGACTTGATTCCAAGGCCCTTCAGGAACTTGCCCAGGCGTTTGGTGTGATCGGCCGAGAGCCCGACGTTCAGTGTAACGTGCTGGCGAGCGCGTCCCTTGGAGGCGTCTTCTACTGCGCCGTAGGAGAGCGCCTTCAGCGAGACGTGGCGGCGTACGAGCTTCTCCTCCAGCACTTGTACGAGAGCCTTCAGGCGGTCTCTCGTGGACGACTCCATGATGATCTCCTTTTCCGAGAGCTCGATGGTCGAGTCGGTTCCTTTGAAGTCGAAGCGCGTCGAGGCCTCTCGACTCGCCTGGTCGATCGCATTGCGTACCTCTTGCATGTCAACTGTGGAGACGATGTCGAAGGTGGGCATGGGAACCACGCTACAGCGCGTCGCCGCAACGTACACACAGTGCTGCGGCGGCCAGCGCGCTGTGTCACCAATAGGCCGGGCAGCGTCAATAGGCCCGCCGGTCGCCCGGCGTATATGCTCACTGCGGGGTCGGTGCCCGAGCGGACAAAGGGAGCAGACTGTAAATCTGCCGGCTACGCCTACGAAGGTTCGAATCCTTCCCGGCCCACCACAGAGGTCTTCTGTGTTTAGGCCTCAACAGACGCGCATCAGGCGTGTGCCCAACTGTTGTGCTTGTTCTTGGTGGTCGACTCTGGCCAGGCGTACCTGAGCCTCGGAACGCGGTTGCTCGACGATCTACACCACCGGAACACCGAGCTCGGCTCGGTAGGCGAACGCGCACGGCACTTCGAGGAAACGACTCGAAGTGCTCGAGTCCGCTTGATGCAAGATGTAAGCTTACATCATGCAGCGGACTCAGATCTCTTTGACCAACGATGAGCGGAGTGTTCTGGATGCCGTCGCGCTACGGACTGGTCGATCGCTCTCATCCCTGATCCGTGACGCGGTCGAGCAGGTCTATGGCTCGGAGCGCTCCGTCGAAGACGACCTCGCAGCGATGCGTCGTGCCTTTGGCTCCTGGAACGACCACGATCTCGATGGCGCAGTCTGGGTCGATCAACTGCGCTCCGGCTCTCGTTCTTGGCACGACCGCTCTTGATCGCGCTGGTAGACACCTCGATACTGATCGACTACCTACGAGGGCATGCAGGCGCTTGCCACCTCCTCGAACGGGAGCGAGCTGCTGGCGTCCTTCATGCGAGTGAGATCACCCGCATTGAGATCCTTTCCGGTATGCGCAAGGCGGAAGAGGATGGTACCCGCGCGCTGCTGTCCACCCTGGTTTGGCACTCCGTCGACGCCGAGATCGCCGAAGAGGCCGGCGCCCTCGGTCGCGAATGGCTTCCTAGCCACTACACCATCGACACCGCCGACCTCGCCATCGCAGCCACCGCCATCTGCACCGGCGCACGACTATTGACCCGTAACGTCAGGCACTTCCCAATGTTCACTGGTCTCAAGGCTCCCTATTGATGGCCTCCCGACATGAACGTGGGTCGAATTCAGGGAACTGAGCCTCGGTGACGCTCGTGGGGCGGGCTTCATCCTCCGGCGGACGCTCCAGCAGGGAGTGCAGTGGGGTAGGAGTTGCTACGCATATAGTCGATCCTGCTATGCGAGTTGCAGTTTGATTACTGCGATGGCACAGGCGAACTTGACCGAGTGGGCACGACGCCAAGGCATCCACCCGCAGACCGCGTACAGGTGGTTCCATGCGGGCACGCTCTAAGTCCCCGCAGTCCGGGTGAA
>JAJYWA010000174.1 GCA_021791755.1 Actinomycetes bacterium | reverse complement strand
TGGGAAGCGCACGGCGAGCCATCGCAATCGCCACGGAGCCTCCACCTACCGGACTTCCAGCTACCGGCGCCCCAGCGGGACGACCCCCAGCGGGAAGACCCCAAGCGGGTACGGAGCGCACTTCGGTGCTCGTCGGCCCGGATAATGGTCTCCTGATCCCTGCTGCCCGGTCGCTCGGTTCCATCCTCCTCGCGGTCCAGCTGCACGAGACAGGCCAAATCCCGCAACGGCCAGACACCGGACCCACCTTTGCTGGGCGCGACCTCTTCGCCCCTGCGGTTGCCCGGATCGCGAACGGAACGCCGCTTCGCGACCTCGGGAGCGTCATCGACCCCTCCGATCTCCATCCCGGTCCACCGTCGGTGCTCGTGGCAGCCGGCAGCGGAGCTTTGACTGCTGAGGTCCTCTGGGAAGATCGGTTCGGAAATCTACAGCTCGCGGCGACGCCATCCGATCTGCCGGAACCAGCTGGAACGACCGGAGAGGTATTGATCCGGATACCCGGCGGGCGCCCCGAGCCTCAGGCCGGTGGCGCCGACCGATCCGGAAGGAGCCTCCACCAAACAGCGGGGAGATCACATCAGGCTGCTGTGCGCACCTTCACCGCGCGCCGGGTGCGCACCTTCACCGAGATCCCCACTGGCAAGATCGGCCTGCTGGTCGACTCCTACGGAAAGCTCACGCTGGCCTGCCGGGAGAGCTCTGCTTCTGCGATGCTTGCTGTCCATGCCGGCGAGAAGCTCCACATCAGCCCAGTAGACCCGAGGCGCTCGAATATCCCCGGAGCGCCAGGATAGCGCCTCCAGCGCTCGTCAAATAACGCCAGAGCGTTGGAGTGCGTTGAGCTCCACCGTGCTCAATCCAACAAGATCGCACCACACCTCCCGGTTGTGCTCGCCAAGCCGCGGCGCACCACGAGGGGGTTCTGGCTTCGCCCTCCCGAGTCGGGGATACGGCGCCTGCTGCAGTACCTGCCCGAGCACCGGGTCGTCGACCGGCACGAGGTCTCCTCGCGCGGCGAAGTGGGGATCAGCCACGATGTCGGACGCCGAGTACGCGGTGCCGACGGGAACATCGGCACCGACGCACGCCTCCACTATCTCGGCGGCCGTCAATTTCGCAGTCCAGGCGCTGACGATCGAGTTGATCTCGTCTGCATGCGCTGCGCGATCAGAAAGCCTGCGAAACCTCGGGTCATTCACCAATGCCGCGTCTCCCATCGCAGCGCAGAGCCGTCTAAAGTTCGCATCCGATCCCGCGACTATGCACACGTAGCGCCCGTCCGCGGTCGGATAGTTGTCGAGGGGAGCCGAGTTGCCAAGGCGGTTGCCCTCCCGGCTGCGGACGATACCCAAGCGGTCGTGAGCAGCGATCGTCCATTCGAGCACCCTCAACACAGCGCCGTACAAGGGGGCGTCGATCACCACCCCTCGCCCCGATCCACGCGCGTCGCGCCCGTAGAGTGCGGCCAATGCTGCCTCGGCGGCAAACACGCCAGTCAGATAGTCAGAGATCGTCACACCTGGCCTGACAGGCGGCCGGTCCGGATAGCCGGTCAAGTGGAGCAACCCACCGTAGGCTATTCCGAGCCGGTCCAGCCCAGGCCTCCGCGAGTACGGGCCGTCCTGGCCAAAGACGCTGATCCTCACGTACACGAGGCGCTCATCCAAGTCCTCTGGACCGAGATGCCAGGACTCCATGGTTCCCGGACGAAAGTTCTCACACACCACGTCGGAGATGGCAGCAAGCCGGCGGAGCAGATCCTGACCAGCGGCCTTCCTCAGGTCGCATGTCACTCCCTTCCTTCCGCGACCCTCGACCGCCCAGAAGAGCGAGTAACCCGCTTCCTCCGATCCGTCGTTCGCATCAGGCACGAACGGGCCGATCGTCCGCATGAAGTCGCCCGACCCGGGAAGCTCGACCTTGATGACCTCCGCCCCGAGCTCGCCGAGAAGGCCGGCACAGAACGGAGCTGATATCCGCGTCCCGACATCGAGAACCCGCAACCCGGAAAGCGGGCGGTTTTCCTGCACGACCTCACGCCCGGTTTGATCATCCAGCCAATCTCGCTCAGCTCTTCGCATCCCCACCGGGTTTCCCACTGCCGTCACTGCCGCCGGGCGGGCCGCTGCCGCCGGGCGGCGCGTCACCTCGGTCTCGGTCGGCAAAGATGTCCTTCATCGAGCGTTGCTGCCTGCGATGCTCCAGCGCGTTGAGAGCTGTCCTCGTGTTGTGGGCCCACTGGTGAGCCATGAAGTGATATCGCCACGAGTCGGACTTTCCCATCAGGTCGGCTGCGTGGTTGATCGACTCCTTCACCACCTGGGCTGTGATCGGAGGGACGAGCGCGATCTCTTCTGCCAGCGCATGGGCTCGCTCCATCAGCTCCGCGGCCGGAACCACGCGGTTCACCAGCCCAAGCTGCAATGCCTCCTTCGCATCAAGGGTCTGAGCCGTCCACAACAGCTCCTTAGCCTTGCGGATCCCGATCTCCCATGGCTCTACCAGTATCTCTACGCCAGCTCCCGTCATGCGCAGCACGGGGTTCGAGAAACGGGCATCGTCAGCTGCCACTATCAGGTCGCACATGCAGGCGAGCATCAGGCCGGCCGCCACGCAGCTTCCCTGCACCGCAGCGATCGTCGGCTTGCGGAAGTCGTAGATCCGCTTGCAACGCTCGTAGTACATCACGCGTTCGTGGTGGAACTTTCCCTCAGGCGTCTCACGCATTGCCCGCCAGGAGTCTGGAGCCGCCTCACCGACCAGCGCCTTCAGATCATGCCCCGAGCTGAAGTGCTTACCAGCCCCCGCAAGAACGACCACCCGGACAGCGTCATCGGAGCCTGCCAGGTCAAAAGCTGCATCAAGTTCGTCTATCAGCTGCGAGTCCTGCGCATTCGCCACTTCGGGCCGGTTCATGGTGACCGTCGCCACCGCTCCGCTCACCTCGTAGACCACTACCTGATCGCTCATCTCCCGCGCATCCCTCTCATCGCCGTCGCGTCTCATTCACGCACCTACCTCCGCTCCTCACGCGGGAGCCCCAGAACACGTTCGCCAATCACGTTGCGCTGCACCTCGTTCGTCCCTGCGAAGATCGACGCCGCTTGATAGTAGAGCCATGATCGTTGCCACGCCGCATCATCACCTCCACCACCGCGGCTCCACAGCGGCGACGAGCCGTCCAAGTCCAAGACTGCCATCGCCGTAGCGTGAAGACGCTTGGACATCTCGCTCCAGTACAGCTTGAGAAGGCTGCCCTCGGGACCAGGCGCCTCGCCACGCCCGAGACGCGCCAAGCCACGCCAGTTGTGAAACTGAAAGCAGCGCACCTCGACATACGCCTGAGCTAGCCGCTCCGCCAACCACCAGTCGTCGAACGCCCCCGAGCAGCGGGCAAGCTGCATGATCTCTTCCAGAAGCTGCATATGGACCACGAGCTGGCGAGGGTTCGTGCCTCTCTCGTGGGCCAGGGTGGTCGTCGCCACCTTCCAGCCCTCGCCCGGAGCTGCGACGAGGCAATCGTCGCAGACGAAGACCCGATCGAGGAAG
>JAJYWA010000043.1 GCA_021791755.1 Actinomycetes bacterium | reverse complement strand
TGCGTACCTCGATGCGCGTCATCGCCCGATCCGCAGAATGCCCACACCTACGGCGGGCGTTCTGCGCCGCTGCTCCATGCCGCTTGCTTTCCCTTGAAGCAAAACCCATTGCTACTCCCCGCAATGCTCACCCTGTCTGCGACCCGATGCTCGACAGAGCAGGGTTGCAGGCTCCTTGGTTGCATCATGAACCCGTCGGCCGGCAAAGTCAACTGATTTCTTGTCGACTCTGAGAAATGCCTGGTCTCTGAGGTGGACGTGCACTCAACGACGGGTCGCACAGATGTGATGGCCTGTACAGACATCTCCCATCACCGACGCCTGCTGAGACGGTCCCTGGTCTCACACGAGAACACCGGAGACACCAGGTGGCTGCCCGCGCTGCGAAGACCAACGCCAGATCCCCGAGCTCGCCAACCCATCCGCGCGGCCCAACTCCCGACAGCCTGCCGATCCTAAGACGCCTGCGCCATGGCCAGCAGCTACGCAGCCTGCTTCGAGCCGGCGGCGGCCTCACAGCACTGAAGGATCGCGGCAGCCGTCTTCTGGATGCGCTGGCATGACGCCTCGATAGCGGCTACAGCCTCGTCGCCGCTGCCAGCCCAGGTCAATAGGTAGCCGAAGGAGTAATCGCCCGAGTCGACCCCGAGCACACCACACACGACGTAGGCGGTGGACTCGGCCTCCATCTCGGCAAGCGAACGGCTCTCGAACTTCTCGTGCAGCAACGCATGGGCGAGCTCGTGGGCAAGCGTCTTCACTCGTTGTGCTGGCGAGATCTCGCGCTCGATCCGGATACGACGCATCGTGTGACAGCAGTCACCGTTGCTGCGGCCGCCTAGATCGTGCTCCTCCACATCGAACCCAATAGAGCGCGCCACGTCAACCAGCTTCGCGTAGTTGCCGCCTGCGTCGTCACCGACAAGCCTGGCGCATACTTGAGGCAGGTCAGCTCCTTGCGTCTGGGTAATGTCGAAAACCGGCGCGAACTTGAAACCCCGGATAACTTCTTCTTCGTCCCCAGACCGGTTGCTGGTCCTCTTGTAGATCATTGGAGCAAGCACCCAGATCGCCTTCTCCCCCTTGATGACCGTCCTTCCCAACTTGCGCCACGCGGCAAACCCCGCAACCCGGCTCGCATCCGGACGCTGCAAGGAGATCAAGAGAGCGTTCCTGAAGCTGTAGCGATGGAAGCGCCGCTGGACGTCAAGGTAGCTGCGCCACGCGGCCGAAGACGTGAGTGCGCTCACCCCCTCGGCGAGACGTGCTAGTAGTTCAGGGTGTTGCAGGTTGCTGGTCATGTTCGAGTCCTCCGTGCGATGCTCATTGGCTTGGCGGGCCCAACAAGGGGCAAGCGACCAAGGACGTCGCCTGGGAAGCGAGATCAGATGAGATGCCAGGCACGCCGGTCGAAGGAGGGTCTCGAAACGGACCCCGATATCTCGCAACATTACAGATGGGCTGTGACGCTCAGAATGAAAGGAACGGACTCGGGTCGTTCAATGGCCTACGGCTCCGAACTGGCGCGCGGCCCGCCGAGCGCCGAACGGACCACGATGGGCTCGCTATGGTCCGATCCCTGGGGCACCCACACTCCCTATGCCCATGCGCCCTATGCCCACACTCCCTATGCCCATGCGCCCTGGGCTACCCATGCGCCCTCCTTCAATCGGCGTTCCCGGTCGGCTCCAGGAGAGCCACTGCCATGCAGGCAATTCCCTCGACACGGCCAATGGCTCCCAGTCCCTCCGCTCGCGTCGCCTTCACGTTCACCGGAGCGCCCGTCGACGATGACAAGAGCTCAGACATGATCGGAAGATGGCGGGCGAGAAGCGGGCTCTCTGCGATGATGGTGCAGTCCGCATTCGCAACTGCCCACCCCGCATCGGCTGCCATCAATAGGACCTCGGAAAGTATCACGGCGCTGGCAACGCCATATAGCGCTGGATCATCATCGCGAAAATGTCGGCCAATGTCCCCCAGTCCCGCAGCACCCAGCACCGCATCGCAGAGCGCGTGCACTACCACATCGGCGTCGCTGTGCCCGGCAAGCCCAGGCGACCCATCAATGCGAACACCTCCGAGAACGAGAGGCCGGCCCGCATCGTCGCTGAATGGGTGGACGTCGAACCCAAGTCCCGCTCTCACGACGCTATTGCCTGCCGCCCCAGGAGCATGCCCAGGGCCAGTTTCGCTCCCTCGCCGTCACAGCCCCGACCGCTGGTCGCCCTCGCCGTCACAGCCCCGACCGCCGCTCGGATCCCGAGGACGCCTCGCGACCCTCGGAGCGCCTCGCCGCGAGCGCCGCTGCCGCGATGGCAAGGTCGGAAGGGAAAGTGATCTTCAGGTTCCACCGGTCGCCTGGCACGACAACCACCTCCCCACCTTTGGCCTCGACCAGCGTGGCATCGTCGCTCGCGTCCTCGCAAAGGGCGTGAGCAGCGATCAGAGCGGAGGCTCTGAACGCCTGTGGCGTCTGGATGGCCACGACACCTGAGCGATCGAGCGTCGATACCACACGTCCGGTCACCCGAGCCGCTACGTCGCTCACGCGTTCGGTGTGATTCGTGGCCGCGACGCGCTTCAGGGTGTCGACGACGTCGATCCCCGGAACGGCTGCGTCTGCGCCTTCCGCGACAGCGGTGATCACTGACAAGAAGATCTCCTTGCTCACGACCGGGCGCGCGGCATCATGGACGACGATCACCCGCGCCGAACGGCTAACGGCATCGAGGCCGCGCCTTACCGAAGCAGCACGGGTGTCGCCACCCGGAACCACAGCATCAACTAGGCCGGCCAGATCGAGCGAGGCCCACGGTCCCACAAGCACGTCTTGCGGGTCGAAGATGCCACTGGAGCAGACGTGTGCCTGCCGAGCTGAAGAAGGCTCGATCGAGCGATGATCGCGAAATGCTCCGTGGGGCAGGACGAGGACCACACCTGCCGAGAGCCCTCTTGCGACCTCGAGCGACCATTCGATTACCTTTCGTCCCCCAAGGGGCGCAAGCAGCTTCGGAGCCCCGAAGCGGGTCCCGCCCCCCGCCGCGAGCAGAACGGTCCAGACATCGCCGGTTTCCCCAGCAACCTTGCCTGCTGCGCTCAGGTGAGAGCCTCGGCCAGCTTCTTCTCCGCCTCCTCTTCGTTGACACCGATAGCGAAGGTGAGCTCGGAGACCAGGATCTGACGAGCACGGGAAAGCATCCGCTTCTCTCCAGCAGAGAGACCCTTGCCTTTGTCGCGGATCGAGAGGTTTCGAACGACCTCGGCAACCTGGTATATGTCACCGGACTTCAGCTTCTCGACGTGGTTCTTGTACCGGCGAGACCAGTTCGTCGGCATGCGCGCCTCCTTCTTGCGCAGCACGGCGAAGACCTCTTCGACCTCCTCGTCGTTGATCACCTCGCGCAGGCCCACCGCATCGGTGTTGTCGGTTGGAACCATCAGGGTGAGATCTCCGTAGGCGAGCTTCAAGACCAAGTACTCCCTCGTGGTGCCGAAAGCCTTTTTCTTTTCCCGCCTCTCGACTATCGCGGCCCCGTGATGCGGGTACACAACCTTGTCACCGACGTCAAACAGCATTACTCTCCCTGTCCATATTCTTAACTCTTCGCATCTATGTTCAGCAAGATCACACGGCCAGCGCAGATCTCGGGCGCCGGCTCGATGGATGCAGGCTCGATCAGCTCGGCTGGGTTGCAATACGCCTACTACCAGGGTAGAGCTAATCAGCCTGAATGACAAGTACCCGCTCGTGGAGTACCCGGCCATGCCGGCTATTACGAAGCAGCAGGAGCCCGGGAGACCTACGAGGAGAAGCGGTCCAGGATGCTCGCCTCTGCCATCCTGGACAAACCGTCCTTTATCAAGCGCGCTCTAGACTCGCCGACCCCGTCCACCTTTTCCAGCTCGCCAATGGTCGCTCTCATGATCCCGTGCAGCGTGCCGAACTGGCTCACCACTCGCTCGACGACGTGATCAGGAAAGCGCGGGATCCGCGCGAGCAGCCGGTAACCCTTGGGCTCCAAGTTCATGTCCAACCCGGAGGGGTCGCTCATCAGACCCAGCATGTTCGCCAGCTTACGCAGGTCCATGAGCTCCTCCACCGACAACCTCTCGAGGTCCCTGACGGCGCTCTCGCACGAGACGCCGTTCCTCGGACGCAGGTAGTCCTTCAGCAGCAGTAAACGGTCCTCCGGGACCCCCTCGACCAGCTCGTTCAGTTGGAGACGAAGAAGTCGGCCGCCGCCGCCCAGCTCCACGAGATGATCCCTCACCTCCTCGGCAATGTAGAGGACCATCTCCACCCGCTGGAGCACGTCAACGACGTTTCGCACGGTCACCATGTCGCCGATCTCAGCTTCGGTCAGCGCGCCCGAGACCTCGTCGAGGCGATGCTTGAAGCGCTCCAAGGTTTGGAGCGCCTCGTTCGTACGGCTGATCAGCGTGGGGACAGGCTGCAGGACCTTCTTCTCGGTTCCCCGGTACACTGCGACCGTTGACATCGCCTGCGACACCGAGATCGCAGTCACGTCCAGCGACCTGGCCACCCTCTCCGCGGTCCGATGACGGGTGCCGGTCTCCGTGGTAGTGACACTGGCGCTTGGCATGAGTTGAACGTTCGCGCGGGCTATCCGGCAAGCGTCCCTCGAGAGGATAACTGCACCATCCATCTTTGCCAGCTCCGCGAGCCGCTGCGGCGTCAACTCCGCATCCAGCAGAAACCCACCCGTGCATACCCTGAGCACGGGTGGCTCATCACCTATTATGACCAGCGCTCCCCGCCGCGCCTGAAGAATCCGGTCCAATCCATCTCGCAAGGCCTCGCCCGGCGCGACAAGAGCAAGCGCCTCGCTCATCGCCAGGCTACGACGCGCTACCACGGACGCATGCTACATCATCATCACGGCGCCGACCGCCTGGCTGCCTGCCGGGCTGTGAACAGAAGGCCGCCCGGCGCCACAGCACCGATCTCCGGGGAAAGATCGAACCGATCCAAGGCTTCTACGAGTGTCGACACCCGCAGGAGCTCCATGCCCGCCGGCGGATCCGGAGATGATGCCGGAGCCAGTGCTCGGTGATAACCGAGCCGTGCTGCCTCGACCAGGCGGCGTTTCGTCTCGACCACCTGACGCACCTCGCCAGCAAGACCAACCTCTCCTAAGATCACAACGTCGTCGGGGAGGACCCGGCCCGAGGATGCCGACGCGATCGCTGCACACACAGCCAGGTCAGATGAAGGCTCAGCGGCCCGCACCCCTCCAGCGATCGAAACGAACACGTCCTGGGCCCGTAACGACAGGCCCGCCCGCTTCTCGATAACGGCGAGGAGGAGGTCAAGACGCTTGGACTCGATCCCCTGAACAGACCGTCGCGGAGCCTCCGAGGAAGAAGGAGCCACCAAAGCCTGGACCTCTACAAGCATCGATCGCTTCCCTTCTATAACCGGCACAACCACGCTTCCGGGGGCGTCACACCTGCGGTCGCTCAGGAACAGGCCGCTAGGGTCCTCCACCCCGTTGAGCCCCGACGCCAGCATTTCAAAGATACCCAGCTCACCGGTGTGCCCGAACCTATGCTTGGATGCTCTGAGAAAGCGAAGCGCATAGTGGCGATCTCCCTCGAACACGAGAACGGTGTCGACGAGGTGCTCGAGTGCTCGCGGTCCCGCCAGCAGCCCGTCCTTGGTCACGTGGCCCACGAGGACCACTGCGATCCCCCGGCTCTTCGCTGCCACGGCCAGCTGACCCGCGCACTCTCTGACCTGGGAGACGCTTCCCGGAGCGGAGGCGATCTCGGGCTCCTCGACCGCCTGGACAGAGTCAACTGCCACAACATCAGGCGACGTCTCGTCGATGACCTCGAAGATGTCCGGCATGGATCTCGCTCCCGAGACGAGGAGCCCACTGTCCAGCGCTCCAAGCCTCTCGGCGCGCACGTGCACCTGCGCAGGAGACTCCTCTGCAGTGAACAGAAGGCACCTCCTCTCGGGTGCGCTGAGCGACGCCAGTGCCTGAACAAGCAGGGTCGACTTCCCCACACCCGGCTCTCCGCCCAGGAGAGTGACCGAGCCCGCAAGGATCCCGCCCGAGAGCACCCGGTCCAGCTCGGAGACTCCAGTCGGCATCATCACAGCTCTCTCGCCGCCCACCTCCGCCAGGGTCTGCGCCAGAGCACGGCGTGGCGCCCCTGCAACATGGCCGAGATTCCCGGAGCGGATGGCCTCCAGGCTCGCGCCTCCCCGCCGCGACCTGCCCCGCGAGGCGGCGCTAGCGCCTGCTCCGCGAGCCAGCCCTTGCTCTTCGAGGATCTCCAAGGTTCCCCAGGCGCCACAGCCATGGCAGCGCCCCATCCAGCGCGGGAGCTCCGTGCCGCATTCGCCACAGCGGTAGATGCTTTGCTGGCGCAACATGACTGGCATCATAAGCTTGGGTGGTGACATCGAGCGGAGCTACGCCCGGCCCTTACGAGACGTCCTCGGCCACCCGAGGCGCGCCGGGCGCGAGCCGCCACGAAGCGCTGTCCTCGAGCCTCGTGGAGTTGCTAGCCCACAGTCCCGACCCACGGTCGGCCAGGACAGGGCTCGAGAGGCTCGCAGCGAGCAGCCCTGGGATCATCGGCAGGCTGGAAGGAACCCCTGATCTTGCCGAGCGCGTCGTCGAGGTGCTCTCTGCAAGCCGCTCTCTGACGCGGCTCGTCATCTCCGACCCCGCCGCCATCGACGTCCTCGATAATTTGTCCGCGCCAATGTTCCCGTTCACCCCGACCTCGGTGCGCGACCTCGTACACTGGAAGAAGCTCGAGCTCCTTCGCGTGGCGTCGCGCGACCTGGCCGGCTGGGACCAGCTCGAGAAGGTCACGGCTGATCTGTCGCACATCGCGGACACAGTCCTCGACGGAGCTTGTCGGATCTCGGGTGCCACAAAGGGCTTTGCGGTCATCGCCCTCGGCAAGCTCGGCGCCCGAGAGCTCAACTACGCGAGCGACGTCGACATCACCTTCGTCGCAACCGAAGCCGATGATGAAGCCTCCCGCCTCGCAAGAGAGGTCATGCGCATTGCGGGCAAAGCATTCAAGGTCGACGTAAACCTCAGGCCCGAGGGTAGGAGCGGACCACTCGTTCGCAGCATCGAGGCGTACGTCTCCTACTGGCAGCGGTGGGCGCATCCTTGGGAGATCCAAGCCTTGATCAAGGCTCGCGCCTCGGGGGGAGACCACGAGCTGGGAAGCCTCTTCGAGAGGGCCGCGTCGGAGGCTCTGTGGCGCCAGCGCCTCAGCACGGAGGACATCGCCGGCATCCGAGCGATGAAGATGCGCCACGAGCGCGAAACTCGCAGCCGCGGTCTCCACCGACGCGAGATCAAGCGCGGCAGTGGCGGGATACGCGACATCGAGATCGCTGTGCAGCTCCTACAGCTGATCCACGGCCGCGAGGATCCGGCGCTTCGCGCGCCCGGAACGCTGGCAGCGCTCGAAGAGCTCTCCTGCGCAGGATACGTCGATCCAGCAGACGCCTCCTTGCTGTCGCTCGCCTATCACTTCCTGCGAGCTCTCGAGCACCGGCTCCAGCTTCTCGAGGAGACCCAGGTCCACACCTTGCCGGCGAACCCCGAAGCACGTGAAGTCCTCGCCCGACTCCTCGGCTTCCACCCTGCCGGTCTGCGATCGGCGCTCGAGAACTTCGACGCCGCGACAACACGGTGGCAAAACGCCGTGCGGTCCATACATGAGCGCCTCTTCTTCCGGCCGCTTCTCGAGGTGTACTCGTCTCGAAAGGCGCCCGTGCTCACCAAGCCTTTCGGAACCACCGAACCCGCGGCGAGCCGAGCACGCCCGAACGCCACTGCTCTCGGTGAAGAGGCGGCTTCGGAACGCCTCCGTGCCTTCGGCTTCCAGGACGTGCGCAAGACCCGCCAAGCGCTCGCCGAGCTGACCACCGGGCTGACGCGCAGCTCCAGGCTCATGCAGCAGCTCATGCCATCACTGCTCGAGTGGATGGCAGCGTCACCGGCGCCCGATATGGCTCTGGTCGGGCTGCGAAACCTCATCACCTGGCATCACACTCGCGACGTGCTCATAAGCTCTTTCCGAGAGTCTCCGCAGGCGGCCAAGAGACTGTGCCTGATCGCCGGCACGAGCAGATCCCTCACCGAGCTGCTCCAGCACCATCCGGAGCTGATCTCTGACCTGGGCCAGGACAGCGCCCTCGCACCTCGCGACCTCACCGAGCTGGCGAGCCTCGCTCGCATGCAGATCTCGCGCCCCCTCGAGGAGCCCTCGGGAAGCCTGCGCCGGTTCGCACAGAGGGAGATGGCTCGCACGGCGATCCTCGACCTGTTCAGCCAGGAGGACTCAGGAACCATCGGCTCTGGCAACAACGCAGGCAGGATCGGCGAACTGCTCGCCGATGTCGCGGACGCCACCCTCACCACAAGTCTCGAGATGCTGAGCAGGGAACGCGGCTTCGCAGTCATAGCCCTCGGACGCCTCGGCGGTCGGGAGATGTCGTTCGGAAGCGACCTCGATCTTCTGTTCGTCTACGAAGGACCAGGGGCAGATGCGGCGAAAAGCGCCGGCGCCACTGCGACCGCGCTCGTGCACCTCCTGAACGGGTCCGCTCCCGTCGACCGGATCCTTGCGGTGGACACGTCGCTCAGGCCTGAAGGCCACCACGGCGCGCTCGCACGAAGCCTCGACGGCTACGCCGCCTACTTCGAGCGCTGGTCAACGGCGTGGGAGAAGCATGCCTACGTAAGAGCCCGCCCGGTGGCCGGCGACACCCGCCTGGCTGCGTCCTTCATGGAGCTCGTCAACCGCTGGCTCTGGTCCTCTCACCTCACCGCCGGTGAAGCCAGGGAGATCAAGCGGATGAAGGCTCGCATGGAGCGGGAACGGATCCCGATCGGCGAGGACCCCGACTTCCACCTGAAGCTCGGGAGAGGATCCCTGTCGGACATCGAGTGGACCGTACGGCTACTCCAGCTCCGCAACTGCGCGCCGGCTACTGGGACCATCGACGCGCTAGCACGATTGGAGGACATGGGCGCGATCCCAGCGAACGACGCAGGCATTCTGCGTGACGCGTGGACATTCTGCAACAAGGCACGAAACCGCTGGCATCTCGTAGGAGGCTACTTCCCCGTCCTGGCGGGGTCGACCGGGGCAGACTCACTGCCACGGCGCGCCAACCAGCTGCTTCACCTCGCGCGGAGCCTTGGCACGACCCCGTCGGAGCTCCGGAGAGAGCACCAGCGGGTTACAAGACGAGCACGCCGGGTCGTCGAGCGCCTTTTCTACGACCTCTAGCTCTGTCAATAAAACTGTGGGCAGCCCACGCCGGATGTCACAGTGCCTCGCACAGCGGTTCAGCCGGCATGGCAGAGCTTCGCCTTGCGCCCGCTGCCGCACGGGCATCGCTCGTTCCGGCGCGCCGCAGCAAAGATCGACATGATCTCTGCGGCCTGCCTGCCGTCTCTGACGAGGGCCGCCATGAGGCGCATCGGACCGTCGATGTGATGGAAGAACGCCTTGTAGCCTCGGCATAGGTAGTTGACACCTGCCTCCTGGTCCGGAGCTGGCACAAACCGGTTCTTCGGGCATTCGCCGTTGCACGCGAACAAGACATCGCACCGCAGGCACTCCTCGGGAAGTCCAGTGCGCTTGGCGTCGCCGAAGGAGACCTGCTGGTCCGATGAGACCATCTCCACCAGGGTTCGGTCTGCCAAATTGCCGAGAAAGTGGCCAGGATCGACGAAGTGGTCGCAGGAGTAAACGTCGCCGTTGTGCTCCAGCGCGATCGCACGCCCACACACCTCAGCGAACACGCACAGCGGCGCCCCTGCCGCCATCCACGAGGCGAGCGCCGCCTCGAAGGTCTGAACGAAAACCCGTCCCACGTCACGGCGAAGCCACTCATCGAAGACCGAGATCAGGAAGCGACCCCACTGCTCTGCCGAGATCTGCCCGGCGGACGAGCCGGAACCGCAGGACGTTCCTTCCGGCCGAGCGACTATCGGGATGAACTGGATGAACCTGGCTCCACAATCATCACGGAAGAACCGGTAGACGTCGACGGGGTGCTCCACATTGGCGGCGTTCACGGTACAGAGAACATTGAACCGGAGATCTGCGCTCTGGAGATGCTCCATGCCTCGCATCACCCTGTCGAAGGTGCCGTTCCCTTGCTTGTCACGACGGTAGGCGTCGTGCATCTCCCGCGGGCCGTCCACGCTCAGCCCGACAAGAAAGTCCTTGGCCCGGAGAAAACGGCGCCACTCCTTGGTAAGCAGGGTCCCGTTGGTTTGCAGAGCGTGCTCGACGCGCTGGCCGGGCCGGCAGTAACGCTCGGCCAGCACGACCGCCCGGCGGTAGAAGTCGAGTCCCATCAAGGTCGGCTCCCCACCCTGCCACAAGATCGATACCGTCTGGCCTTGCTCTGGGCAGATGACCTGGCGCAGGTAAGCATCGAGAACCGCCTCGGACATTCGAAAGCGGCTGGCTGGATAGAGCGTCTTCTTGGATAGGTAGAAGCAGTACTCACAGGCCAGGTTGCAAACTGCCCCGGCAGGCTTCGCAATGACCCGGAACGGCTTAGGAACCGCGGGGGCCATGACCAGCATGCCGGGCAGTGAGTCCTCTCGCAGGACGCGAGCCGCCGCTTGCTGCACCGTGGGCCGGCACCACCAGATCGCGAGGCCACACCATTACCTGGTACGGCCCGACCAGATAGACGTGCACCGGCTCTCCAAAGGTCACGTCAGCAGATGAGGAGGTCACGTCGCCCCACGGACCCCGATAGTTGTAGACCAGGAATTGGAACGGCTTCGTGTACCAACCGTCAGCGGACTCGCGCCCATACCTGACCAGCCGGACGTTGACTGCCTGGACAGCCGATCGCGCCCCGCCCGATCGCCTGGGAGCCCGACCGGATCGAGCGCCCCGGGCGGGCCGGCTGACCGTCGCATGCGCCGCGGGATGAGAACTGCCAGGGCCCGGCACCTGGAGGAACGACGATATGACTGGACGCACCTTCACGTGCCCGCGGGACGCTACCGTAACAATGGAGGCAGACCAGTAGTCGCCAATTCCCCGAGTGAGATGGTGAGCTTCGAGGAAACCAGTCAACTTCACCGCTGGCTGTGCCGGAACCGGCTGGGAGATGTTCACGATCAGCCCAGCCGCAAAGCACAAAACGATCGCTGCCCCAAAGGCAGCTATGGCGCGCCTTGCCCAGCCTGCTCGATGTGCCCGGCTTGCCCGAAGACGCTCGACCAGCCTGCCTACGACCCGTCCGGCCAAGATAGTGCCGAATATCACACCGCCGGTAAGGTAACGGCTGTACTTCATGTCAGGAGCTAACGCGAGCAGAACGAACGTGACAAACGAAGCAGCTGAAGCAATTAGCAACATGTCATCGAGGCGCCAAGCATCCCCGGAGTCCCCGCCCGCTACGGACTGCCTCCCACGCAACGCTCCCAGAAGAAGCGACCCGACAGCCGCCGCCACGGCGATGAACACCACAACCACCGCGATGACGTGAACCAAGCTGAGCAGACTGGGCTCACCCCCAAGCCCTAGGTAGCTCGAGCCAACACCCAACAATATGACTCCCTGGTGCAGCCCGTGCCCGATGTTGGAGACAACTTGCGCCAAGGGCGGTCGCCTGTTCGCCTTGCCCGTAGAGAACGCTCCAAGAGCCACCGCTCCTTTACGAAGCAAGATTGCCGCGACAGTCGCCACGATCGGAGCGCTGACGGTTGGCAGGCCGCCTCGCCAGCTCCTGGTCCTCATCATGGCCACCAGGCCGGCCCCCAAGAGCGGAGCGACCGCGAGCGGAATGATCATCAGATCCCCGAGCATGCCTGCTATCAGAGCCAGTAAGCCCACGAACCATGCCCAACCGAATAGCCCCTTTCGCAGGACGAGGAACGCCACCAGGGCAAACAGCGCAGTCGTGACATGCCAACCCGCATGAACGAAGAAGACGCTCAGCACATGCCCTGGCAACCCCAGTATCGCAATGACGACTGCTCCAGCCGCGACCGCGGCCGCTCCGCGACGCTTCTCGGCAGCCATGAAAATGCCGACTCCAATGATGAGAACACACACTGCAGCCGGCACGGCGAAGATCAGCGCGCCTCGCACTCCCGTGATGATCGTGGCAACAAGATAGAACGGCGCATCGACCGTCCAGAAGGAGTCAAGCGAGAGCTGCCAGCCATGCAACAGGAGATGGCCGTGAGCCATCGCCTGGCCTTCCAGGACGACACTTGCGCTATCCGAGTCTCCCGGGTAAGCGTGAACCGCCGCGAGGTAGAGGATCGCCAATAGACATGCCGCGCCAACAGACCAGGCGGCGAGCATTGCACATCGCTTGATCGTTCGGCCTCGCACATCCCGCACGATAGCCGCTCGCGAGCGACCACCAGCAACGCCGGGACTTGCAGGAACGCCTCCGGCTAGCCGGCGGGGCTTCGCACGAAGACGCTCCTTTCGAGACCTCAGATGTCGTAGTACAGCATGAACTCCCATGGATGCGGACGCAACCGCACCTCGTCGATCTCGTGAAGCCTCTTGTAGGAGATCCACGTCTCGATGAGATCATCGGTGAACACACCACCTGATTTCAGGAACTCCTGGTCTTCTTCGAGGGCAGACAGCGCGGCCTCGAGCGACACCGGCACCTGAGGAACGTTCGCCAACTCTTCAGGCGCGAGATCATACAGGTCCCTGTCCACCGGGTCCGGTGGCTCTATTCGGTTCTGCACCCCGTCGAGACCTGCCATGAGCATCGCTGAAAAAGCAATGTACGGGTTACAAGCAGGATCTGGACAGCGAAACTCGATCCGCTTGGCCTTCGGGCTCTTCGAGTACAGAGGAACCCGGCACGCCGCAGAGCGGTTGCGCTGGGAGTAGACGAGGTTAACCGGCGCCTCGTAGCCCGGCACCAGTCGCTTGTAGGAGTTGGTCGTGGGCGCTGCGAACGCGAGGATCGCGCCCGCGTGCTTCAGGAGGCCACCCACGTACCACCGGCCGATATCGGACAGGCCAGCGTAGCCGGTCTCACCGTAGAAGAGGGGCTCTCCGCCAGACCACAGAGATTGATGTGTGTGCATTCCCGAACCATTGTCCTGGAACAGGGGCTTAGGCATGAAGGTTGCCGTGCGACCTGCAGCTTGAGCCACGCTCTTCACCACGTACTTGTAGAGCATCAGCTTGTCTGCCATGCGCAGCAAGGTGTCGAAGCGCATGTCTATCTCCGCCTGGCCACCGGTGCCAACCTCGTGGTGCTGCACCTCGATCTCGATCCCAAGCTGTTCCATGACAAGGATCATCTCGGATCGCAGGTCTTGGAAATGGTCCATAGGCGGAACGGGGAAGTACCCCTCCTTGTACCTCGGCTTGAAAGCAAGGTTCGGTTGCTCGTCACGAGCCGAGTTCCAGATGCCCTCGACAGAGTCCACCTGGTAAAACGCGGAGCGCTGATCCTGCGAGAACCGCGCGTCGTCAAAAATGAAGAACTCGGCCTCGGGACCAAAGTAGGCCTTGTCCGCGATGCCAGTGGAAACCAGGTACTTCTCCGCTTTGAATGCCACGTAACGGGGATCACGACTGTAGCTTTCACCAGTCACCGGATCACGAACGAAGCAGTTGAGATTTAGAGTCGGGTGCTGGCGGAACGGGTCAACCACAACCGTGGCCGGGTCCGGCACCAGCAACATGTCAGACTCCTGGATCTCCTGGAAGCCGCGGATCGACGAACCGTCGAAGCCGAACCCCTCCTCGAATGAGTCCTCGCTAAGCGCATGCGCCGGGACCGAGAAATGCTGCATCAATCCTGGTAAGTCACAAAAGCGCAGGTCAACTATCTCGATGCCGCCGTCCTTCACGAGGCTGAGAACCTCGGCTACCGTTCGTTCTTGCACATCTCCTCCTTAACTTCTCGTTGCTCCTCATTCGAGCTCGACATTCCCTGGCGAGTTGTCGAAGCGTGGCCATCACCGGCTACGTCACTGAACACGCGCCACCTGCGCTGCTCGGGTAACCGGGTCACTAGGCCACCAGGTTGGCAGGTTGACAGGTTGGCAGACAAGTACGTCACGCAAGCTTGCCACACCGCACGTTACCCCGGTCCAGTTTCCCGAGCATTGCAACTTTGTAAACGGTGTGTGAACTCCCCGCGGCGCCGCTTGCAGCAGCTTTCGCGGCGACGTATCGTCAACAGAGCAGGCTCGGTATCGTCAACAGAGCGAGCTCGGTAGCGCTGCCCGCGCCGGTTGACCTCGCCAGGAAACGACGTCGGCTCAATCGGTGTGCCTCGTACGCTGAGACCGCGATAATGGACAAGATGCCAAGAATAGATCGACGAACGAGGGCAGGTGATTATGGACCAACGTGATCAGGACCAGCGTGATTACGTGCTCCGAACTGCGGAGGAGCGGGGCGTTCGCTTTGTGCAGCTCTGGTTCACCGATGTGCTCGGCATACCGAAGATGTTCAGCATCACCCCGGCTGAGCTGGAGGGTGCTCTCGATGAAGGAATAACATTCGACGGCTCCTCGATCGACGGTTTCAGCCGCATCCAGGAAAGTGACGTGCTGGCATGCCCGGACCCGAAGACGTTCCAAATCCTCCCCTTCGAAACAAGCGATGGCCGCCTGGAGAGGAGCTCTCCAGTGGCCCGCGTCTTCTGCGATATATACAACCTTGACGGCTCTGCCTTCGAGGGCTGCCCTCGCCATGTGCTTCGTAGAGCGCTCGACAGAGCGCGTGAACGCGGCTACAGGTTCTATGCCGCACCAGAGATCGAGTACTTCTACTTCGCGGACGCTGATCCGTCACGAGAACCTCGCCCGCTGGACACGGGTTCCTACTTCGAGCTCACAGTCGGCGATCTGGCCACCGACCTCAGGAAACGAACTCTCCTGACGCTGGAGGACATGGGTATCCCGGTCGAGTACGCTCAACACGAGGACGCACCGAGCCAGCATGAGATCGACTTGCGCCACACGGATGCCCTGAGCATGGCTGACGCCGTCATGACGATACGTCTTATCGTCAAAGAGATAGCCCAAGAACGATCGGCTTACGCCACGTTCATGCCGAAACCACTGGCCGGCGTACAGGGATCGGGCATGCACACCCACTTCTCCCTGTTCGAGGGCGACCGGAATGCTTTCCACGACCCTGACGATGAGCGCGGTCTGTCCAAGGTTGCTCGCTGCTTCATCGCAGGTCTACTACAACATGCACGGGAGATAACTGCCGTGACCAATCAATGGGTGAATTCCTACAAACGGCTGGTGGCTGGTTACGAGGCTCCCGTCAACGTGTCTTGGGCCCACAACAACCGCTCGGCGCTCGTACGGGTGCCGGTTGCAAAACCCGGCAAGACGGAGTCGACCCGCATCGAGTACCGCGCTCCCGATCCCGCCTGCAATCCGTACCTGGCTTTCGCCGTGGTGCTGGCCGCAGGGCTGAAGGGCGTCGAGGCCGAGTACGAGCTTCCTCCGGAAGCTGCCACAAACCTGTACACGATGACCCCTCAGGAGCTTGCATCAGAGGGCATCCGACCACTTCCCTCGAACCTCGAGGAGGCAGTAGCTATCATGGAAGACTCTGAGCTAGTGGCAGAGACACTAGGCGAGCACGTCTTCGAGTGGTTCATCCGCAACAAACGTTCGGAGTGGTACGCCTACACACGCCAGATCACCCAGTTCGAGCTCGACCGCTACCTCCCCGCGCTCTGAGCGCAACGCGTCAACAGCCAGTGGCAACGGTCGCTTCTGGTGCAAGATTCCAGCAAATCGCAGGGACTGGCGCTCCCGGCCAAGCTCAAGCTGCCGGAGCAATCCAAGAAGGTGGCAGGACTGTGGTGACACCACCCTCCTGCGCAGCTGTCTCAGCGGGATCGTCGATAGACATTCCCGCCACTGCCGGTATGCAAGATACCTTCAGAGCCTGTTCCAGCAAGCTGGCGCGCCGCACGGCTCGCTCGACGTCGTGTTGGTGCACGCGGGAGGATACCTCCGTCACTACATAGACAGCCGCTCCATTTCCCCGGCGAACAGCTGAGTGAACAGCGTCGGCCACGAGGATTTCCTGGCGCTCCGCGTCACTCAGGCTCCCTGTGACAAGTAGCTCGTCAAGGAGATCTGAAAGATCCGCCTTGTCAAGAAGCCGGATCTTGCGAAGGCCACGACTACCCAGGTATGCGGTGGCATCCCTTCTCCAACGCGCCTCGAGATCGCTCCCAACCAAGCGCGCGATCTGCACGTCGCGACGTTGCGCAACCTCGACGAGGCGTGCCAAGCGCACGTCTATGTCGTTCAGGCGCTCCTCATGACGCTGGCTCGAGCGCGCCATCTCTCCGACGAGCTCTGGCAGCTCCAAGACGCCGCGCGACATCAACACAGCTCGCAACTCCTCAGCAACCGCCGGGTTCGCTCGCATCTCCTGAATAATCTCAAGGGTGTTCAAGAACATCTCCTTCTAGAGCTCTCGATGCTGCACAGTCACAAAGCCGATTCCCACCATGAACCTGACTATATTACATAGTACCATAGACCATAGCGTGGCACTTATTGGCACTGCAAGCTCAATTGATATCGTCCTCGCCGTGTGCACCGTCGCACCTCGCACAGCACCTGCAGGCCTGCAGCTGTGCGCCACCCGCACCTTCCTTGCGCCGTGGTGGGCGCTTTCGGCGCCTTCGGCACAGTGGGCGCCAGAGCTACGCGATCCAGCGCTGCTCGCGGCGAAGGCTTGCGCGCAGCACTATCAGCCTGTTATCTATAGATCTGTGGATTATTGGAAAATGGCCCAGCAACATTCCCTGATGTACGAGCAACTCGCGCGAATCGGCAAGGTTGTGATGCACCCCAAGCGGATCGAGCTTCTCGAGCTTCTCTGCCAGGGAGAACGCACCGTCGAAGCGCTGTCGATCGCAACGGGGATCAAATTCACAACGGCATCAGCGCATCTACAGATCATGCGGCAAGCAATGCTCGTGACAACCCGGCGGGAAGGCACGCGAATCTATTACCGAGCGGCCGGTGAAGAGACGTGCCGGTTCATCGCCTCACTCGGCGACCTCGCCCGCGCTCGTCTTGCGGAGGTTGACCAAATCCTCAGAGAGATTGACACGGGTGGGGGAGGAGCCGAGCGGATCACACGTACCGAGCTCTTGCAGCGCGCGCGGGCCGGAGACGTCGTGGTCATCGACGTTCGGCCGGCCGAAGAGTACGAGGCGGGCCACATACCAGGAGCGATCTCGCTTCCTCTTGAGCACCTCGAGGCACGCCTTGATGAGATCAATAAGGATGGCAGCCTGCCAACGGGCAGGGAGATCGTTGCCTACTGCCGCGGACCGCTCTGCCTGCTTGCCCCGCAGGCAGTCTCTGCCCTACGGAAACGAGGACGGCAGGCACGCTGCCTTGAGGACGGCATGCCAGAGTGGCGCCAGGCAGGGCTCCCTGTGACGATCGGAGCCGATGAACGCCGAGCTCGAGAGGGCCGGACGCGAGGTCCCACCAAGACGCCGTTCCCCGTTGGAGAAGTGGACCCCGCATGAACCCAACGGACTCGCGAACAAGACGTCCAGCGGGGCGCCTCCGATGAACATCCTGGTCATTTTGAATGATCCTCCGTATGGTACCGAACGCTCCTACAACGGCCTGCGCCTCGCAGGATCCCTCTCCCGGCGTGACAATGTCAATGTGCGCGTGTTCCTCTTCGGCGATGCTGTGGGGTGCGCCCTCGCCGAGCAGAAAGTGCCTGACGGCTACTACCATCTCGACCGCATGGCAGCAGCGGTGATTCGCCACGGGGGGGAGATTGGCTGCTGCGGAACGTGCATGGACGCGCGTGCTTTCAACGACGGTGCGCTCATCGCAGGAGCGCGGCGCTCGACCCTCGAGGAGGCGACAGAGTGGGCTATCTGGGCAGACAAGGTCATATGCTACTGACCTCGACGGCAGCCGCTGCCGAGGCTGATCAGAGCGAGGGCGAGAGCGGTGTCCATGGCTAGCAAGGCCAAGGTCGTGATCGTCGGAGGCTCTTTCGGTGGGCTCACGACAGCGTACGCGCTGCGCGGGTACGCAGGTTCTGAGCAGATTGACATCACTCTCGTCTCGAAGGAAAGGCGCTTCACCTTCATACCTTCGCTCATCTGGGTGGCGATCGGGTCGCGCTCTGTCGAACGCATCTCCTTCGACCTCGAACACCCGCTCGAAAGCAAACAAGTGCGCTTCGTGAACGACGCGGTGACCACCATCGACACCAGTCGAAAGATGGTGCTTGGCACACGAGGGGAACATCCTTATGACTTCCTTGTCGTCGCCACCGGCCATCGCAGCGCTAACGAAGCCGTCGACGGGCTCGGACCGTTCGACGGCCCGGGGCACTCACCGATGTCTCCCCCGGAAGCCGAGGAGCTTGCCTCCGCGATTCGCGCGTTGCTGAGAGACCCAGGTCCCGTGGTTATCGGAGCAGCGCCCGGAGCCAGCTGCATCGGACCCGCCTACGAGCTCGTGTTCGAGCTGGACCATCTGTTGCGCCAGCGCCGCATCCGCCACGTGGCGCCATTGAGCTTCGTCACGCCCGAACCGTACCTGGGTCACATGGGCATGGGTGGCGCAGGCGCCGTACGCCAACTTCTCGAAAGAGCGTTCGAAGAACGCGAGATCCCCTATGCCACCTCAGCCAGCGTGACACGGGTGACAACCGATGCCGTCGAGGTCGACGCTACGAGAAGCATCCCCTCAGCGCTGTCAATCATCATCCCGCCCCTCGCCGGTATAGAAGCCGTAGCCAACAGCGTAGGGCTAGCTAATCCGAAGGGGTTCATCCCAGTGGGAACCGGTTTCCGCCACCAGAATGCTCACGGCGTCTATGCGGTAGGCGTAGCCGTCGCCATGGCCCCGGTCTCCGAAACGCCGGCGCCGGTCAACTTTCCGAAGACCGGCCACATGACAGAGCAGATGGCCACGATCGCAGCCAGCGACATCGCGTCGGTGGTAAGCGGCCGGCGGGGACGCGGAGAACCCGAGGCCGAGCTCTCTGCCCGGTGCGTGCTCAGCATGGGAGATCGCGGAATATACATGTCGGTAGATCCAGTCCGGCCGCCACGAAACAAGATCCCGACCATCTCGGAGGGACGCGCGTGGATGGTGGTCAAACAGCTCTTCGAACGAAGCTACCTATGGCATGCACGGCATGGCCGGCGCATGCCAACAGCGCTCGGCTGGTAGAGATGGCCGGTAACCCTAGCAAGAGGTCCGCCGGATCGACTGCCCACGGGTCTGGTTCCCAGAGCCTCGCCGGCCTCCCCGGCGCCGGCGAGGCTCTAGTGGTCTGCGCCCATCCCGACGATGAGTCTTTCGGGCTCGGCGGGGTGCTAGAGCTCATGTCTCGGAACGGCACTCGCGCACGAGTGCTCTGCTTCACCCACGGCGAGGCGTCCACCCTTGGCGATACCGCTCTTGACCTTGCGGTCGTACGGGCAAGAGAGCTGCGTGATGCAGCGAGCGTTCTTGGGGTATCAGAGGTCACGCTGCACTCATACGCAGACGGGCGCCTCAACCAGGTTCCGCTCGCCGAGCTCGCGACGCCCGACGCGGACCGGTACGCCTTCGCACCCGTGGGCTACCACCGCGGGCCCGACGCCTCGCGAGCCGCGGGCTAGCACGACCGCGGCCACGTCCCCTGCGCCCACGA
>JAJYWA010000042.1:6813-19756 GCA_021791755.1 Actinomycetes bacterium | reverse complement strand
AGCGCGTCGATGTGGGGCTCGGCGCCTTCGACCCATACCGCAGACGCCACCCTCAGGAGCTGCGAGAGGCCATCTTGCTTTGGCGAGGCGGCCGTGATGGCTACGTACCGCTTGTCCCGCAACGTGTCGTCAATGAAGCCCGGCAGGCTTCCGGAGCCGCATTGGATGAAGACCCGGGCGCCGTCCTCGTAGAGGTTCGTCGTCAGATCGCGGAAGCGCACCGGTTCGACGAGATGGCGAGCTGCAAGCTCGCGGACCTCTCGGGGCTCGCTCGGGTACGGAGAACAGGTCGTAGCCGACCAGAGAGGGACTCGTGGCGCTGCGAGCGGCAGACGGGCGAGGTGAGCGATGAACGGAGGCAGGTAGTCGGCGAAGATGGGGGAGTGGAACCCCGAGCGGAACGGCAGCACCTGTGCCAGCGTCTTCTTCCTGCTGAGGCGCTCGAGCGCCTCAGCGATCGCCGGTTCGGTACCGCATATTACCGATTGGTGAGGGCAGTTGTCGTGGGAGATCGCGACACCCTCGATACCGGTGATCGCGAGCGCTGTATCCCCGGCGCTCGCTCCTACGGCGGCGAAGACCGCGCCGGGCACTTCGAGGCTTCCGAGCCCGAGGCTGTCGATGAACTCGTCGATCTCATCTGGCGGTATCATCTCGGTGGAGATCATTCCGCTCCACTCTCCGATGCTGTGGCCAGCTACAACGTCGGGACGAACGCCGATCGAAGCGAGTGCGGCGTCGAGGATGCGGCCAACGGCGATTATCGCCCGCCCCTGAGACTCGAGTGCCGACATCTCGGCGGCGTCTTGGCTCGGAGCGCCACTTCCCGCTGGCGGGAGCCCGTAACGGCTCAGGCCGAAGTGCTCTATCGCTTCCTCGACTCGTGGTTCGAAGATCGGCTCGACTCCAGGGAAGACGAAGGCCACCTTGCCGCCGTCTAGCAGCGTCCCCCGATCCGCGAACCAGATGTCGTTCCGCCCTGGCCAGGGCCTGCCCCTAGCCACTGCCCGCCGGGCGGTCTCCAAGCGCTTCGGGGTGGGGTTGACGACGGCGAGGCGGCAGGTCGCGGGGCCACGATCACTGAGGAACAGCTCTAGCGGACCCTCGCCAGCGGTGATCTTCGCGATCTCTGTCGCATGCGAGTCGAGGAGTGCGAGGAGACTGGGTGCACTCGGGGCCTCGGCTCGAAGGAGCCGGCCGGTCTCCGTGGGGCCGGTGGGCGTGGCGCGGGCCGCCGCCGATGCGACCCCGCCCGGCCTGCTGGCGAACCGGGCTGGGCGGGCGGTCATCGGAGAGCCTGCGGGAGCCTGCTCCAAGACGATGTGCGCGTTGATGCCGCCGAAACCGAAGGCGTCGACGGCTGCCACCCTGGGCGTGCTCTGAGTGTCCCATGGCTCCGTCGCGCGGACAGGGCGGAAAGCAGTGGTGTCGAGGAGCGGATTTGGCTCTTCGCAGTGAAGTGTCGGCGGGAGGATCCCGTGGTGCACCGCGAGTGCCGCCTTGACAAGGCCTGCTGCGCCGGCGGCTGGCATTGCGTGGCCGATCATCGACTTGACCGACCCGATGCCGGCGGGCAGGCGTTTCGGGTCGCGTTCTCCGAAGAAGGTGCGCAGTGTAGCGATCTCCGCATCGTCGCCCGCAGAGGTCGCGGTGCCGTGAGCCTCGAGGAGGCCGATGGTGGCGGGGTCGCGGCGGGCTTCCTGCCAAGCACGCTCCAGGGCGATTACCTGGCCGGCTGTGCTGGGCTTCATCAGGCTGCCGCGGCCGTCGCTCGAGACGCCGCACCCCGCGATGACGGCGTAGATCGTGTTGCCGGCGTCCAATGCGTCGGCGAGGCGCATCAGGACCATCACCCCGGTGCCTTCGCCAATGAGCAGGCCGTCGGCGCGGGCGTCGAGCGGCCGGATCTCCCCACTGTGGCTGAGAGCCTGGAGCTGAGTGAAGACGCTCCACAGCGTGACGTCGTGGCAGTGATGTGTGCCACCCGCGACCATGACGTCGCATCTGTTGCTTTGAAGGTCCCGTACGGCTCGTTCGACTGCGACGAGTGACGAGGCGCATGCTGCGTCGATCGTGTAGGCAGGACCGTGGAGGTCAAGGCGGTTCGCGGTCCGGGACGCGGCGAGGTTGGGGACGAGGTCGATCGCGGACTCAGGATGCTCAGGTCCGAGACGGCGGTTGATCTCCTTCTCGACGCGGCCGAGAGTGGCGCTGTCCACGTCGGAGAGGATCTCTCGAAGAGATGCGGTGAGCTGCTTTGCCACGCGGACGCGCTGGTCGAGGCGCGCGAGGCCGGCCGTGAGGTAGCCGCCCCGTCCGAGGACAACGCCGGAGCGATCTCGCGGGAACGCCTCGTGGGGGTTCCCGGCGTCATGGAGCGCCTGTGAAGCCGCCCGCAGGACGAGGAGCTGATCGGGCTCTGCAGTTTCGACGGTGACCGGCATGATCCCGAAGTCGGTCGGGTCGAAGATCGCGGTAGCGTCGACGAACCCGCCCCGGTTGCAGTAGAAGGCGGCCGCGGATCCGCCGTCAGGGTCGTAGTAGGACGGGTCGAAGCGATCTGGAGGTGCGGTCGTGATGGCATCGATGCCGTTGACGATGTTCTGCCAATAGGAGTCGACGTCACTTGCGCCGGGGAAGATGGCTCCGAGCCCGACGATCGCAACGGGGCACGGCTCGTTCGCGCCAGCGCCCGCGGTGCGGTCCAATCCCGCGCCAGCGCTCTGTTCCGACCTTGCCTCCGGAGTCATACGGTCCGTGTGCAGCCTTGCATCGAGGAGTGAGCTCAGGCCGGGCTGAAGACTGCTGGATCGGCTCGCATCACGAGGACCTCGACATCGTCTGGGCTGCCGTGTTGAAGCTCGTCGATGAGCACACGCACGCCGTCGGCGGCCGGTATGAGTCCGATGGAGCGCTTGGCGTACTCGCGTTCGAGCTCCGGTGACACCATTCCTGCTCCGGACCAGGGGCCCCAGTCGATGGCCAGGACCCTTCCGTTCACATGTGGGGCAAGTGAGCGGGCGTAGGTGGCCAGGGCGTCGTTCGCAGCGGCGTAGTCCGTCTGGCCGCGATTGCCGAATGCGCCTGCGATGCTCGTGAAGAAGACGATGAGCCGGACGTCGGAGCGAAGTGCCCGGACAAGGTTGAGGGCGCCGTCCACCTTCGTCGAGAAGACCCGTGTGAAGGACTCGGGAGACTTCTGCTCGAGCAGCTTGTCCTCGAGGATTCCCGCTCCGTGGATGACGGCGTCGACATGTCCGTGCCGGTCGTATATCTCGGTGATCACGTCTCCCAGCGCCGCCGCGTCGCGAACGTCGACGGCATGGTAGCGAGCTTCGCCGCCATGAGCGGATATCTGTTCGAGCGTCTGTCGGATCTCACGCGTGGCAAGGGTCTTTGCGGCCCTGGCTTCGATCTTGGAGCGCTCGGTCATGCCGGACGCGATGAGAGCCTTGCGGACGCCAGCGAGGTCGCGTGCTCCGATAGTGGACGGGTCCTCATCTCCATCAGGCAGCGGCGACCTGCCCAACAGCTCCAGGCGGCATCGGAAACGGCGGGCCAGCTCTATGGCGACGAGCGCGGTGATGCCTCGCGCACCGCCGGTCAATACGACGACGGAGCTAGAGTTGAAGTCCGCTCCCGAGTACTTGTCCGACGTGTCCTCGGACCGGTTTGCGGGGGTTGTCGAGGCGCCGAGAGCGACGTGCTCGAAGCGCATTGTCGATCGCTGTCCCCCGCTGAGCACGACGTCCGGGAGGCCGTCGTCGGAGAGCAGCTCGGCGATGATGGCCTCAGCAGTGGCAGCTGGGCCCTTGCTGGCGTCCACTTCTATGGAGCGAGCGATGACCGAGGGGCGCTCCCTGATGATGGTCCTGAGCAGGCCTCGTGCTCCGGCGCCGGGCGGGAGGTTCCCATGCTGCCCCGACTTGCGAGGAGAGGGTTCGTGGGCAGCAGATAGCGAGGATGCACCGCGGTGCGCGCCCGATGCGCCGGCATCGTGATCCGCATCAGCGCCCGCGTCTGCTCCAGGCCCTGCTACAACGTCGGCTCGTGCTCCGATGCTGGTGACCGCAAACAGCCATCGCAGCCTGCCCTGGCTGGATAGGAGGATGCGCGCGAGCCTGAACAGCTCTTCGACATGGGTCAGATGACCATCATTATCGTGGATGCCGTCGGATGAAACGGGCCTGAGTGCGCCCAGGTATATGAGGCCGTCGATGTCGCTCGGATCCCAGGGTCCGAAGGACGTTCCACGTCCCGACAGGGCGGCTCTCGTCGCGATCACCTCAGCGGCTGCACCGTGCTTGTCCAGCATGGCAGCCAGCTCTATCGCTAGGCCATTCTCGTCATCGATGACCGCGAAGCGCCGTCCCGCAAGCTCTGTCGTGTCCAGCGCGCGAGAAGGGATCCCGACGGGCACGAGGCGTGGCACGTACCGGCCAATCTCGGGATACGCCGCGCCGCCAATCTCGGGATACGCCGCGCCGGGCTCGGCGCCCACGGTCCCGGCTCCATCTGCACCGGCTGCTCCATCTTCACCGGCGGCGCCGGCGGCGCCGGCATCCTCGCGAACGCCCTCGGGGACTGCGTCGAGACGGGCAGCGTCAAGCCAGTCCGCGACCCCGCGCAGGGTCTTGATCTGCACCAAGTCTTCGATCAGCTCATCGGCGACCGCGCCGTCGGGTGAACCTGGCAGTGGCACTCGATCGGCGAGCTCGGAGAGGATCTCCATCCGCTTGATCGAGTCGATGCTCAAGTCGGCTTCGAGGTCCAGATCGGGGTCGAGCATGTCCGCCGGGTACCCAGTGCGGTCGCTCACGATCTCGACGAGGACCGCCAGGAGGTCGATGTCCGCGACCTCCTCAGGCTCCTCAGGCTCCTCAGGCTCGCCAGGCTCCGCGGGCCTGCTGCCCGCCGCGGGCTGTTTACCAGTGCGGAGAGCTGCCGCGACCGTGTCGGGGGGCATTGCGCCCGAGGGTTTGGCTACGGGGGACGGCTGGTGAGCGTCGGGCGACTGGTCACGCGGCGCGGGGCGGTCAGCCGCGGAACGGGTAAGCGCTGCTGGCTCGCCAACTGCTGGGTTGGCTGGCACGCGGGCGAGGTAGCTCAGCATCACGTCGCGCTGGGCCGCTACGATCTCGCGCATCGATCGCAGGAGCTCGATCACCGCGGTGTCCGGGTCGGTCGGCGCTGGAAGCACGTACTGGTCTTGGTCGCCGTCGGGGCTCATCCTGCTGGAGCTCATCGCCGCTCGAGTGAACGTAGGCGGCAGGAAATGTCCCGCTGGCGCTGGCGCTGGTCCGCTCGATGCCGGTCGCGGCGCGGGCAGGAGGCCGTTCGGAACCGGGCTTCCGTCGAGTGTGCGGGTGCGGTAGCCGTCGACGAGCCAGCCAGGCGCTGGCGTCGCTGGAGCATCGAGGTCGACGATCGTCGCACGTTCTTCGAACAGCGGTCTTGTGTCAATCGGCACTCCTTTCGTCGCTAGCTGTGCGAGCATCATGAGCAGGTGCGTAATGCCGTGCTCTCTCGGAGAGTCCGAGGAGAGCGCGCTGTAGGGCCTGCCGCTCAGCGTCTTCTGCACTAGATGGGTTAGCACATGTCCGGGCCCGACCTCCACAAAGATCCGTGCCCCTGCGGAGTGCATGTCAAGGATCTGCTCCGTGAACTTGACCCCGGTGGCCACCTGGCCGGCGATGAGGTCGCGCACCGCGTCCGGGTCGCCGGGGTAGGGTTGCGCAGTTGCGTTGGACCACACTGGCAGGGACGGCGCCGCTATCTCGATAGAGGCGAGCCGGCGTCGAAGCCGATCCTTGGCCGCAGCGACGACAGGGCTGTGGAAGGCGCATGCGACTGGCAGGCGATGAGCGGTCAAGCCAGCGTCCGAGAGAAGCTGCGCGGATATCTCCAGGGACGCAGTCGGACCGGAGATGACGACCTGACGCGGTGCGTTGTCGTTGGCGACCACGACATCGGGAACGCTCTCGAGCACAGCCTCGACCGTTTCGCGAGCAGCGGCGACAGCCGCCATCCCACCCGGGTCGTCGCCCGCGGCTTCGAGGATAGCGAGCCCGCGTTCCTCGCTGAGGTCTAACAGGTCATCCTCGGCGATGGCGCCTGCGGTGCAGAGAGCGACGAGCTCACCGTAGCTGTGGCCCGCCGCGAAGTCGGGCTCGATCCCGAGGTCGCGAAGGAGGCTCGCCATTGCGAGGCCGGTTATCCCGAGCGACGGCTGGGCGACGGGCGTGTCGGTCAGCCGGTCGCGGAGCGCTGCCGCCTCAGAGTGGGTGAAGGCCGCCGGAGGGAACATCATCGGCGCCCAGCGCTCTCCCATCTGGAGGAAGCGTCTGAGGCGCGGGAACGCTACGAAGAGGTCGGCGAGCATGTCGGGTCGTTGGCTTCCCTGACCCGGGAAGAGAAAGGCGATGCCACCAGCCGTAGGAGCCGCAGCGTCCGTAGCGGCATCGACGGGCGACTCACAGGCGAAGAAGACGCCGTCAGCCGCACCAGCCGCACCAGCGGGGGAGCGGGTTGTGCCCGTCTCCGTGGCGCCCTGCGCGGTCGTGCCCTGCTCCGTTGTGCCGCCTTGGCGTGAACGGGCAGCCTGGAGCTTTCGCAGCAGGTCTTCCGAGCTCGATGCCACGATTGCTACCTGCACCGGCCCCGAGCCGGTGGTGCAGACGGTGTGCGCGAGGTCCCTCAAGCGCCACGGGGATCCTGCCGGGTGAACCGAGGCAACGAATCGTTCGACGCGGTCCATTTGCTCGAACGCGCCGGCGAGCGTCTCGGCCCGGAAGCAGAAGAGCTCGCATGGCCACGCGATGAGGCCGTGAGCGGGAAGGCTGCCGGAGTCGTAGGAGGAGAGGACGGCGTGGAAGTTCGTCCCGCCGAAGCCGAAGGCGCTCACGCCAGCGCGCCTCGTGGCGTCAGCCCACGGCTGGGAGCGCTTCAAAAAGGCGAACGGGCTCCGGTCGGGGTCGTAGTACCCGTTGGGCTCCGTGATGTGGAGGGTCGGTGGTCGCACGCCATAATAGAGAGACAGGGCAGCCTTGATGAGCCCGGCGAGGCCGGCGGCGCACTTCGTATGACCAATCTGGGACTTGACGGAGCCGAGGACGCACGAGCGCTCCCTTGCGCCCGCCGCGACAAATAGCTCGGTCAATGTTCCAAGTTCTGTCCTATCTCCCACCACGGTGCCGGTCCCGTGTGCCTCGAGCAGTCCAACCTCCGATGGCGGCATCCCGGCGCGCTCGTATGCCCTCTCGACGGCGAGCTGCTGGCCCTCCTTCCGCGGGGCGGTGAGGCTCAGGCTGCGGCCGTCGCTCGAGCTGCCGACGCCGTCTATGACCGCGTAGATCCGGTCGCCGTCGCGTACCGCGTCGTCGAGGCGCTTGAGCACCACGCAAGCGATCCCCTCGCCGAGCGTGATGCCGTCGGCGGATGCGTCGAAGCTCCGACATCTACCAGTCGGCGAGAGCGCGTGCACGCCTGCGAAGAGAAGGAAGTCATTGATGCTGTTGTGAAGGTCGGCGCCGCCGCACAGGACCATGTCGCTGTGGCCGCTGGCGAGCTCCTTGCAGGCGATGTCGACGGCGGCGAGCGACGATGCGCAGGCGGCGTCGACTGTGAAGTTCGAGCCCCCGAAGTCGAGCCGATTCGCTATGCGCCCCGCTATGACGTTCGTGAGGACCCCAGGGAACGAGTCCTCGGTGACCTTCGGCAGGGTCCTGTCCAGCTGCTCGGGGACGGCGCCGAGGTACTCGGGCAAGAGGGCGCGGAACCCGTACGCGCCGGCGAGGTCGGTCCCGGCTTCGGCGCCGAAGAACACCGACACCCGCTCGCGATCGATCTCACGTCCTGCATAGCCTGCGTCGTCGAGGGCTCGGGCAGCGACCTCGAGGCTCAGCAGCTGGCCCGGTTCGATCGCTCCGAGCGATCGTGGTGGTATGCCATAGCGCAACGGGTCGAAGTGGATCTGGGGCAGGAACCCTCCCCACTTGCTCGGCGTCCGGCGGCCTGCTCCAACCGTCGTGGCCTCGGGGTCGTAGTAGGCGTCGACGTCCCAGCGCTCGGCGGGGATCTCGGTGATCGAGTCGGTTCCGGAGACGATGTTGGACCAAAAATCTTCGAGGTTCGCAGCGCCCGGGAACACGGATGCCATGCCAATGATCGCGACAGGTTCTGCATGATGCCCGGCGGTCTCAGCGTTCGTGGAACTGACATCGGGGACCCGGACGGAGGCGAGGAGCGCCGTGCCGCGGGCGCTCACGTCTTCGTGGAGCTCAGAGGCTGTCACCACGTTGCGGCGCAGCGTAGCGACGTCGCCGATCATGAACAGGCCTTCCGAGCGCTGCTCCTGGGGGCTGATCTTCACGAGCTCGTCACCGTCGCGCCGCAACCCCTTGCTCGCAACCCTCAGGCGACCGAGGTTGAGGGTCTCCAGCGCTGCCCAGATCTCCTCTGGGGCTGCTCCCTGCTTCGCGAGGCGGAGCTTCTCTTCGGTGAACTGCGTCACGTAGGGCGTGTGAGCGCACCGGGTCACGTGACCGGGAGAGGTCTCGAGAAGCTCGGTCTCGCGGCAGGCGAGCGCGGTCTCCTGGAACTGGGGGAGCACTGCGCCGCTGCTCACGGCCTCGGTCGTAAAAAGGTAGGCGGTGCCCATGAGGACGCCTATCTTCGCTCCTGCTTCAGCCAGCGGGGCGGCCAGCGCAGAGACCATCGCCGCCGAGGTTGCGTCGTGGATCCCGCCGGCGAAGAGCACGCTGGAGCGCCCAGCCGCCTTGCTCGCGAGGAGCCGCTCGATCTGGCTCTCCCAGAGGGAGAAGCTCGAGCGCGGCCCGACATGGCCCCCGCACTCGCGGCCCTCGAAGACGAAGCGGGTCGCTCCATCCTTGATGAAGCGGTCGAGGAGGCCAGGGGAGGGGACATGGAGATACGTAGCGATGCCGGCCTCTTCGAGCGGGCGGGCCTGGGACGGCCTGCCGCCTGCTATGAGCGCGACGGGAGGGCGCAGATCGTGGACGACCTCGAGCTGGCTGGCCCGGATCGCTTGGGGAACGAAGCCGAGGATACCGACGCCGAATGGACGTCCGTTGAGTTTATTGGCCGTGGCTTCCAGGAGGGAGCGAACATCGTCTGCGCTCATGAGCGCGAGAGCGAGGAAAGGCAGGCCGCCGGCGTCTGCGACCGCAGCGGCGAAGTCGGCGCGATCACTCACCCTGGTCATCGGGCCCTGGGCTATCGGGTAGCGGATGCCGTGGGCTCTCGCGAGCGGTGCACCGGGCGCCAGGGGTTTGAGCTTCGCAGCGAGTGATATCTGGCCCGCGATGGACCTCCGTATGGCGTCGACCACGCGGCCCGCGGTCCCGAACCGCTCGGCAAGGCCCGAGGCAAAGGCCGCTTCCTGGCCTGTCGGGAGCAGGTCTTCGAGGCTGGATGCTCCCAGGCGAGCTACGACCTCCGTTACCGGGGTAGAAGGATCCATATGGGCTGCTGGGAGGTCTGGACGGGTGAAGACGCGATAGCCGCTGACGACGGTGGTCTCCGATCCGTCCATGCTCGCGATCGCTTGCTTTACTTCCGGCGGGAGTGTTGACTCGGCGACCAGAGCAAGCTGTGAGTCGATGACGACGCCTTTGGCGCCAGCCACGACGCAGGCGCTGGCCGTGTGGAGCCCGATCCCGCCCATAGCCCATATTGGCAGAGGGACCTGGTCGGCGAGCTGTTGGAGAAGCACGAAGGTGGACGTCCGGCCGATACGTCCGCCAGCCTCGGAGCCCTTGGCTATCAGGCCGTCAGCTCCGCGCGCAGCGGCTGCACGGGCCTCGTCCACGGAGGTCACCTCGACGAGCACACGCCGTCCGCGCCAGTCGCCAGCAGCAGACGGCTCGTCGACGATGACTGTATCGACCTGTGCCGGGAGCGTCTGAGGAGAGATGAACGACGAGGGCGCCTTCGAGGAGGCCGATGATGCCCGGCTGGCCCGGGGCGCTCGGCTGGCCCGGCTCGCTTGGGTCGCTCGGCTGGCCCGGCTGGCCCGGCTGGCCCGGCTGGCCCGGCTGTCTCGGATGCCGAAGGGCTTGCTGGTACGGGCGCACATCTCCTCGATGGCCGATCGGGCCTCGTCTGGCTGGTTGCCGAGGTCGAGGACTCCGAGCGCCCCAGCTGAGACGACAGCAAGCGCCAGGCGCACATCGCATTGCCCGAATGGTGTGGTTCCTATGACCAGGTCGCGTTCGACCTCTGGCAACGTCTGTCGATCTCCTTCGTATAATTTTGAATCAACGCCTCGGCAACGCCACACTGCCTGTGCGTGGGCGCCGATGGACGTTGCTGGACAGAGCGGATCAGATCAAGTCAAGCTTAGCCAAACCGTGAGACATCTCGGCAGCGGATATGATCTTGGCGCCGCCTGGGGGGTGGCACGCTGCGGGATGTCGGGCTATCGCCGGGTCGCTGCGGGATGTCAGGGGCCGCCGGGGCGTACGCGGTGTACGCGGCAGGCCGCCGCGCTGGGGTGTGCAGCGCTCTGTGGCGACTACTGGGGCCCGGTGCCCCTTATCAATCTGAGTTGTCGATCGTCCCGGCGATCGGCAGGTTCGGGTAGCGCTTGATGAACATCGCAGTGAGGCCTGGAGTGGGAATCGGCTTCGTAACACCTCCGTAGGCGGGAATCGGGCGCACGAAGGCGCCGTTTGCAGGTGACGGACCCCTCACCTCCACCTCGATCCCGGAACCGATCATATTATCGATCTCTTCCTCGGTGGTTTCGAGCTCAGCATCTGGCTCGCCCGATCTCATGCTTAGCATCATACCGTTCATTGTCGGCGGGCGTCCCGGCGACCGGCAATTACGCAGGTCCTCAGATGCCAGGTTTCATCAGCAGGGTCTCACGCATCTCACGGCCTGTCGGCCCGCGCCGTTGTTGAGGTCGCCGGCTTTCACGGCCACTTAGCGCATCTGGTTGATGAGCCTGCGCATCCGGCGGTCATTCGCGATCCATTCCGTGTGGAGACAGACCTCGTCGGAGCTCAGGGAGCGGGAGACGGTCTTACCCCTGAGCTTCGCGGTCCACTCGTAGTCGGAACCGCGCAGCCCCGGGGATCGGCATGGCGCCTGAAGCCCGGAGCACCGCAGCGCATCTGCCGCCGGCTTATGCTCCCAGACCAGATGAGGCCGATCTCAGCGAGCGCTTGGCGAGCACCGTTCCTAGACACTCAGTTCCGCTGAGTGTCTAGGAACGGTCACGCAAGACGAATTGCGACAAACGGCGCAGGAGCTCTTGGACCGATTGGCCGAGCGATCTAAGCAACGAGCCGATTCAAGGACTCCTTGTGCAGGGGCTGGGTTGTCGTTGGGCCAGTGAGGAGAGCAAGCAGGGGCGGGCGCTCCCAGCGCTCGACGCTCCTTGCAACTACTGCGTGTTGCAACTGCTGCGTGCTTCGTCACTCGATCGAGGCCGCCCGGTGGTCGAGCTGGATGACGACCTCCTTCTGCCGCCTGATGAAGTACCGCTGGATCTCACCTCTACTGACAGGGAGTTGCGGGTCGTCGGCCACGTCGTCGAAGTGACCGAGCGCCCTTAGGATGCTGCTGACGGCGTTCTCGGGATCCACGGGCCGGTAGCGCTGACGGAACAACCCGAGCCCCTCCTCTACCCGCCGCCCCGCCCGCTGCTCGATCACCATCAGATCGAAGTAGTCACGCAACTCACCGCGCTTGGGGAGCACGGCCAGCTTCATGGCCAGTAGATCGCCGAGCCCCGCAACGCGCAGGCCAGCCAACTCCATCGTTGGCTCGACGCCGTGCTGGGAGTCGGCGAGCAGGAATTGGAGCTTCGCCTCGTCGAGCACACAGTTGAGGGTTCCTTCCGAAAGGGTAGTCACCGCGAAGCGACCGGCGCCTGCAAGATGCCCCGCGAGCGCGTGCAGGTCCTCTGGCTGTTCGAGGAAGAAGTCGAGGTCCCTGCTCACGCGGTGGCCTAGGTGGGTGGCGATCGCGGTGCCGCCGACCAGGTAGGCGCTACCAGGCAGGAGCGGAGCGACTCGCTCCCACGCGTGCCGCGTCTCTGGTGGCAGGACGCGGACAAGGTGCGCCGGGAGTGTCACCGGGCGAGGTTCCTTGCCATTGAGCGGGTGCGGGGGTCGGTCCCGCGAATACTCGCAGCTCGCCGGAGAATTGACGGGGAGAACACCGTTGCCGCCCACGACAGGGCCGCGGGATCGGCGCTGGTGAGGATTCGGTGGGCGACCATCACGCCACTCTCTTCGAGGTCAATGCGGGTCGGGTGTGGGACATCCCAGAAGAGGTGAGCGAAGCGGGCGGGGAGCCATCGCGGCATAGCCACCGGTGAAGACTCCGGCAGTATGACTGCGGCGAGTAGTGGTGCGGCTGCTCGCCACTCGGGAGAGTCCCAGCGGACCTCGATCACCTCGATGTCGCTGACCCTGCCCTCGGTGACCCGGCGCTGTACGCGCTCGACGTAGCCGGCCGCCTCGAGGAACCGGACTGCCTTTGCGGCAGTCGTTGGGGCCACGCCAGCGGCACGGGCTGTGGCGCGCACCGAAGCAACTCCGAACGGCCTGCGGCTTAGGGCGGCGAGCACCAAGGTCTCGTCCCTGCTCATCCCATTGAGGGGCTTAGCGCGGCCGAGCATTCGTTCGATAGCGGTCGCCTCGTTCGCAGAGAGCCGGGTGTGACCGCCGGAAGAGCACTGGGGGTCGAGGCCGAGCCGGTGAATGGCGCGGTGCACGCGAGGCGAGGATACTCCCAGCTCTGAGGCGAGCCGGGGTGGCGTCAAGGTGTCCATAATGTTATTTTAACAGGTTGCGACACTGCTGCCTCGTCCGAGGTGTGCGGTCAGGAAAATGTTCAAAGTGCCAGTCTGTAGGTACAATCCTGCAGCGTAATGACTGCGTCGTGCTCCGATTGCGCGATGGACGCGGAC
>JAJYWA010000042.1:0-6803 GCA_021791755.1 Actinomycetes bacterium | reverse complement strand
GGACGTGGCTTCCACGGCGCGCCAACAGCGCCGATCACGCGAGATCGGGTTGGCCTTGAGGTGTGACGGGCTTGCGGGTTCTGTCGTGGCGGTCGAGGAAGGCTGCGACAGTCCGAGGAGGCAGAGTGGGAACGCCGGCTGGTGCGAGAGCGTGCGTAGTGACGCGGATCTCCAGCTTGGCCACGATCTCCTTGAGGCGTCGGGCGTTGTCGGACCATCCCTCACAGCGGGCGACGTGGCCTGCGCTGAGGGAGCGGGTGACGGGCTTGGCATCGACGGCGCGGGTCTATTGGATGCACGGGCTGGGAACTGCTCACAGATAGTTGCGTAGCTACTTGGTATTTTGGAGCGGCCATACGAGGCAAGGTGGGCGGGTCGTTCTTGCAGGCGCCGTCCGGCTTCCCGCATCGCATCTGGCGCACAACGACCCTTCCCGAGGGCGCCTCGACACCGCCAGCTTCGAGGAGACGCTCTGGTTCCTGGGCGGCATAGCTCGCGGAGCGGTGGCGGCACGAGCGTTGCTCAGATCAGTTGGCGGTCCCCCTCGCCTCTGCGGCACAGCCCAGCTGTTCCGCCGCGGCTGCTAGCCGCTTGTCGCGAGTCCATAGCTGCGCGTCAGCAGTCAGCAGCGTCGCGCTGAGCAGTTGGGCGTCGACGAGACCGATCCCGCGCCCCCATAGCTCGTGCCTTTCGATCAGCATCATCGTCTCGTCGTGGGAGGCGACGACGGCCTGCGCCAAGTTCGCGATCAGGCCGAGCGCCTGCCTGCGGTTGGCGAGTCGTCCGAGTGAGATCTCACCGAGAACCCACGGGTGGCCCAGGATCTGAGCATCCTCGAGGAGCCGTACGAGGACATGGTCGCCGTGGCGTAAGTGGTTGACCCATATCGACGTGTCCGCAAGGATCACGAGGTAGCTCGGCGACGACGGGGCGCCTCTTCTAGATCGGGCTCACTACCACCGAGTTTCGCCAAGCGTCGGGCGCTCTCCCGCTCGATCAGCGAACGCAGGCCCGCGCGCACGAGCGCGCTCTTCTCTAACGTGCCGGTTAGGCGCTGAGCCTCGGCGACCAAGTCGTCATCGAGTGAAACTGTGGTTCTCATCGCAAAGCCTCCGCATCAAGATCTTCACCAAACAATGATCATAGCAATGCATGGTCTTGTGCTCCGGCGCCGTCGCGGGCGGTGCGAGCACACCACGTATCGCGTTCCGCGCATGCGGCTATGATTGGGGACGTCCTAGCCAGGGAGGTCTAGCTGAATGTTCCAAGTACGCTTCCACGGTCGCGGAGGCCAGGGAGTAGTCACGGCGGCCGAGCTTCTCTCTGTGGCTGCGTTCGACGCCGGGCTGTGGTCGCAGGCTTTTCCGAGCTTCGGCTCGGAGCGGACCGGCGCCCCCGTGGTCGCGTACACGAGGATAGACGACCACGAGATCCGGACCCGTGAGCCGGTGATCGCTCCCGATGCGCTGGTCGTGCAGGACGTCACGCTGGTGCATCAGGTCGACCTCTTTGCTGGGCTGGTCCCCGAAGGCTACGTGCTGATCAATACACAGCGCAGCCTCGCCTCACTTGGCCTCGACGGCTTGCTGAACGGCGAGAGCCGCTTCCGAGTCGTGAGCGTGCCGGCCACCGAGATAGCGATGGAGCAGACGGGGAGGCCCTTGCCGAACGCAGTGTTGTTGGGTGGGCTTGTGGCTCTAGCGTCGGTCGTTGCCTTAGCTGCCGTGGAGAAGGCGATCGAACAGAGGTTTATTGGCTCGATTGCGTCGAAGAACATCGCAGGGGCTCGGGAGGCCTACGACCTTGTGCGAGCTGGCCAAGCTGGGAAAGATGCGGCGAATGGGGGTTCTCGGGGCGAGGAGGACCCACAGGGCGAGGAGGCGCTGGCTGGTGCTTCGTCAGATTGAGGGCTCGAAGGCGGTTGCCGAGGTGGTGGCGCTGTGCCGACCCGAGGTGATCTGTGCGTACCCGATCTCGCCCCAGACCCACATCATCGAAGCCCTCGGGGCAAAGGTGAAGGGGGGCGAGCTCGCTCCGTGCGAAATGCTGAACGTCGAGTCCGAATTCGCAGCAATGTCGGTCTTGATAGGCGCCTCGGCTGCGGGGGCGCGGACGTACACCGCGACGGCCAGCCAGGGGCTTCTTTTCATGATCGAGGCTGTCTACAATGCCGCGGGGCTCGGCCTGCCGGTGGTGATGACCCTGGCCAACAGGGCTATTGGCGCGCCGATCAACATATGGAACGATCACAGCGATGCGATGGCCGTACGAGACTCGGGCTGGGTGCAGCTGTTCGCCGAGACGAACCAGGAAGCAGCTGACCTGCACGTGTTGGCCTTCAGGCTGGCCGAGGAGGTGTCCTTGCCGGTGATGGTGTGCATGGACGGCTACGTGCTCACGCACGCCTTCGAGAGGGTCGACATTGCCTCTCGTGAACAGGTTGACGGGTTCCTGCCGAGGTACGTCCCGCGCCAGGTCCTTGACCCTGATGAACCGGTGTCGATCGGCGCGATGGTGGGGCCGGAGGCATTCGAGGAGGTTCGTTACCTCGCACACGTGCGCCAGCTGCAAGCGCTCCGCCATATCGCCGAGGTGGCGAGCGAGCTCACGGAGGTGCTCGGGCGTCCCGTGGGTGGCCTGATAAGCGAGTACCGGCTGGACGGGGCGGAGACGGTTGTCATGGCTATGGGCTCGGTCCTCGGGACGATCAAAGACACCGTGGACGCGCTCAGGGACTCTGGGATGCCGATAGGAGTGGTTGGCATTACGTCGTTCCGCCCGTTCCCCTCTGAATCGATCCGTGCAGCGGTGCAGGCGGCAAAGCGGGTCGTCGTGTTGGAGAAGGCGTTCAGCATCGGCTTCGGCGGGGTGCTCTCCACCGACATAGCTATGGCGCTGACTGGTTCGCTCATCCCGGTGAGCACGATCGTTGCGGGTTTGGGGGGCCGCCCGATCACCCAGCAGTCGCTTGCGAGCGTGCTCCGGGCTGGTCACCTCGATGAGCTGGAGAGCGTCACCTTCCTCGATTTGAAGCGCGACCTGATCGACAAGGAGCTCGCTCGAATGAGTGACAGGAGACGCTCGGGTCCGATGGCAGAGAACGTGCTGCGCGACGTCGGAGTCATCGGCTCGAGCATGCATTGATGAGCGCTGACCGGAGTCCCGTCGACGCAGTGAGACCAGGTGATACCGAGCCGGCTCCGGTGAGGTTCTACCAGGTGGCAAGCTTTGCGGCGGGCAATCGCCTCCTCGATCCCGAGCAGCGGACCATACAGGCAGACGTCGGTCGTGCGAGCTCGCTTACCTCAGGGCATCGAGCCTGCCAGGGATGCGGCGAGGCGCTAGGCGCGAGGTATGTGCTGGACGCCGCGATGCGCGCAACCGGCGGCCGGATGGTGGCGGTCAACGCGACTGGTTGTCTCGAGGTGTTCTCGACCCCGTACCCTGAGACGGCATGGCAGGCGCCGTGGCTCCACTCGCTGTTCGGGAACGCACCTGCGGTCGCAGCTGGCGTCGCAGCCGCTTTTCGAGCCAAGGGTCGTGACGACGTCCGCGTTGTGGGCCAGGCCGGCGACGGCGGTAGCGTGGACATCGGTCTCGGCTGCCTTTCGGGCATGTTCGAGCGCAATGACGACGTCCTGTTCATCTGCTATGACAACGAGGCATACATGAACACCGGCGTGCAGCGCTCGGGAGCGACGCCGCCCGCCGCGCGAACCGCTACCACTGAAGCGCTGGGTCAAGAGCCGGGAAACCCCTTTGGCCAGGGCAAGAACATGCCTATGATCGCGATGGCGCATGGGATCTCCTATGTCGCCACGGCGACGGTCGCCGACCTTCATGATCTCGAGGCGAAGGTCGTCAAGGCAATGTCGTTTCGTGGCGCTCGCTACATGCATGTGCTCGTGCCCTGCCCGCTCGGCTGGGGGGCTGCTCCCCGAGACATGGTCCGGCTGGCGAGGCTAGCGAAGGAGTGTGGGCTCTTCCCGGTCTTCGAGGCTGAGCACGCTCAGATCACAGGGGTGTCGAAGATCCGAAAGGTGGCGCCGGTTGAGGACTACCTGAGGCTGCAAGGCAGGTACCGCCATCTTTTCGGGTCGAAGGAGACGGGCGGATCTCCGGGGCGCCCAGACATCGTCGCGCGCCTACAAGCCATAGCGGACGCCAACATCGCAAAGTTCGGCCTGCTCGACGAGGCGAGGTCTGATCACGTGCTCGACGACCCCGTGGACCATCGCAGTGACGGTGGGGACGCCGTGGACCATCGCCTAGACAGCGGGGGCGCACGCCTGGACGAAAGCGCGCCCGAGCGAGTCCGGAGGGGCTGATCTCTCGTGGAGAAACCGTTCGCGATCACACTGGATCCTGGATCGAGCCGCGCTAACCACACGGGCTCCTGGCGCGTCGAGCGTCCGGTCTACGTCGACCGGATGCCGCCGTGCAACGATGCCTGCGCGGCCGGGGAGAATGTCCAGCAGTGGCTGTACCACGCTGAGGACGGCAGTTACGAGGCTGCATGGCGAAAGCTGATGGAGGACAATCCGTTGCCAGCCGTCATGGGTCGCGTCTGCTTTCACCCCTGCGAGACCTCGTGCAACCGCGGCATGCTCGACGAGGCGGTGGGGATCAACGCTGTAGAGCGGTTCCTAGGCGATCAAGGCATCGAGAATGGTTGGCGCGTCGAGGCGGGCGCTGACGCACTCGGCGCACGGGTGCTCGTGGTCGGGTCGGGCCCCGCCGGGCTCTCCGCCGCTTACCATCTGCGGCGCCTCGGTCACGCAGTCGCGGTATTCGAGGCGGCAGCGTTGCCTGGAGGCATGCTTCGCTACGGGATACCACGCTACCGCCTGCCGCGAGAGGTGCTGGACGCCGAGGTGGCGAGGATAGAGGCGATGGGCGTCGAGATCCACCTGGGCTCGCGAGTGGGAGACGTCGCTGAAGCCATGCGCTCTGGCGGCTTCGATGCCGCGTTCGTCGCTATTGGTGCACAGCTATCGAAGAACGCTTATGTCCCTGCTGGCGATGCCATCAAGGTGTTGGGCGCGCTGGCGCTTTTCAAGAGCATGGAAAGGGACAACCCGCCGTTGCTTGGTCGCAGGGTCGTCGTCTACGGCGGGGGAGACACCGCGATGGACGCTGCACGCAGCGCGCGCCGGCTCGGCGCAACCGATGCGGTTGTCGTCTACAGGCGCACCCGTGATCGCATGCCGGCGCATTCCAGCGAGGTCGCGGATGCAATCGAAGAGGGTGTACGCATGAAATGGCTCTCGACGTTGTCGGGAGAGCCCGACGGTAACCACGGAGCCCTTGTCGTCGAGAAGATGGAGCTGGACGACGATGGGTTCCCACAGCCCACCGGCGAGACCGAGGAGCTCGAGGCGGATGCGCTCGTTCTTGCGCTCGGCCAGGAGGCGGATCTGTCGCTCGTCGCAAGCGTGCCCGGGGTCGCGGTACGGGATGGCGCGCTCGCTGTGGATGGCGACATGATGACGGGGTCTTCAGGCGTCTTCGCTGGTGGTGACGTGGCGGCTCCACCGGCAGGAGGCAGGGTGCTGGCGGATCGCACGGTCACGGTCGCGGTCGGCCACGGCAAGCGCAGCGCTCGTGCGATCGATGCCTGGCTGCGCCACGGCTCAGGCGCCTTACTCGCGGATGAAGCCGTGTCGGAACGACATCCGGTGGCGCTCTTTGAGAACCTGAACACCTGGTACTACGCTGACGCTCCGCGCTCTGAGCAGCCGCGTCTTGACCTGGCCCGGCGTCAATCGAGCTTTGATGAGGTGACCGGTGGCCTGGATGCCTCGAACGCGCTCTTCGAAGCCCGGCGCTGCCTGTCTTGTGGGAACTGCTTCGAGTGCGACAACTGCTACGGGGTGTGTCCCGATGATGCCGTTCGCAAGCTCGGCGCAGGCATGGGCTACGCGTTCGATTACGACTACTGCAAAGGATGTGGCGTGTGTGCCGCAGAGTGCCCGTGCGGTGCGATCGTCATGGAGCCAGAGGTGATCTGACCGGAGTGTGCAGCAGGAGCGGAGGTGTGTCGCGCTAGAAAGTACCTCCTACGTGGAAAATAGAGACGTTCCCAACTATCGTCTTCCAGAACAGAAAGGCACCTGGCTCGTGACAAGGCACCTAGCGAGGAGGACCAACGACGAGCCGGGGATCCGCCTTGGTGCTCCCAATTGGCGTATTACCCATAGGTGGCAGGTGCGAACTGAGGGTCCCAAGGGACTGTGGATGAGCGCTGGTCGACCACTGGACAACGACCTATGTAAACCGTAATCAGAATGCCCGGGTCATGAGCGGAAAGCCACTTGGTTCGGTGACAACCTTGCCGGGCACAGAGCGAGATATCCGCGGTCTGAGCAGCGTCGCTTCGACGACAGACCAGCGCTAAGCGACCGGTCCTTACCTGAGGCCACCATACTGATAACCGTGGGAGCACGCGGTTGCTTCATTGTCGGCTGAAGATGTGAGCCGTACCAGAACCAGCCGCCATACAGAATTGTGTCGTTGGACATGACACAGAAGTGAGATTGCTACCAACGCTCTGAACGCTAAGCCATCTCGAGCCGTTCCATGGGATGGCGTAACCGTTGCTGTCGACCGCCATACAGAATTGTGTCGTTGGACATGACACACCCGTGAGAACTCCGTTGGTATTAATCGGGGTCTTCCGGTATGAATGTGGGTGATCGCGCAAGTATGAGCTGGGGTTGCTCCTTGTAGCAGAGGGTTTCGGGGTCAGTAGACGGGTTGGATGATCCGTACCCATTTCTCGGCTGTCGCCAGAGCGCTCCGAA
>JAJYWA010000173.1 GCA_021791755.1 Actinomycetes bacterium | reverse complement strand
CTGGACTTTCAGTCATCCTGAGCGCCTGAGGTACACTGTGTCGCGCCTGGTCGCCGGGTAGTGGGACCGAGCGGCCTCATTGATCGCCGGGACCGACTCCCGGGACCGACTCGAACAGGATGTCAGCTGTGGGCATAAGTGTGTTCTTGCTTGATGATCACGAAGTGGTGCGTCGCGGCCTGCGCGAGCTGCTCGAAGCCGAGGGCGAGATAGCGGTGGTCGGCGAGGCTGCCACGGTCGCTGAAGCGCGCTCGCGGATCGCCTCGGTCCGACCGGATGTGGCCATCCTCGATGTGCGCCTGCCCGATGGAGACGGGGTGGAAGTCTGCAGGGAAGTTCGTTCGGCGATGCCCGGGGTGGCGTGCCTCATGCTCACCTCGTTCGCTGACGACGAGGCGCTCTTCGCTGCGATCATGGCTGGAGCCAGCGGCTACCTGCTCAAGCAGATCAAAGGTGAGAGCCTCGTCGACGCTGTCAGGAGGGTTGCGACCGGTGAGTCGCTGTTGGACCCCGCCTTGACCCGCCAAGTGCTGGACCGGATCCGGGCCGAGCCCGAACAAGACGAGCGGATTGCTCAACTCACCGAGCGCGAGCGTCACATTCTCGAGCTCATAGTCGAGGGAAAGACGAACCGCCAGATCGCCGAAGAAACCTACCTCGCCGAGAAGACAGTCAAGAACTACGTCTCCAACCTCCTGTCGAAGATGGGAATGACCCGCAGGACTGAAGCGGCCGTTTACGCTGCCCGCCTTGCAGAGCGGAGGGGAACGACGAAGGGGACCGACAAGTAGACGGCCATAAAAAGTTTCCCTGGCTCGACTCCTTCAACATGTCGATGTCGAGCGTCTGGTCGGCCACGACCTTCTTCAGGCGGGTGTTCTCGCGCTCGAGCTCCTTCAGTCGCTTGGCGTCGTCGGCCTTCATGCCGCCGTATGGTCAAGCTGGCGAAACCAGGTCGAGGGTGTGATCTCCAGGTGGCGGACCACCTCCTCGAGTACTTGCCTGCGACCAGACGCTTCTGGCCCATGGCGAGCCTGCGGATGATCTGCTCCAGGGCGTGCCGGCGCCCCTTCATTGTGACCTGCTCCATGCCCATCGTGGGCCTCGGACCCGCATAAGTGGTGGACCACTTTCAGGGGTCAGGTCAAGGTCACCACGCCATCCTCAGCTCACCCACTGCGAACTGCCATCCTCTGCCCTCTAGCTGCTCCACGACACCTAGCCGGGTTGACCGACCGTTAACGGTCACCATCCTCAACTTGCGTTTAAACCTACGCCACGAGATCAAGCGGCCTTCTTGACCACCGGATGGCGGGTTCGTGGCCCTCGGCGGGTGCCCTTCGGCCGTCCGGGACCTGCAATCGTGGATTTCGGCGCACTGGCCGGTGTGCCGATGGTTGCACGAAGTCGATGAAACCCCCGTCGCACTCGCGCTGGAGTGAGAAGGGCTGGTTCCCTCGGGCGTTCCCATGGCAGGCGCATGTCGTCGACGAGACCACGTGCGAGGCGAAGCTGCGTGTAGGCGGCCACGACGAGCCATGTCCAGCGGTCGGCCTGCTCGGGTGTGCAGAGGGACGGCGCGGTCCAGCCGAGTGTGTTCTTCACGAACCGGAAGGTGTGCTCCAGATCGAATCGGTGGAGGTACGCGGCAACACAGAGCTCGAGATCGAGCTCGCCTGGCCCGGCCCACCACAGCCACAGCGTCTTCTTCTCGCGGGAGTCGTGCTTGGGCAGATGCTCAACGTCTATGCGGATGACGTGGCCGATGACGATGGGTCGCGGGTGTTCGCCTGCCCACCGGCCGCGGCCCGACAGGCGGGGATGCAGGCCGTGCCAGGCGCGCACGTGCACCGTTCCATAGCGGGGATCGGCGAAGCAGCACTCGGCGTCAGGTCTTGGTGCGCTACCCGGATCCGAGAGCTTGAAGCGCCGCCCGTGCCGCCGGAGCGGCGTCCCGGTGAACCCGGACGGCCCCGGCGGCACGGTGTAGAAGACTCGGTCCGAGCGCAGGCGCACGAGTACCTGAACCGCAGTGTCCTTCAGGGAATAACCGATAGCGATCGGCCCATACCCGGCATCGAAGACGAACAGGGGCGCCGCGGAGTCCTCTTCTAGCAGCTCGACTCGGCGCTTCACCTGGGCGATCCACTGGTAGCTCCAACCGGCCACGATCGGCTGGCCGGCAGAGTGTTTGGACGCCGAGTGGTAGAAGCCCCGCTCGGGGCTGCACTCTGCGTCTGAGCGCTCCCAGGTCGACGCGTCAACGGCGAACACGGCCGGCCAGTCCTTCGGGCGCTTGACGACAAGGAGCGCCCGTAGCGCTGCTTCGTCGATCTCGCCGAGCGCCAGGGCCTTGTAGAGGCTGCCGTGTGAGCGCCGAAAGATCGGCTCCAAGCTGAGCGACGGTACCGATCCGACCACCCCCTGTGCGTCCAAGAGCGCGTCTGAAAGCTCGAATAGCGCATCGGACCACTTGGTGAAGGCGCCGTAGAAGGCACTGCGGAAGCGTGCCAGATCGTTCGTCGCCGTCTCGGTTTGGGAGTCCGTGGGTTTCCGGTACTGCGGCATAGCCGCCAGTATGACTCCGGTAGGCTCTCGGATGTGGGATACTCATCGCCGAGGAGGAGCATGGCACGACGCACGAACGCCGAGAGGCTTGCCGACTACGAGGCGAGGTACAGCGAGCTCGCCCAAGAACTCGCTGAGATCGGCCTCATCTGGTCTGGGAGCATCACCCGGCGGCACATGCGCTGCGGTACGCCGGGCTGCAGGTGCCATGCCGATCCCCCCGAGCTGCACGGTCCCTACTACCAGTGGACCGCGAAAGTCCGGGGTAAGACCATCACCCGCTACCTGAGCTCCAACGAGGTCCGCCTCTACAGGGAATGGATCGCGAATGACCGCCGGATGCGCAGGCTCATCAACCAGATGCGCCAAGTGGCCGTGAAAGCCGGCGAGCTCAAGATCCGCGAGATCGCCGCGAGGTAGGGCGTAGGTTTAAACGCAAGCTAAAGCGGTGCCAGCTAACTGGCTGCCATACCGACTATTGGAGCATTCAGGTGCTTTGCTCCCATGGAGCCGTAGAACTTCGCATCGCCGAAGCTGAAGATGCCACCATCTGAGGCTACGAACCAGTACCCCTTCCCATCAGGGGTAGATGCCATGCCCACTATCGGCGCGTTCAGGTGCTTTGCACCCATGGAGCCATAGAAGGGAGCGTTGAAGCTGAAGATGCCCCCGTCAGAGGCGACGAAGCGATAGCCGACCGGTGCCGGAGGCGTAGGGACGCTATAGGTGAGCACTAACGTTTGGTTCACGATGCCGTTGTTGTAGACGCCCGCTGCCACGCAGAAGCTCGCCGAAGCGCACGAGACGCCAGTGAGGCCGTTGTCCTGCGACCCCGACGTAGAGAGCGACGCAGACGAGTCGAGGGCCCACGTGCTCCCGTTCCAGGTGAGGAGGAGGTTCTGTTGCGCCGTGCCGACGTAGTAGCCGGCTGCGACGCAGAAGCTCGCCGAAGCGCACGAGACGCCAGCGAGGTAGTTGTTCTGGAATCCTGACGTAGAAAGCGATGCAGACGAGTCAAGAGACCA
>JAJYWA010000172.1 GCA_021791755.1 Actinomycetes bacterium | reverse complement strand
CAGATGTCCGACTACGCACTGTTTGCTGGTTCGGCCTCGTGCAACAGAAGATGCACTGTCCGCCGCTCCTCAGACGCTCCGGTCGCGTACAAGACCATTCCTCGCGTCATCCCAGCTAACGGCGCCGACATACTGGTAAGGGCCGACTATTCGAAGCCTGAGTCTGCTTGGGTGACCCAGATGCTACTCCGTAAGGCGAGTAAGCAGAGCCCGATGTCCAAGAGCCAGGCGGAGGCAGACGCTCTGGCTGCCGATAATGCGCCCGGTCTCACAATATCTCAAGCCACCTATGGAAGCGTGACGATCCCAGGTAATGCTAGTGTGCGGAATCGTGATGCCTGGGTAGTGGTAGTGACGTCATCAGATCCGGGAATCACTCAATATGGCTGCATTGCCGAGCCGGGCGGAGCGTCCTCCACGGGAACGTCGGGGACGCGAACGGGTACGTGTCACTCAGCGCGCTTCGCGAATGACACCTTGGTAATCGATCCCAGTTCGGGACAGGTTATTTACGGTTACTTTTCATGAGGGTACGCCTTGGTAACACCTTTCGGGATGGCGCTCGTCCGCGGCGAACATAGATCGCAGGCGGATCTCGGTGAACGAGCCTGCGGCCGCATTCAAGCTCTGGTAGGTCTGCAGACCTTGGACACCAGCAGCTGAGGGTCGCGATGAGAGAGAGAAGGCACCAGTGAACCGAGTCAGCATGGCAGCAACAAACGGGAACGGACGCCGGCTGATCATCTTCATGGCTGGGGTACTCGGCTTGGGGATTGCATCTGCTATCGGAATCGGATCAGCTACTGCCACTACTCCGAGACAAATCTCAGCTCAGCTAAGTTCGAATGTCGTCACAGCCCTGGCGGGCCAGAACGTTACCCTTCGGACTCCACCTGCGAATGCGAACCCGGCCGTGTCGGCCGCAGCAGCGGTCAACAGCAATGCCGTCCAGTCGAGCTCCGACATCGTCTCAGAAGAGCTTGTCGAGCTGACAGGACCGATGACCCAGGCAAAGCCTGTGCTCGCGTGGGCCATCCAGGAGAAGATCTCCCAGCAGGTCTCCTCGGCAGCTCTGAGCCCGCCCGGGGGTGTCAATGGCCAAGTTGATGCACTCGCTGGTGGCCAGGAAAGTCCTCACCCCTCGTTATCTCCACCAGCGCTGCGGGCAGCGCCGGGAGAGGGGTTGTCGTCCGGCACCGTCCTTGGGACCCATCACGGACAGAGGGCGGCTCGTAGAGCATCCGCCAGCGAAGCCCTCCGATGACCACAACTGGGCTGACCGCGGACTAACGGGCTAGCAGGAGATCCACAGTCGAGCGAGGTCGACCACCGAGGCGGTGTCCTTGGCGCTCCAGGACACGTCGATCGGGTAGGCGCATGCCTCCATCGGTCGTTGACGCCCCCGCTTGAGAGCTACGGACCGTGGGACATCTAGGCCTTTCGGAGTGAGTGCAGGATCGTCCGAGCAGTCATACCGGTCCCAGCGAGTCCGATCTGGACGAGAAAGGCATGAGGCAAATGGCCCCCAGAGACGCGAACATCGAGGACGTCGTAGGCAGGAGCGGTGTAGGGACATACCCGCAACCCGTGGATAGTCGAGCATGCCCCGAGGACTGGAAACCTCGTGCCGAGGGCGACCCGGCCGGGCACGGCATCCACCTCGACCCCGGAACCGGCCCTTGACCATGCCCCTGCTGACCAGCCGCCTGGGACACAGGAGGGAGCGCCGCCAAAATACTTGGTATCTGTGTCGAAGTTCACCCAATCGCCCATGGTTGGGTATGGGCCGCAGGCTTGCGCAGGGTACCGCGAGTAGGTCATTGGCTTCCCATCTCGGGGTGGCACCTCCAGAGTGAGTCCCTCGAAGCTCAGACGACGCCAGCCATCGGGCACCTCGGGAACTGGCCCCTTTTCGAGGGCGACGATCCGTGGTGAGTAGCTGAGTGAGCCAAGGATCCGACTCTCGACAGCGCCCGCCGTGGTGCCCGGCGCCTTTGCCATCTGCAGTTCGACTCCTAGTGAGGGCACGTACTCATAGAGCGTCCTCTGGCCATCGCGGATCCGGGTGTTCGAGTAGACGGTCATCCCGTTCACGATCTCCCAGTGCTCCTTCGGGTAAGTGCCGGGGAGGAGCGGCCTCAAGATGGCATAGGGAGCCTTGTCAACAACGTTCGGACAGCCCGCCATCGACAATCCTGGGTTTAGCCAGAGCCGGTCTGCCGGGGTGCCGCAGCTGAACGACTGCCCGAGGGGTACCTGCCAGCCGTCGGGGACAGACACTTCGGCATTGCGCCATGCCACCGGCGACCATCCCTTCGGCGTCACCCCTTCGGTGACGGCGTGCGTCAGCGCGCTCGGCACCACTCGACTGTTCGTCGGCCTGTGACCCACCGCGATGACGACTGCTGCGACGACGCTCGCGGCCAGCGCCGCCATGACGGGTGCCCTCCGGGTGAGGGCCGAGCGCCGGACCCTCCGGCGAAGCTCCTCGAGGGGAGGTGCGCTCCCGAGCCCGCCCTCTACGACCGCGTGCAGCCGGTCCAAGGTGTCAGACACAAGTCTCTCCTTTCTGTTCGAGGCGTAGCCCGAGTGCCCGTCGAGCGTCGAGCAGAGTGGTGGCGACGGTCGAGCGCGAGATGCCAAGCAGTTCAGCTACGCAGTCCTGGGTGAGGTCGAAACCGTGATAGAGCACCACGACGTCGCGCTGTCGCCGCGTCAGGAGTCCGAGTGCTCGGGATACCTCCAAAGCTGCCTCCACCCGTGCGCTCTCGTCGACCGCGACTGGGCTGCCATCTGAGCTCTGATGCGACCAGGCGACGAGGTTGCGAGCCGAGCGGGCTATTCCGCGGCGCAGGACGTTGCGGGCAACGACGAAGGTCCACCCGGCTGGAGAGGCCATCGCTCCGACGCGGGCCCAACGTGAGAAGGCCCGAACGAACGCCTCGTCGGTCGCCTCGCTGGCGGCGCTGTAGTCGCCGCAATAGGCCACGAGCGCAGCCAACACCCGCGGGTGAGCTGCTCGGTACCACTCCTCAAAGTCCATCTAGCCCAATTAAGCCAGGAGGACCCCGAGCGCGTTGGGACGGCCCCGATTTTCCCCAGCCGTTTGTTACCCGGCGTCACTGCGTGACGACCGCTGTGGCATAGATGGCAGCGTTCGCCGAGGACGGCGTCATCTCCAGCGATCCGTACCTGTAGAGACGCGTAATCGGGAAGGTGCCTCCTCTTCCTCGTCCTCCCCGGGCCTGTCACTTACTTGATCTAGTAAGGGCACTCACAACCTGAGGGGAACGGCGAGAATTGCGGAGATGCCGCCTACCCCCTAGCGCCCGACCGAGCCCGTAGCCCCAGGACGTCTCGGGCGGACTGGGGCTAACCGTTCCCACATGAGAGAAAGAGCGAGTTCGACCCTAGAGTTCCGGTTCGATCCATGGCCTGGACGCCCTCCGGAGCTTCGCAGAGCGGCTGGTGGCAGCTGTGACGGCGATCACGGGCGGACGAGCGGTAGTCGGGGGCCTGGTTGGCAGAGAGGTAGCGGAAGGCGACGTCGGTCGAACAGCGCCGCTCCATCTCTCGAGAAGAGGTCACCCCGCACGAGTAGCCCCACAAG
>JAJYWA010000171.1 GCA_021791755.1 Actinomycetes bacterium | reverse complement strand
CCTGCGACGCTGACGTGGAAAGCGACGCAGACGAGTCAAGAGACCACCTGCTGCCGTTCCAGGTGAGGAGGAGGTTCTGAGAAACTGCAGTGCCGTTGTAGTAAGTGCCGGATGCGACACAGAAGCTCGGCGAGACACACGAGGCGCCGGTGAGGTAGGTTTTCGTGGCACCGATGGCATCTGGGGGCTTCGCTATCGACCAGGTACCCGAACGTGCCGAGGGTGCTGCGGCAACCGCGATCGGAGATACGAGCGCTATCAAGAACATGGCGAGCGCCGCATATGAGATCGTAAGCCAAGATCTCCTACTCCGGCAGAGTTCGCGCGAAGCACCTCCGACTCCATTAGGCACGATCATGGCTCCTTCTCATTGAATCCCAGTCGTCGCTTCGTACTTTAGTTCCGTGGGACCATTGTTGCGGTCTCCCCTGGGCTTACCTCGTGGCGATGTCATGATCTACCCCAGATAGCATTGCGGTTCCGCCGTCAGTCCGAAGTTCCCCCCAGCGGCTCAGGCGAGCCTGGCAGCTACCAGGTCTTTCGCGCCGACTGGGAGTGGCAGTACTGACTACGCGTAGCCGACGCGGTGAGAGACCTCCAGCAGCTCGAAAGCTCGGCGCTGGATCGCAGTCGGCGTGGTGATCACCGTGAAGGCGGGAAGATCGGCTGGATCCGGTTGGCGGTGACGGTGGCGACGTCTTCTAGCAGGGTTTCAAAGCTGTGCACTGGCTGGTTGCGCACAGTGCGCTTGGCCTGGATCTTCCTCAGAGCTTCCTGCGATCGTTGGGCGGGAGCTACCGGGCTCGCGCGAGCCTCCTGTGCTGCATCGTGACCGTCCAGGTCATGAAGACTTTGAAAAGCATCGACGCCAGCATGTGTTCCATGTGGAAGCTCACGTAGTAGGAGAGCATGCGCAAGAACACGTGTGTGCGCACGCGCTTTTCGAGCCGATGGCAGATCGGACGGATGTCGAGGTCGCAGTTGAAGGCCCGAAAGACCCGCTCGACACCGGAGAGTGCCTTGTAGGACGAGACCACCTCGTCTCGTGCGATCACGTCATCTGTGACGCTCGTGCGCCGCACGTAAATCCCGTCTACAGCGGCTTCGGCAGCGATCTTCTCCTCGTCGCGCCGGAACACAAAGGAGTCGTCTTCGATCGTGAGGATGAAGTGCTTGGCCATCTTGCGCCGGTTGATCTGCTTGCCGACCCGAAGGGCGATCTTGTCCTTGCCGCGGAGCGGACGGCGCTTACGGAAGACGGCGCCAGCGATCTTTTAGAGCTCGGCTTCGGTCGCTTGGAGGAACGACTCGCGCTTTCTTGAACGGCTCCTCGGCGAGAAGGGGGTTCTTGCACGCTACGAGGCGCTGGCCAGGGTAGTCGGGGTGGGCTATCGCGAACAGGTCGGTCTCATTGAAGAGGCCGAGCTGGATGGCACCTGCTTCGACCGGGGCTTTGATCTCCGGTGACCGCAGCGCGGTTATGAAGTCGAGCCAGGCGGGGACGACATCGTCTCTCAAACGGGCCTTGCTCAGCATCCCTCGGTCCCGGACGATACAGACGTGGGAGAGCGAGAACCGCTCTCTGACCTTGCTCACCTGGGATGCCACGGTGGCCGGATCGCCGGTGTTGCCTTTGAAGACCTCAATGGCAACAGGGATGCCCTCTTTGGTCGCAAGAAACCCGTATACGATCTGCAGCCGGCCGCGCACGCCGTCTTCGGGATGACCGAGAGCGCCGAGCGGACAAGACCTGTCTTCGAACGCGGCCGAGGAGACGTCGTAGAGCACGAGCATGCCGTTCTTGAGGTGTTGTCGCCTCGCGAGTCCATCTTCGATCGCATCCGGGCGGGGGGGAGCCAGTCACAGGCCTCAGGTAAGGTAGGCGGCTGGCTCGGCTGTCACCGTTAGGTCGGGCAGGCTCAGTCCCGTCGGTTTCCCGACGGGTGCGTGTTCTGCCTCGCCATGGGTGCTGGCTCTGCCAGCCGCCCCCTATCGATTCCGGACATGAGGTTCTCCACTCATCCGGCTCTCGGGCATCGTTCACCATCAGGCAGACGCAGTCCCATAGTAGCGCACCTTCCCGCTGAGGCTGTATATCCCCAGGTCGGTGAGCCACCCGTAAGTAAAGCGGGTAGCCCAGTTCCGTCCGTGGAGCCCATGTTTGGGGCTGGCAAGGCGAGCCATCCGCAGATGTACGTAATAGTCGACAGCGCTGAACTTCTCCGAGGAGTTACCCACGGCGAAGTAGGCGCACCAACCCCGCAGGACGGGGTTGAGGTCGGCGACAACTTGATCCAGCGGCCAGCTCGCCCTGTAGCGGGCCGTGCGCTGCTTGACCTTGGCCCTGATGGAGACCATGACCCGCGGTGACGGCCACTTGTTCAGATACCAGCAACCTCGGTGCTTCCCGGACTCTCGCACGCGGTGCTCGAAGCCGAGATATGACCACGCTCGCTTGACTTCCGCCAGACCTGCTCGCCGAAATCCGCCACCCGTGAACCGCTGGTGATCTGAAGGTCCACCACTGAGAGTGGTCGGTGCCTGAGGCTTGAGGTGTCCATCAACCGGCTCACCTCTGCTGAGCTCACCACGATCACCTTGAACCGCCCCGGCCCCGACAAGCGGCCGAAGGTCCACGAAGACCTTGCCGTGAAGCTGACCGGCTACCCAGGCACTGTCGGCCAACTGATCGTCACCGGGCTCGGCCGGCCCGCCCCTACCGTCATTATCACCAACGAGCGAGAGCTGTCCGTCAAAGCGCTGATCGAGCACTGCGCCCGGCGGATGACCATCGAACAACGCCTCGCCGAGATCATCCGCGCCTTCTGCGCCGACGCGCTGTCCTCCACGGTCAACTTGAATGTCGACCTCGATGTCATCCTCGCCGTGCTCTCCCAAGCACTGCTGGCCGCGCTGCGCGCCCGGCTTCCCGGCTACGCCCACGCGACCCCCGACACCATCCAACGCCGCTTCTTGGAGACCCCCCGGCCAGATCATCACCACCAGCGACGCCATCACCGTCCGCCTGGAACGGCGCGCCTACTCACCGGTGCTGCGCCAGGCTACCTTCCCGGCCGACACCCCCATCCCCTGGTGGGGTGAAAAGAAGCTCCGCTTCGAGTTCGCCTGAGACTTCCGACCCTCAATGTTGCGGTGAATCCCCTGCGTGGAAATAGGCGCTAACTGGCTGCCATGCCCACTATCGGCGCGTTCAGGTGCTTATCCCCCATCGAGCCGTAGAACTTCGCATCCCTGAAGCTGAAGATGCCACCGTCCGAGGCCACGAACCAGTAGCCCTTCCCGTCCGAGGTAGAGGCCATGCCCACTATCGGCGCGTTAAGGTGCTTGTCCCCCATAGAGCCGTAGAAGGGGGCGTTGAAGCTGAAGATGCCACCGTCCGAGGCTACGAACCAGTAGCCTCCGGTCGCCGGGTCAGATGCCATGCCGACTATCGGCGCGTTCAGGTGCTTGTCCCCCATCGAGCCGTAGAACTTCGCATGCCCGAAGCTGAATATGCCGCCGTCTGATGCTACGAACCAGTACCCCTTCCCATCAGGGGTAGACGCCATGCCGACTATCGGCGCGTTAAGGTGCTTGTCCCCCATAGAGCCGTAGAAGGGGGCGTT